>JBBQHE010000181.1:0-9289 GCA_038323655.1 Acetobacterales bacterium | reverse complement strand
TCGGGTCGGGCGCAGGCTATCCGGCTGCGTATCGCCGCCGCAGATGGGCAGGGTAAGGCGCATCGTGGTGCCGCGTCCCGGCACGCTGATGGCCGTCACCTCGCCACCAGCCTCACGCAGCAGCGCGCGGGCCTGCCAGGCGCCGATGCCGCTGCCGCGTGGGCGCGTGGTCGCCAGCGGGCGGAACAGCGCGTCGCGGATGAAGGCCGCGGTCATGCCGCGACCGCCGTCCAGGATTTCCACCACTACCTCGCTGCCCTGCCGGCGCAGATGCGCCTGCACCGGGTGGCCGGGGGCCGAGGCTTCGGCCGCGTTGTCCAGCAGGTGGTTGAGGGCCGCATCGAAGTTCTCGGCTTCCATGGCAACGAGGCAGGTGGGCTGGCCGTCGTCCTGCACCATCACTGCGGGCTGCCGGCCAGCCACCAGGCGGCGCAGGCGGTCCAGCGGCTCAAGCCGCGCCGGCGGGCGTGCCGTATTCTGGTCCGGTTCGCGCAGCCGCGCGATCAGCGCGTCTATCCGCGCGCTTGCAGCCGACAGGGTGATCAGCAGGTCGCGCTGGAAAGCGGGATCGGCGATGTGTTCGGCAGCGTTCCCAGACAGCAGGCGCAATTGCGCCGCCACCGTCTTCACGTCATGCGCGACGAAGGCGAAGCGCTGGGCATGGGCTGCCAGATGCGCCTGGTCATCCAGCTGTTCCGCGCTGCGTCGCTCGGCCAGGAACATCGCAACCTCGCGCCCGAGGGTGCGCAGCAGGGCAAAGACCTCGGTGTCCAGCACGAAGGTGGCGCGTGGGCGGGCCAGCAGGACCGCGCCCAGCAGCCCGTCGCGATGGTGCATCAGCGGGACCACGATCCAAAGGTCGTCAAGGGCCGCGTGCAGGGCGCAGGGCGCGTCAGGTGCCGGGTGGGCCACCCAGTCGCCGCCGCGCAACAGGGCATCCAGTTCCGCAGCGGCGGGCAGGGCCATCGCATCGCTCGGTGCGTTCCAACTGCCGCCCCATTGCAATGCCGCGCCGTCGCGCAGCACCAGCAGACCTGCCGGGCTGTCCACCGCATCGGCGATGGCGCGAATCGCGCGGACATCGGCCTGGATCGGGCTTTCGCCGGCGGAAAGGGCGGCGACGCAGCGCAACCATTCGCGACGGTAGTCGTAGCGCGCGACAAAGAAGTGATCGGTCAGCAGCCGGCGCAGGCGGGATCGCAGCGTCTGCGACGTGCTGGCAACGGCCAGCGCCATCAGCGCCGCGGCCAGCAGGCCGATCCCCGCGGCGCGCGACCAGGCTGCATCGAGATGCCGCAGCGCCTCGCCGGCGGCACCGACGCCGAGCAGCACGCTGCCCGCCACCATCAGCGACGTGCCGTGAAACACAAGTTCGCGCGACACCGGCAGGCTGCGACGCGCCCGCCGGTCACGCACCGCGGCAATCGCGAACAGGGGCGCTGCTGCGGCCGTGACCACGGCCCGCGCGTCCGACATGCCGGGTGAATAGTCGCCCGACAGCGCTGCATTGGCATAGAGCAGCACATCGAACGCGGCCAGGCCGCCCAGCGCGATGCAGGGCAGGACGACGTGCCAGCGCGCCGCTTCCGGCGCGTTGCGGTAGAGGTTTTCGGCGACCAGCACCACGAGCAACGCAAGGCCGATCCGGCCAAGCACCGTCGGCGCGCCGAGCGTGGGAAAGGTCAGCGCCGCGGCCAGCCCGGGCGGCAACAGGGCAAGCGCGGTTGCGGTGATCCCCGCCGCCACGAAGCCCCAAACGAGCGTGCGACCGCCCTGGCCCGCCGCGCGCCGGACCAGCAGCAGCAGCGCCGCGAATCCGGCGCCTGCCCGTGCCACTTCCAGCAGCCCGGCCAGGCCACCGCCAGCGCTGTCGGGCGCCATCGCGACGGACAGGGCCCAGGCCGCCTGCACGGCCAGCACGGACGCCATCAGGACCGCCGTCCTGCCGCGGCCCGCGCCCAGCACCAGCACCGCCCAGACCAAGCAGATCGCCGCAGCCCCGCCGTGCAGGATCGTCGTCGTGACCGCCGTCATGCAGGCCACCGCCGTGCCGGGGCGCTCATCGCGCACCTTCCTGGAACAGCACGACGCGGACGGTCGCGACCAGGATCAGCAGATCGAGGAACAGGCTGCGATTGCGGACATAGTAGAGGTCGTAGGCGAGCTTCATCCGCGCATCCTCGACCGAGGCCCCATAGGGGTACTTGACCTGCGCCCAGCCGGTGATCCCGGGCCGCACGCAGGCGCGGTCGTGGTAATGCGGAATGACGCGGCCCAGCTCCTCGACAAAACCCGGGCGTTCGGGGCGCGGGCCGACGATCGACATGTCGCCGCGCAGCACGTTCAGCACCTGCGGCAATTCGTCGATCCGCGTCAGGCGCAGGAAGCGGCCGACGCGGGTCACGCGGGGGTCGCGCCGCGTCGCCCAGACCGGCACGCCGCCCGCCTCGGCGTCCACCCGCATGCTGCGGAACTTGAACAGGGTGAAGACGCGGCCGCCGAGGCCACTGCGGGTCTGGCGGTAGAACACCGGTCCCGGGCTGGTCAGCCTCACGGCCGCCGCGGCGACCAGTATGACCGGCAGCGTCATCACCACCAGCAAAAGCCCGACCAGGATGTCGAAGCACCGGCGCAGGACGGCTTCTGCCCGGCTTTCTCGCGCCACGCGCGCGGTCGATAGCCAGTCCATCGCCAGACGGTCGCTGGCCACCCGGTTCAGCCGGCACTCTTCGAAGGCATCTTCGCTCAGCACCTGGACCCCGGCATCCTGGCAGTGCTGCCGCAGCGCCGGTGTCAGCGCCGAAGGATCGGTCGCGACGATCGCCCAGACCTGCTGCGACCGCAGCCGGTCCGGCCGCAGCGCGTCGTCGGGCGTCATGCTGGCCAGGGGGGCGTGGGAAATGTCCAGCAGGTCCGGCGCGCGGTCGGCCGCGCCGGTCGGGCCGAAAACCAGGATGCGCCGACGGACGAGACCCGTGCGTGTGGCGCCAAGGCAGGCGGCGCGCGCTGCCAGTGCGCCCACCAGCCAGCCCAGCAGCACCACGCCCAGAAACCGCGCCAGCGCGCCTGGCGTATCGGTGAGGGCGAACAGGCTCTGCCCGGCCCAGGCCACCGCCAGCAACAGGGTGGCGGCCACCAGCGCACCCGCCAGCGGACGCGACACGCGTTCGCCATTGTCCGGCTGGTAGAGTCCGCTTGCGCCAGAGGCGAGGCCCGACCACACCGCCAGCGCCGCGGCGATGCAAGCGGCTTCGACCGGTCCTGCCAGGGGTTCGCCAGCCCCGCCCCAGGCCAGCAGCCCGAAGATGGCCAGGAACACCGCCAGGGCTTCCGCAACGCAGACGAACACCATTTCCGACCGGACGTTGTGGCCGAACAAGTTGGTCATTCGGCTGGCCTTCCCTTAATGATTGGTTACTGGAACGCCGAGATAGTCCTCAAAGCGCCAGTTGGAAAGTCAAAAAACTTTGAAGTCCTCAGACGGAAGATAAAGAAATCATCTATGCGGGAAAAAGCGGGTTATTTTACATCAATTAAACGCATTTCACATCGATTTTGCATGAAATGGAAAATGTTTTACCTCGGCGCGACAAATAACGCGGGTATATTTATTTGATGACGCCGACGATCTGGCTATTATGAGGAAGCGCTGAAGGTGTCCTTGCGGGCGCAATCACGTATCACCGGCTGCCGCCCCCTTGGGCCGCGCAACGTCATGAGGCCTGTCCATGCGCCCAACCCCTCGTGCCACCTGCCAGGTCCTCCTGGCGCTCACCCTGGCCGGTTGCGCCGGGCAAGCGCCAACGACGGCGCCGGGGCCGGTCAGCCCGACCGCGTCCAACTACGTGCTCGGACCGGGCGACACCTTGACTGTCTTCGTCTACCGCGAGCCGCAACTCAGCGCAGTCGACCTGCCGATCCGGCCGGACGGCCGCCTGTCCTTACCGCTGGTGCCGGACGTGCAGGCCGCCGGCAGCACCCCGTCGGAACTGGGCCGCCGCATCCAGGAACGGCTCAGCACCTTCGTGCGCGAGCCGAATGTCACCGTCATGGTCCGCTCCTTCCAGGGCCAGCCCGACCGGCAAATCCGGGTGATCGGCGAGGCGGCCCAGCCGATGGCGATGCCGTATCGCGAAGGCCTGACGCTGATGGATGTGATGATTTCCGCCCGCGGCATGACCCGCTACGCCGCCGGCAACCGCGCCGAGATCATCCGCCGTGAGGGAGGCCAGCAGGTCGCCATTCCCGTGCGCCTGGGCGACCTGATGCGCGGCGGCGACGTGTCGCAGGACGTCCCCATGCGCCCTGGCGATACGCTCGTCATCCCGCAGGGTTGGTTCTGAGCGGTGCAGATCAGCGCCACACTACGTCGCTACGCCTCCGCCGGGTGGCGGCAGCGCTGGAAGGCCCTGCTGGCGACTTGGGTCGTCTGCGTCGGCGGCTGGATTGGCGTGCAGCTGATCCCGAGCCAGTATGAATCCAGCGCCCGCATCTACGCCGATGCCGACGCGATCCTGGCGTCGTTGCTGCGGGGGCTGGCGGTCGACAGTTCGCCCGCAGGCCAGGTTGAGGTGCTGCAGCGCACCCTGCTCAGCCGGCCGAACCTGGACAAGGTGATCGCGCGCACGGACCTGGAACAGCGCGTCAGCGACATTGCCGAGCGCGACTTGCTGGTGACCCGGTTGTCGCGCGACATCCGGATCACCCCGCAGACTCGCAACCTGTTCACCATCGATTACCGCGACTCCAACCCGCGGGTGGCGCGCGACGTCGTGCAGACCATGCTGACGCTGTTCATGGAAGCCGCGGCGGCGACCGATCGCCAGCAGATGGAGAGCGCGCGCAATTTCGTCGCCCAGCAGATCACAAGCTATGAAGTTCAGCTGCGCCAGGCCGAACGTCGCCGCGCCGAGTTCCAGGCGCGCTACATCGATCTGCTGCCTTCCGAAGCGCTCGGTGGCAATTCGCGCCTGGAAGCGGCGCGTGCCCGGTTGCAGCAGGTCCAGGGCGAATTGCAGGACGCGCGCATGCGGCGGGACCTGACGCAGCAGCAGATCGACGCGGCGCCAGCCCAGGCCGCGGCCGGAGGCGGTGGCGACTCGCGCCTGGCCGAGGCCGAGCGCGTGCTGCGCGACCTGCGCCTGCGATTCACCGACGAACACCCCGACGTCTCGGCGGCACGCAGCGTCGTCGCGCAGCTGCGCACCGGCGGCGGCGGCGGCGGCGCGCGCGCAGCACCCGGGCCGCGGACGGCGCAGCCCAGTCTTCTGCTTGAGCAGTTGCGCGTGCGGCTGGTGGATGTGCTGGCGCAGATCGGCTCGCTCGAACGCCAGGACCGCGATGCCCGGGTCGAGATCACGCGGCTTGACGCCATAGCGCGCGGCGAGCCCGAGGTGCAGGCGCAGTTCCTGAACCTCGACCGCGACTACACCGTGCTGCGGCGCAACTATGAGGAATTGCTGGCGCGGCGGGAGTCCATCCAGATCGCCGGCGCCGCCCGCGTCAGCAGCGATAGGGTCAAGCTGGAAGTGATCGATCCACCCTCGCTCGCGTCGCGCCCCATCGCCCCGAACCGTACCCTCCTGTCGGCGCTCGTGCTTGGTGCCGGTATCGGCGCGGGGGTGCTTGTGGCGATGCTGCTGGTGGGGCTCGATCGCACCTTCTACACTGTGCATGATCTGCGGGACCTCGGGCTGCCGGTGCTTGGGGGCGTGTCGGCCGCACCGGTGCCGTGGCGCTTTGGCCCGGCCTTTGGCTTTGCCTGCGCTTTCGGACTTCTTTTTGTTGGCCTTGGCGCCGTGCTTGCCGGTGTGCCGGGTATGATTGTGAGGATTCTGGCATGAGTGCCCCGCTCGACCGTCGCGCGCATCTGGTGGAGCGCGCGGCCGAAGCCCTCGCGGGGCTGCGCCCGCCGCCGACGCCCCAGCCGGTTGCGACCCCGCCCGTAGGCGTATCGCCGCTTGCCCGCCCGGCACCCGACAGGCCGGCGCCTCCTGCGCCCGACCCCGTGCCGACGATCGGCCGCGACCTGCTCATCGCGGCGGGGCTCGTGTCAGCCCCCGACGGACCCTTGCGCAGCCGCGTGCTGGAAGAACTGACCCTGGTGCAGCATCAGGTCATGCGCAGCATGCAGATGCGCGCCGTGCCGAATGACGCCGCGCGCAACCGGATCGTGCTGGTGACCAGCGCCCGCCCGAACGAGGGCAAGAGCTTCACTGCGTTGAACCTGGCCGCGAACATCGCGACCAGCGCGGCGCGTCAGGTCGTGCTGATCGACGCCGATGGCCGGGTCGGCAGCCTCAGCCACGCGCTGGGCGTTTCTGCCGCGACGGGGCTTCGATCGCTTGTCCGCGCGCCGGCCGGACGCGCCGCGATCCTGCCGCAGCGCACGGCGATCGAGCGGATGCGCTTCCTGCCCTATGGCGCCTGTCCAGAGGGCGAGCCCGATCTGCCCTCGGGCGCCGACATTGCCGCCGCCGTCCTGCGCCTGGCGACGGGCCTGCCCGATCACATCCTGGTGCTTGACACCCCGCCGTGCCTGTCGACCAGCGACCCGTCGGCGCTGGCGGGCGTCGCGGGTCAGGTCGTGCTGGTGGTGCAGGCCGAAGGCACCCAGCGCAACGAGGTCGAGGCCGCGCTGGACATGCTCGACGCCTGTCCGCTGCTGCAACTGCTGCTGAACAAGGTGCGGCTGACCGGCAACGACAGTTTCGGCGCCTTTGGCGATTATGGCGTGCCCGATGCGACCTGACCCGGTCCGCGCGGCACAGGGCGTTCTCGTGCTGGCCGCCCTGGGCGCGGGCCTGCCCGCCCATGCCGAAGCCCCGCCGATACCGCCGGCGTCGTTTACCGAAGTCCCAACGGGTCTTGCGACAACGGACGGTGCTGCGGGGGGCGGCTTTGCCGGGGTCAGAACCTCGGCCATCCGGATCGATCAACTCGGTTTCCCTTACGCCGCTTCGGCGCCAGCGGACGACATGGCACGCGGCTGGCGATTGACGCCGAGCCTGGCGGCATCGGCTTTGGCCACCAACAACTTGAACAACACGGCCACGAACCGTCGTTCCGACATCGTGATCGGCGTGACGCCTGGCATGTTGCTGGAGGTCGATACGACGCGCGTGAAGGGTGTGGTGAATGTCGCGCCAACTGGCCAGATCTATGGTTCCGACAGCGGGCAGAACCGGATCGACTGGCAGTACAATGGGCAGCTGGTCTTCAGTGTGGTGCCGGAATCGCTGTTCATCGATGTGCGCGGCTCAGGCGCGGTGCAGGCTGCCAGCGGGGGCATCGCGCAGGGCCCCGGGACCGTGCTGGAAAATGGCAACCAGATCCAGACCAGCGCCTTCCAGGTTTCGCCGTATTACGTGCAACGCTTCGCCAGTGCCGCCACCCTTCAGGTAGGCTACGCTTTTCAGCAGGTCGCGCAGGACATCGGCGGCAATGGCTCGGGCGGGTTGACGCCGACCGGCCAACCTTTCTTCACCAGCCAGAATTTCACCGCCAATGAATTCTACGCGGTGGCGCGCAGTGGTCCGGACCTCGGACGTCTCGCGCTGGAAGGCCGGGCGATCTCAACCAGCTACGAGGGCACAGGGGTGCTCGACGGCGCCTACCGGCGATCGGCCTCGCTGGAAACACGCTACGCCATAACCCGCGAGGTCGCGGCCTTGCTGGAGGGCGGCTATCAGGAGTTGTTTTACGCTGGCGTACCCGGCTTCGAATACAATGGGCCGCTGTGGTCGGTCGGCGTGCAGCTCACGCCGTCGCCGGACAGCCGCGTCACGGTCAGGTACGGGCGCCGCGACGGTGTGGATTCGCTGAGCCTCGATGCGGTATTGGCACTTGGTGGCCGCACCACCTTCTACGCCAGCTACGCCGAGCGCCTGACCACCGCCGCGCAGAATGCGGTGGACCTGCTGTCCACCACCACGCTCGACGCCTTGGGCAATCCGGTCGATTCGGTGACCGGTGCGCCGGTCGTGCAGCCCTTCGCCAATTCTTTCAACGGCGTGCAGAGCGGCCTGATGCGGGTGCGTGGTGGCACCGCGTCAATCATCCAGGCTTGGCCGCGTGACACGATTGCCCTTTCATTCAGCATCCAGGAGATGACCCCGGTCTCTTCGGCGCCCGGCACGATCACAACGGCGCAGAACAACGCCTATGCGAACCTGAGCTGGGCGCATGAATTGACGCCCACCGTTACCGCCATCGCCGGCATTCAGGCGGGCACGTTCGATTCGCCGGCCCAAGGCAGCGGCACGCTGGTCGCCGCGAGCGCCACGCTCACCCAGCAGCTCACGCCCACGCTGGCGGGGCTCGTGCAGCTGCAGGCCTCCGTGAGTACGAATGACACCGGCCAGGGCCGGGTGAACCAGAACACCGTGCTCGTCGGTCTGCGCCAGACCTTTTGAGGAGTACCACCATGCAGATCGACCACTACGGCCTGCGCGAACGGCCGTTCCAGATGGCGCCAGATGCGCGGCTGTTCTTTCCCAGCACCGGCCATAGCCGCGCCTACGCGCACCTGACCTACGGGCTCGCGCAGCGCGAGGGGTTCGTCGTGGTCACCGGCGAAGTCGGTGCGGGCAAGACCACGCTGATCGACAAGCTCTGCGCGGATATCGACCCCGCCGGCTTCGCGATCGCGCGCATCGCGACCACGCTGGTGTCGGGCGACGACGTGCTGCGGCTGATCGCGGAGGCCTTCGGCGCGCCATCCGATGGCACCAAGGCTGCGGTGCTGATGGGCATCGCCGCGGTGCTGCGCGCCGGCGCGCGCCGCCACCTGCTGATCGTGGACGAGGCGCATGGGCTGCCGGCTTCGGCGCTTGAGGAACTGCGCATGCTGTCGAACGTCACCGAACAGGGCCAGGCGCCGCTGCAGACCATCCTGATGGGCCAGCCGCAACTGCGCCGGATGCTGGCCAGCCCCGACCTCGACCAGCTGCGCCAACGCGTCCTCGCGTCCTACCACCTCGGCGGGCTGTCGCGGGAGGAGACGCATGCCTATGTCCAGCATCGGCTGCGCGCGGTCGGCTGGGACGGCTGGCCCTCGTGGGAGGACAGCGCGCTCGATCACGTGCATCGCTACAGCGACGGCATCCCGCGCCGCATCAACCGGCTCTGCGCCCGCGTCCTGCTGGGCGGCGCGCTGGAGGGGGCCGACCTGCTGACGGGGCCGATGGTCGAGGCCACGGCGCTGGAACTGGAGGAGGACCTGGGCGGCCTGCCAGGGGCCGCCCCCGCCCAGCGCGAGGCGGAGCGCGCCCTCGTGGACCGGCTGAGC
>JBBQHE010000180.1:0-9310 GCA_038323655.1 Acetobacterales bacterium | reverse complement strand
CCGCGCGGCCTCGGCCGATATCCTGCTGCGGGATGCGACGGGGCGGCCGGGGGCGGGGCGGCGCGGCCGGTTGGGGGAACCGCGGCGGCGGGCCCGCCGCGGCGCCGCGCCCCCGGCCGGGGTGAAGCCCCCGCGGCCCCTGCCCCGCCGCGCGGCGGGGCAGCGCCGGTCTCCGGGGCGCGGCTGCGCGACCGCGCGCGACGGCTCGGGCTTTACTACGGCCCTGCCTTCGCGAGTGTCGTGGCCGTGCAGGCGGACATCGACGAAGGCATCGCGGAGGTCGCGTTGACCCTGCCCGCCACAGCGCCCGATGGCGCTTATGCCTTGCACCCGGCCTTGCTGGATGGCGCCTTCCAGGGGCTGCTGGCGCTGGTCTCCGGCCAGGCGGAGCCGACGACCGCAGCCGAGGTGCCGCTGCCGGTGCGCCTTGGTCGGCTGGTGTTCCTGCGCGAAGGGCAGGCGCCGGCCTCAGCGCATCTGCGCGTCACCCGCCAGGGGACCCGCGCGGCCTCGGCCGATATCCTGCTGCGGGATGCGACGGGGCGGCCGGTCGCGCTGCTGCGCGACCTTTGGCTGCAACGGCTGCGGCTGCCCGGCAGCGGCGCAGCGCCCGAGGCCTTGCTCACGCGCCTGCTGCCGATGCCCGGCGGCCCAATGGCCGCGCCCGACCCGGGCGCCGCGGCGGCGCGCGGCATCAAGGCCGCCGCCGGCCGCGACCGTGCGCTCGACGCTGGTGACACGGCGTTGCTGCTGGAAGCGGCCATGGCGGCAGCCGGACAGGCAGCACTCCAGGCGACGGATGCGGCCTTGTACCGCGGCCCATTGCGCCAGGCGGTCGATGCCGCCATCGCCGAGGATGGCTTGGCGGAGGAGGCGGGCCCGCTGCCGGAAGCGGCCGATATATGGCGCCAGGTGCTGGCCGAATCGCCACATCTCGCGCCCGACCTGGCCTGGATCGCGCGCAGCCTGGAAACCCTGCCCGACGCCCTGCAGGGCAGTCCGCAGCCGCAGAGCCTGCCACCAATCGGCAGCGGCGCCTTCGCGCGTCTCGCGGAGGTGATCGTGGCCGGTGCCGTCGCCGCCTTGGCCGATTGGCCCGATGCCCGGCCGTTGCGGTTGCTCGAAGTGGGCGCGGGCGGGCTGGCCGGGCCGCTGATCGCCGCCCTCGCCCGGCCAGGCCGGCGGATCGTACTGACCATCGCCACCCAGGCCGGCAGCGCACCGCCGATCGCGCCCGAGGGCGTGGAGGTTCGTCAACTGGCCTGGGGTGACGACGCCCCCGCGCTGGAGGTTGCCGATGCGGTGCTGGGGCTTGCCGCCGCCGCACTCGGCACGGGGCCGCGCGGTCTGGTGCCGGCGCTTGGCGCGGCGCTGGCCGAAGGCGGGCTGATGCTTCTGGCCGAACCCGCCCCGGGCCGGCTGTGGGACCTGTGCTGCGGCCAGGACCCGGCATGGTGGGCCGCCGGCAGGCTGGCCGATGCTGCCGCCTGGCGCAGCAGCCTGGCCGATGCCGGCTTTGCTCCGGCCGAAGCCGCGACGCTGACCGCGGCGCCCTGGCCCGCCTTTTTGCTCGCGGCCCATCGCGCGGTGGTTGCGCCCGCGCCGGTGATCGAGACACCAAGCCTGCTGATCGCCGACAGCCCGAGCCAGGGCCTGGCCGAGGCGCTGGCGGTGTTGCTGCCCGTGCAACCCGAGCGCCTGGCCTTCGGCGCAACCCCGTCGCCGCGCCGGCTGCGTGGCGCCCGTGTATTGCTGCTGCTGGCGCCCGATTCGGCCGGGCTGCCTGGGTGCCTGGCTGACCTGATGCGGCTGGCAGAAGCCTGCCGCGGCGCAACGGCGGGATTTATCGTGGCCGTACCCGAGGGGCCGGCCGAGGCCGCGGCGGTGTTGGGTGCACTGCGCGTGCTGGCCAATGAGATGCCGGACCTCGGCCTGCGCCGTATCGCGATGGCGCCCGACCTGATGCCAGACTTGGTGCCAGACTTGGTGCCAGACCTGATGTCAGACTTGGCGCCAATCCTGGAGCAAGCCGGGGCGCTGCCGACGACCGATGCCGCACGCTGCCTTCTGGCCGGGCTGGCCGGGGATGAGCCTGAACAATTGCTGACCCCGACTCAGCGCCTGGCCCCACGCCTGTCCCGGCTGCGGGCCCACGAGGCGCCCGGGCCGCGGCGCCTGGTGATCGGCCAGCCGGGAAATCTCGGCACCCTGGCCTGGGCGCCCATGGCCGCATCGGCGCCGGGCCCAGGGGAAGTGGCGCTGCGCGTCCTCGCCGCCGGTCTGAACTTTCGCGATGTGATGTGGGCCCAGGGCTTGCTGCCCGAGGAGGCTCTGCTCGACGGCTTCGCCGGCCCTGGCCTCGGCATGGAATGTGCGGGCGTGGTCGAGGCCGTCGGTCCCGGCACGCGGCTGCGCCCGGGCGACCGCGTCTTCGGCTTTGCGCCGCACGCCCTGGCCGGCCGCACCATCACGCGGGAAGCGGCGCTCGTCGTGCTGCCGGACGGGCTGGAACCGGCCGGGGCTGCCACCATGCCGGTGGCTTTCCTGACCGCCATCCACGCGCTGGAAAGCTGCGCCCAACTGGCCGCCGGGGAGACGGTGCTGATCCATGGCGGCGCAGGCGGCGTGGGCCTGGCCGCGCTGCAGGTGGCCCTCGCGGCCGGCGCGCGCGTCGCCGCCACGGCCGGCACGCCCGCCCGCCGCGCCTTCCTGCGCCTGGGCGGGGCGGAGCTCGTACTGGACAGCCGCGACCCCGGTTTCGCCGATGCGCTACGTGCCGCCTGGCCGGATGGCGTGGATGTGGTGCTGAACAGCCTGGCCGGCGAAGCGATGGAGCAGAGCCTCAGCCTGCTCAAGCCCTTTGGCCGGTTTCTGGAATTGGGCAAGCGCGACTTCTTCGAGGATCGGCGCGTGGCGCTGCGCCCGCTGCGACGCAACATCGCCTATTTCGGCGTCGATGTGGACGCGCTGCCCGCGGCGCGCCCTGCTGCCGCCCAGGCGGCACTGCTGCGGATGCGGGCACTGACCGAACAGGGTGCCCTGCGGCCCTTGCCGCACACGATCCGCGCCGCCCCGGACGTCGAGGCCGCCTTCCGCACGCTCCAGGCCAGCACGCATTTCGGCAAGGTCGTGATTCTGCCACCCGATGCCCAGCCTGCCACCGCGGCCGAAGACCCGGCGCTCTGGGCGCCGCCGGGCGATACCATCGTGGTCACCGGCGGCACCGCAGGCTTCGGGCTGGAGGCGGCCAAATGGCTCGCCGCGCGCGGTGCCAAGCGGCTGGCCCTGTTGTCCCGCCGCGGCCCCGCGACGCCGGGGGTCGATCGCGCCATCGCCGCCCTGGCGGCGCTCGGCGCCGATGCCTCGGCGCATGCCTGCGATGTCGGCAATGACGTGGCGCTGGCGGCCACCCTGGCGGCGATCCGCGGCGACGGGCCGATCGGCGGCGTCGTGCACGCCGCCGCCGATTTCGACGATGGCCAGGCGATCGGGCTGACCGAGGCTCGTTTTGCGCGCGTGCTGCGGCCGAAGCTGAACGCGGCGCTGGCGCTGGACCGGCTGACGGCGGCCGACCCGATCCGGCTGTTCCTGCTGTTCTCCTCGGCCACCACCATCTTCGGCAATCCGGGGCAGGCCAACTACGTCGCAGCCAACGCCGGGCTGGAGGCCCTGGCGCGCCGGCGCCACGCCGCCGGGATGCCGGCGCTGGCGATCGCCTGGGGGCCGATCGCCGATGCTGGGGTCCTTGCGAGCGACGCCGCGACCGCCGCCAGCCTGCAGCGCCGGATCGGCGCGGCACCCATGCCCGCCCGCCAGGCGCTGGAGGCCATCCCGCGCCTGCTCGCCGCCGGCCAACCCGTGGTTGCCCTGGCCCCGGTCGCCTGGGGGCAGATGGAAGCGTTGCTGCCGATCCTGGCCGAACCGCTGTTTACCGCCATGCGTGGCGCCGTCGCCGCCCGCCCGCCCGGCGACCTGCGCGCCGAACTCCGCGCCCTGCCGCCCGAGGAAGCGCGCGCCCGGCTGGTGGCGCTGGCGGTGGCTGAAACCGCGCGGATCCTGCGCCTCGCGCCCGAAAGCGTGACGCCGGAAGCCTCGGTCGCCTCTCTCGGGCTCGACAGCCTGGGGGCAATGGAATTGAGGACCGCGCTGGAACAGCGCCTGGGCCAGGCCGTGCCCCTGTCGGCGGTGACCGAGGACCTGACCCTGGCGCTGCTGGCGAACCGCCTGGCCGAGGGCCTGACCGATACCCAGGGCGAGGCCGCGATCGATGCCCTGGTCGAAAGCTTCGAACCCTCGGCGGGCGCATCGCCGGGCGTTGATGGATGACGGTGAACGGGACATGAGCATCGGCACGGGTGGCGGTTTTGGGTTGTCGGCGGGGCAGCGGCTGAGGCTGGTACAACGGTTGGCCAAGCGCCGCGTGTCCGAGGCCCTGACGCCCGACGATCCGCGCGATTTTTCGACATTGCCGGGCCTGCGCGACTTTTCGCTGATGCGCGAGGCGATGGAGAGCCTCGACATACCCTCGCCCTTTCATATCGCGCATGAGGCGCGGGCCGGGGCGCGCAGCCGCATCGACGGGCGGGAGATGATCAACTTCTCCTCCTATGACTACCTGGGGCTGAACGGCGATCCGCGGGTCGCCGCCGCGGCCCATGCGGCGATCGATCACTACGGCGTCTCTGCCTCCGCTTCCCGCATCGTGTCGGGCGAGCGGCCGGTGCATGCGGCGCTGGAGGCGGCCCTGGCCGCGCATCACGGCGCTGAGGCCGCGCTGGCCTTCGTCTCCGGCCATGCCACCAACGTCACGGTCATCGGCCATTTGATGGGGCCGCGCGACGTCATCCTGCACGATGCCGCGATCCACAACTCCTGCCTGGAGGGGGCGCGGCTGTCGGGCGCGCGGCGCATCCCCTTCGCGCACAACGACGTGGCGGCCGCCGAGTCCGCCCTGGCAGAGGCCCGGCGCGGGGGCGAACGCGCTCTGATCCTGATCGAGGGGCACTACTCGATGGACGGCGATGTGCCCGATCTCGCGCGCTTCATCGCCCTCGCCCGGCGGCATGATGCCTGGCTGCTGGTGGATGAGGCGCATTCGCTGGGCGTGCTCGGACACAAGGGCGGCGGCATCGCCGAGGCCCAGGGGATCGACCCGACCGAGGTCGATCTGTGGATGGGCACGCTGTCCAAGACCCTGGCCAGTTGCGGCGGGTACATCGCGGCCAATGCGCGGCTCGTGGACTGGCTGCGGCATACCGCGCCTGGCTACGTCTATTCGGTCGGCATCGCGCCCGCGCTGGCGGCCGCGGCGGTCGAGGCCCTGGCCATCCTGCGCGCCGAACCGCAGCGCGTGGCGCGGCTTGCGGAAAACGGCCGCCTGTTCCGCGACCTGTTGCGGCAGCGGGGTTTCGATACCGGCACCTCGGGCGGGCATGCGATCGTGCCGGTGCTGACCCGATCCTCGATCCGCGCCGGCCGGCTTTCGGCGGCGATGGCCGGGGCGGGGGTGAACGTGCAGCCGATCATCTTCCCCGCCGTTCCCGAACAGTCGGCCCGGCTGCGCTTTTTCCTGTCGGCCAGCCACACGCCCGAGGATCTGCATGCCGCCGCCGAGGCCCTGGTCGCGGTCGAAGCGGACCAACGGCGCGCGGGATGACCGCCCCATGCCGTTGACCATCCGGCCCGTGTCGGGGCCGGAGGAGGCGGCGCTGTTCCTTGACCTGCCCCGCAGCCTGGGCGGTGCAGCCGCGGGATGGACCGTGCCGCTCGCCTATGAGGAGGCTCTGGTCTTCGACCCCGCGCGCAACGGCGCGCTGCGGGAGTGGGAGGTGGCCCGCTTCCTGGCCTGGCGCGACGGCACCGTGGTCGGCCGCATTGTCGCCGCACGCCCCCTGCTGGCCGTGGCGGAGCAGATCGGCACCTTTGGCTTCCTGATGCTGGAGCACGACGAGGCGGTGCTGCGGGCCCTTCTGGCCGCTGCGGCCGTCTGGCTGCGAGGCCGGGGGATCGCACGGCTGCGCGGCCCGCTTTCCTTTTCGATCAACCATGAGGTCGGCGCGCTGGTCGCGGGCTTCGGCCTGCCGGGAAGTCTGCGCACACCGATCACCCCGGGCTGGCTGCCGGCCATGCTGGACCGGGCCGGGCTGGTGCGGGAGATGACCGTCCACGCCTGCCGTTTGCGCTTGGCAGAGGAACGGCACCGCGCCCGCGCGGCGCGGCTGGCAGCCGGGGGGCCCACGATCCGCCGCTTCGACCGGCGCCGATTCGCGGCCGAGGCCGCGCTGGTCACGACGCTGTACAACGACGGCTGGTCGCAGAACTGGGGCGTCACGCCCGTCGGGCCGCTGGAGGCCGCCACGATCGGCCGCTTGATGCGCCCGGCGCTGCTGACGGGCGAGGTCTTCTTTGCCGAGCAGGGCGGGCTGCCGATCGGGCTCTGCGCCATTCTGCCGGACCCGACCGCGGCGATGGCCGCCTGCCACGGCCGACTGGTGCCGTTTGGCTGGGCGCGGATGGCGCGGTCACTGCTGCCGGGCGGCACCCGGCGAGCGCGCATCCCACTGCTCGGCACGGTGGCTGCGGTGCGGGCCACGCCGGTCTCGGCCCGGGCCGTAGCGGGGCTGCTGAGCGCGGCCATCGACCATGCCGAAGGCCGTGGCTGGGACGAGGTCGAGATCTCCTGGGTACTGGAAAACAATCGGGCCATGCGCCAGGCCATGGCCCGGTTGCCGGCGCCGGAGGTTCGCGCCTGGGGTATCTGGGGCGGCGAGGTTGACCAAACCCTCAGGATCAACGAACCCGTATCGCAGCCCGATGTCGCCTCCTTCTGATCCCGCGCAAAAGCGATTCCTGTTCCTGCAGGGTCCCGTCAGCCCGTTCTTTGACCTGGTCGGCGCCCAGTTGCGCACGCGCGGACACCAGACCTTCAGGATCAACCTTTCGGGCGGCGACGTGCGCTTCTGGTCCGGGCCGAACGCCACGGATTTCCTGGGTGAGGAAGCCGCCTGGCCAGGCTTCGTGGCAGGCTTTCTCGACACCCAAGCAATCACCGACATCGTGTTGCTGGGCGAGGCACGGGATTACCACAAGGCCGCCATCGCGGCTGCCCGCGCGCGGGGCATCCGCATCGCGGTCACCGACTTTGGGTATCTCCGGC
The DNA here is from genome assembly GCA_038323655.1 of Acetobacterales bacterium. Lineage (GTDB taxonomy): Bacteria > Pseudomonadota > Alphaproteobacteria > Acetobacterales > Acetobacteraceae > Humitalea. Next base: position 2,154 of record JBBQHE010000180.1, on the reverse strand, counting down.
CGGACTGGATCACGCTGGAGCACGATGGGATGAACGGGGCCAGCGCCTTCCCGCGCGACCCGGAGGCGATCCTGGCCCTCGGCGAGGCCCTGGGCCCGCCTGACTTGGTGGTGCGCTACTGGGACAGCTTTTTCCGGCAGGCGGTCTGGGACATCCGCCATTCGCTCGACGTCTATCTGTCGTGGCGGTTTCGCCGGTATCGCACCCACCAGCTCTATCACCCCGTGCGGATCTATCTGGGCATGGCGCTGCGCCTGGCGTTGGCGCCGCAGGCCAACCGCCGCAGTGCCCGGATCATGGCCGGGCTGCAGGGCGAAGCGCCGCTGTTCCTGCTGGCGTTGCAGATGGAGAGCGATTTCGCGATGCGCGAATACTCGCGCTACGCCAGCAACGACGCGGTGATCGATGAGGTTTTCACGTCCTTCGCCGCGCATGCGCCGGCGGAGACCCGCCTGCTGGTGAAGGTGCATCCGCTCGACCCCTTTGTGAAGAACTGGTCGGCGCGCTTACGGCGTGCGGCGGCGCGGCACGGGCTTGCCGAACGCGTCATCTACCTGGGTGGCGGCAACCTCGGCGACATCGTCGAGCGCTGCCAGGGGGTGGTGACGGTCACCAGCACGGTCGGCATGCGGTCGGTGGTGGAGCGTCTGCCGACCTATGCGCTGGGCGAGGCGGTGTATCGGGTTCCGGGGGTCACGGCCGCCGGGACGCTGGACGCCTTCTGGACCGAGCCACAGCCGCCGGACCCGCGGCTGCGCGAGGCGCTGCTGCGCGCCATGGCGCACTACCTGCACATCCGCGGCGCCTTCTATCGACAGCCTGGGCTGGATGCTGCGGCCTATGAAGCCGCGCGGCGGTTGAGCGAGGGCCTGCCGGAGTACCGTACCGGCCGGGTGTGACGCGCGGTCAGCCGAGCGCGCGGCGTATGGCGCCGGAAGCCACGGCCTCCGCCTGGGCCGCCATGCCGCCCTCGATCGCCTCCCGGAAGGCGGGTTCGGAGATATGGCGCAGCCAGGCCTTGGTCAGGCGAAAGGCGGTCTGGTCGGGTTCGGCCATGGCCAGGGCGGCGGCGCGGGCGCGCGGCAGCAGGGCGTCCTCGGGAACCACCTCGTCGATCAGCCCGAGGTGCTGCCCGGTCGTGGCATCCAGCGCCTCGCAAGCCAGGGCGAGGCGCTGGGCCGCCCCCTGGCCGGCGTAGAGGCGGATCAGCGTGGGCCCCATGATGGAGGCGAGGCCGGCCCGCACCTCGGGCTGGATCAGCCGGGCGCCAGGGCTGGCGACGCGCCGGTCGCAGCACAGCGCCATCTGGAAGCCGGCGCCAGCGGCCGCCCCGCCGATGGCGGCGACCATGGGCTTGGGGAAGGCGCGAATCGCATCGTAGAGGCGACCGAGCGCATGCACCCAGTCGGCGACATTGCCGGGCGTCAGCGCCCGCAGCACGGCCCAGTCCTGCCCGGCGCAAAAGGCGGGGGGTTGGCCGGCCAACACCACGGCGCTGACGGTCTCATCACGGGACGCCGCCGCCAGGGCATCGATCAGCCCCACCCCCATGGCCTGGGTCAGCGCATTGCGCGCCAGCGGGTTGTTCATGGTCAGGGTCAGCACGCCGCCGAAGCGGGCGGCGAGGAGAGGGGCTTCGGACATGGGCTGAGGCTAGCCCCATGCCCTGCGCACCTCAATGCAGGCGGAACACCCCATCGGCGAAGCGGAACTCTGCCCGGCGGATCAGAGCGGAGGAGGCGACGCGGACCGAATGCAGCGGACCCTCGATCTCGCGCTTCCAGAAGGCCAGGAAGCCGTGCAGTTCGGGGAACTTCGGGGCCAGGTCGTGCTTCTGCCAGACGAAGCTTTGCAACAGGTGCGGGTGGTCGGGCAGGTGGTAGAGGATTTCGGCCGTGGTCAGCCGCCAGTCGGGGATCAGCGGTGCCTGGTGCTTCAGGGGGTCGGTGACCAGCGTCTCGATGCCCGAAAGGTCCATGATCGGTGCCCTGCTCCTGCTGTGTGTCGCCGCTTTGCGGCGTTGTCCTCCGTCAACTTTCATCATGCTGCCATGAGCCATGCCCGGTTTGGCAAGAAAAATCGTGCGATATGAACGAGTTGGCACTCATCGCATAAGAGTGCTGCCGATGGCTTGACCGATCCGCCGACAAGGCC
>JBBQHE010000179.1:0-9357 GCA_038323655.1 Acetobacterales bacterium | reverse complement strand
CGGCGCGCTGCACCGCGCGCTCACGCAAATCCTCGGAGTAGGGGCGCATTCGGGCTGGCCTCCATCGCCCAGCCCAGAGCTTGAATCAGATTTCCGCGCGTTTCGGAATCCCGATTCCGGCCAAACGCAGCGTGCTCTAGCGGCACCCGCCAGGCCCGTCGATGACATGCGAGCCTCGCGGTGTCGCCTGACGCGCTCAGGTCAGCCTTTCGACGGACCGCGCGGACCCACCGCCAGGCTGGGCAGACCAGGGCGTCGGGACCCTGTCTGGAAGCCGAGGACCTGGGGCGGCAGGGCGGCCTGGACCGCTTCCTGCACCTGCTGCCGGATCGTCTCGCGCAGGTCGATCGGCTCCGGGACCGGAACCGGGACCACAACGATCTTGCCGTTCCGAATCACGACCAACCCGCCATTCTGCGGCAGGAGACCGACGCCGCCTTCGAACGTCGTATCGAAATCGACGAAGGGCGGCTTCTTCGCCACGATCTGGACGCGCAACCTGGCCTTGCGTGCACGCAGGTCAAATGACACCACCGTGACACGCTTGCCGCCGAACAGCCGGTACGAGCTGATTTGCCCGATGGACTGGCCGGGCAGCCATTCATGGACGTTGTGGGCCGGGTCGGAGGCGAGGATGACCGAGTTCGGCGCCGCTTCGGCCTGATGAAACAGGATGCAGGGCTGCGAGAGGCCTGCGTCGAAGCGCGTTGCCATGCGGAACTCGGCCATCCACGGGCCGATACGCGCCGCGAGGTAGCCGCTGACCTCGGGGTGTTCGAGGGCCACCAGGTCCACGTCATGGGTCGCGCTGCTGTTGCCCGCCGGCTGCCAGACCCGCTGCGCTGGCAGCCAACCCATCCGATCGATGTTGGGTGCATTGAGCAGCGGCCCGCGTGGAGAGAAGCGATGACCGGCGTCGCTGTCCACGTTCATGGCGCTCATCATGTCGTGGCGGTCGAAGTACTCGCCTGGCTGCGACCACGTCTCCGCCTGGCGTTCGGATCGATCGAAGGAGTGTTCGAGGCCGAAGATGTGGCCCAGTTCGTGGGCGAGGAAGGTGACGTTGCCGTCGCCAGGCCCGCCAAGCACGCCGCCCTGCGAGCCGCCGTCCGTGACATCGACGGCATACAGGGCGACGACGCAGGTGTATTCGGCCTCGCTCATTTCAGGGAAGCGGTCGATGGCGCCCTTGATCTTGTCCCAGCGGCCCGGGTGGGCGGCGAGAAACGCGGCGCGGGTCAGGTCGAAGGTCTTCCAGCCGAAAACGCGGGAGCCATCGAGGTTGATGGCCCCGAGGGAGGCTGCGATCCAATAGTCGTTCAACCCGCCACTGCCGCGGGTCACCAGGTCTTCGTAATATCCGGAGGGATTGGGTTCGGCGGTTGGGCTGTCGCTGAAGCGGCAAAGCAGGATGGCGATCTTCTGGGGGCCTTGCAGGGCCATGACGGTTGCTCCTTGGTGATGAGTCCGGGCGTCGGCGGACGAACATCACGCGCGGCAGCGACGATGGATGTGCCGAAAGGCACATGGCCCCCAGGCGCCGCGGCGCTGCGGACCCAGCGAGGCGGCGCCCGGGGGGCTGCTGCATCACACCCCTGGTGCCGACGGGCAGCCAGAAGGCGGGCCAAAGCCTTTCCTGCTCAGGGCGAAGATGATGTGGCATGGCCGCGGATCATGCGCGCAAACACGGCCGTGGCGCCGATGATGGCCAACGATGCCAACTGCGGGGAAAATAGCCGAAATAGCTGTGAGGTCGATGAAGCGGCGCAAGCGAATACAAATTGTATCGAAAGACTTGGTGGAGCTGTGGGGAATCGAACCCCAGACCTCGTCATTGCGAACGACGCGCTCTACCAACTGAGCTACAGCCCCGCACCGTTCCGTGCGCAAGGGCGGCGTTATCGCGGCGCCTTGCCGCCAAGTCAAGGCGGCCCGCGGACTCGGCAAGGGGACGGCAATCCCTGCCGCCTTGCCGCCAGCCCGGCGGCCCCATAGATGAGCCCGCGCGCGGAGGCGAATCTCGCAGCGCCATCGGGAGTGACGGTATGTACGCCTTTTTCTGGCTGATCGATCAGGCGGTCTCGCTCTACATCTGGGCGCTGATCATCGCCGCGGTCGTCAGCCTCCTGATGCAGTTCGGCGTGCTGGACCGCCGCAACCGCTTCGTCTGGGCGGTGGATGACTTCCTGTTCAAGATCACCGAGCCGGCACTGCGCCCGATCCGCAACATCCTGCCGACGCTGGGCAGTGTGGACCTGTCGCCCCTGGTGCTGATCCTGCTGTTGCAGGCCTTCCGCATCTTCCTCACCACCACGCTCTGGCCGATCTTCGCGTGATGCAGCCGGCGCCATGGCGCGCCGTCGCCGATGGGGTGGAGTTGCGCGTCAAGGCCGAACCCAGGTCGCGCCGCCCAGGCATCGGCGGCCAGGCCCCGGGGATCGACGGGCCCCGCCTGCGGATCGCCGTGACTGCGGCCGCCAGCGACGGCCGCGCGACCGAAGCCGTCGCCGCCACGCTGGCCGAGGCGCTGGATCTGCCCGGCCGCGCCGTGACGCTGCGGCACGGCGCCACGTCCCGCGAAAAAACCCTGCATGTCGTGGGCGTTTCCGCGGCCCTGATCGCCAAGCTGGAAGCCTTGCATCGATGACCGCCCGTATCCTTGATGGCAAGGCCGTCGCCGCCGCACTGCGCGACCGGCTGGCCGCCCGAATCGCGACCCTGCCCTACCGCCCCGGCCTCCGCGTCGTGCGGGTCGGCGACGACCCGGCGAGCGGCGTTTACGTCCGCAACAAGGACCGCGCGGCGGCCGCGGCGGGTTTTGACAGCGCCACCCTGCAACTGCCCGCCGAGACGACCGAGGCCGCACTCCTTGCCACTATCCGCGCGCTGAACGACGACCCGGCGGTCGATGGCATCCTGGTGCAACTGCCGCTGCCGCCGCAGATCCGCGCGCTTGCGGTCCTGGACGCGGTCGATCCGGCCAAGGATGTCGACGGTTTCCACGCAATCAACGCCGGACGGCTGGCGACCGGCCAGCCGGGGCTCGTGCCCTGCACGCCCAAGGGCGTGATGCACCTGCTGGCCGAGGCCGGCGTCGCCCTGCCCGGCGCGCGGGCTGTGGTGCTCGGTCGCAGCACCATCGTGGGCCGGCCAATGGCGGCGCTGCTTTTGGCGGCGGATGCGACGGTGACCATCGTGCATTCCCGTACACGGGATCTCGCCGCCGAATGCCGCCGTGCGGAAGTGCTGGTGGCGGCCGTCGGCCGGCCCGAGATGGTGCGCGGGGACTGGATTGCCGAAGGCGCGGTGGTGATCGACGTCGGCATCAACCGCACGCCGGCAGGGCTTGTCGGCGATGTCTGCTTCGATGAGGCCGCCGTCCGGGCCAGTGCCATCAGCCCGGTGCCCGGCGGCGTTGGGCCGATGACCATCGCCTGCCTGCTGGAAAACACGCTTCAGGCGGCGATGGCCCGCCGGGGCTGAGGCTCGCGCGCCACGTCACGCGGCCAACGGCGGCCGGGGCTTGCTGCTTGTTCGACGCCACTGCCCGCAACCTGGCCGTGGCGGTCCAAGCGCTACGGCGCGCCCGGGTCGACCGCCACGATGCGGCTGGCGGTAAGACACAGGCGGTTGCCGTGGGCCAGCATTGGCTCCCCGACACCGCGGGGTGTGCTGCCGCCGATGACACGCGCCGGCACCGCAGCGCGCGGAACCGGCTGCTATTCGGTCAATTGGCGTGCCGGAGGTGGCCCAATCCGGTCCACGCGCGCGCCTGCGCGGCAAGGCCGACCTGCCGATAGCGATGCCCTGGGTCGTCATGATGCAGCTCTACGGTCTGCTGGCGTGGCAGGCAGTCTTTCAACCAGGACCGGTCGAAGCCAAGGCAGGGTAGGCGCGCGACTGGGGCGCTGCTTTGTCGGCGTCAGGGTGGGCTGCTAGATTTCAAGCCACGCCAAAGGCACGCTCATGCCCGCTCCAGCCCGCACCGCCTTCGACCACCCTGCCGCCCCCGCGGATCGTGGCCCCGTGACGGGCCAGGCCTCGGTCATGGGCGGCGCCCGTTCGGCCGCCATCGCCTCGGGTCTGGCCGCGGCCATGCGCGCCCCGATGATGCCTGTTGCCCGGGCCTTCAGCCTGCGCACGGCGTGACGCCACCCGGCACGGCTGGCGCCGCCTGGCGGGCGGGTGCGCTGGGTGGGCTCGGCCCCCAGGCGCCCGCCATGGCCGCGACCTTCCTGGCCTTCGGGGCGGCCTGCCGGGAGGCGGGCATGCCACTCGAATGGATGCTGGCCTGCTGCCTGTTCGTCTATGGCATGCCCGGGCAGATGGTGTTGCTGGGCGTGCCCGGCTTGCCCGGGGTGCTCGGCGCGACGGTCGCCAATGCACGCTTCCTGCCGCTGGCCATCGCGCTCGCGCCCTACCTCGGTTCACGCGGATGGATCGCCGCGCCCTTCATCGCCGTGACGCCCTGGGCGGTCGCGATGCGGGTAGTGCCAGGGTTGCACCCGGGGCTCGGGCTGCCCTGGTTCCTGGGTTGCGGGATGATCTCCTGGGGCCTGGGCGCTGCCACTGCGCTCGTGGGCTTCGCGGTTGCAGCCAGCCTGCCGACGGCGGCGCGACCGGCGCTGCTCTTCGCCAACACGCTGTACTTCGCCTTGCTGATCGGCGCCGACCTGGTGCGGCCTGCCGCCCGTCCGGCCGTGATCGGCGGCATGCTGGCGGCCCCGATCGCGATGATGCTGCCGCCAGCCCTGGGGTTGCTCCTGGCGGGGCTGGTCGGCGGCACCGCCGCCTGGTTCTGGCAGCGCCGATGAACCCGGACTGGACGCCACTGCTGCTGGCCGCGGGGCTTGGCCTGGGCTTGCGCCTCGCCGGGGTGTTCCTGGCACGGCACCTGCGGCCGGATCATCCGGCGGTGCGCTGGGCTGCGGCAGTCGCGGGGGCAACGATCGCGGCCTTCGTCATGATCGCACTGATCGCCCCGCCGGGGGCGGCAGCCAGCGTGCCGCCTGTCGCGCGCGTCGCAGGGCTCGTCTCGGGCCTTGTCGCGCAATGGCGTTTTGGGCTGCTGGCGGGGCTTGTGGCGGGCCTGGCCGTACTGACTCTTGTCGCGGCCTACGGCGTGAACCCGTAGAGACGCGCCGCATTCCCCGCAAATACCGCGGCGTGGTGTTCGACGGGCACATGGGTCGCGAACAGGTCCACCAGCGCCGCATCATCGGGCACGTGCCCCACCGCATTCGGATGCGGCCAGTTGGTGCCCCAGACCACCTGTGCCGGGTTGGCCGCGACCAGGGCTGCGATCAGCGGCCCCAGCCGCCCCGGCGCCAAGGCATAAGGCGAGGAGAGTTTTACATAGGCCCGACCCTCGGCGAGCAGCCCCGAAACAACCTCCCAGGCCGGGTGGGTCACAAAACCATCGGGCGGCAGCAGCGCCAGGTGGTCGAACACCGCGGGGCAAGGCAGGCTGCGCAGCGCGTCGGCGTGCTCGGCGATGATGTCCGCGGTTGCGAAGATCTGCAGATGCCAGCCCAATTCGGCCAGCACCGCGCCGAGCGGCGCGATAGCCTCCACCCCCAGGGCCGCGCCCGACGAGACAATGTTCAACCGCGCCCCGCGTGCGCCCAGCGCCGCCATCCGGCGCAGATCCGCCATCGGTGTGTCAGGTGCGACGACCACCACCGCCCGGCTGTCGGCGCCGCCCTGCGCCGTCGCCGCCAGGGTGAGGCGGTTGTCGGTGCCATAGGCCGAGGGCTGCACGATGACGTTGCGCGCAATCCCGATCCGCGCCCGCAACCGGGCGTGATCCGCAAGGCTCGCATCCGGCACGAAGCGCGTGACCCCGGGCGCCAGCGGATAGCGCGCGTCATAAACGTGGTGATGCGTATCCACGGCGCCCGGGGGCAGGGCTATTCGCGGTGGGTTGAGTCCGGTCGAGAAGGGGATGGCCTGCATGTGGTACAGGCTGGCCCGCCGCATCGGGACGGGCAAGCCACGCTTTGACTGCGGTGCCGCCGGACGGCGTTGCCGAGGACACCATCAAGGAGACGCGCATGCACCTGGACGCGGATGTGCTCATCATCGGCTCCGGCGCCGCCGGCATGTATGCCGCGATCGAGGCCGCGCGGCGGGGGACCGCCCGCGTGCTGCTGTTGGACCGCAGCCTGATCGGCCGCGGTGGCGCCACGGTGATGGCGCAGATGACCGTGGCCGCCGCCGTCGGCCCCGCTGGCACCGACCACTGGCAGCACCACCTGGCCGATACGCTCGCCGCCGGGCGCGGCCTCTGCGACCCTGCTTTGGCGGCGCTGCTGTGCGAGGTCGGGGCCGATTGCATTCTGGAGATGGACCGCTGGAAGGTTGGCTGGGCGCGCAACCACGCAGGCTTTGCCGCGGTGCAGGCGCCGGGGCATGACCGCGCGCGCTGTGTCTATGTCGATTTTCTCGCGACCGGCCCCGCCGTGTCCCGCACGTTGCGTGCCCAGGTGCAGCGCAGCGGGCACGCGATCCGCCGGGTCGGCGAGGTGATGGTGACCGACCTCGTCGTAGAGGACGGCGCCGTGACTGGCGCCGTCGCGCTGCATGTCGCGACCGGCGAGCCGCTGACCATCGCTGCCCCCGCCACCATCATCGCGACGGGCGGGCTGACGCGGATGTATGCGCGCAACAGTGCGAGCGCCAACATGTCCGGCGATGGCTATGCGCTGGCACTGCGCGCCGGGGCACGGTTGATCGACATGGAATTCGTGCAGTTCTTCCCGATCGGGCACCTGGCGCCGCGGCTGATCGGCATGGACCCGATCATGTGGGACCCGTTTCGCTATAAGCTCGGCGGCCGGTTGCTGAACGGCGCGATGGAGGAATTCGCCGATCGCTGGGGCGGGTCCGACCAGGACGGCGGTTACTCAACCACCCGCGACCTTGCGACCTACGCCATCACCAAGGAAAACGAGGCCGGGCGCGGGTCGCCTTCCGGCGGCGCTTGGCTCAGTTTCACCCATGTCCCGGCGGCGGAACTGCGCGCCGCCTTCGGCCCGGTGATCGACAAACTCGCGGCCAATGGCATCGACCTTACGCGCGATTGCGTTGAGGTCTCGCCGATCGCTCACTACCACATGGGCGGCATCCGCGTGGACATCGCGATGCGGACCAACGTGCCGGGATTGCTCGCCGCCGGCGAGGCGGTGGGCGGGGCAAATGGCGCCAACCGCTTGTCGGGCAATGCCATCACCGAGGCCTTGGCCTTCGGCCGCATCGCCGGCGCCAGCGCCGCGGGCATGGCGGCGAGGGCCGGCTTCGTCGCCGATCGGACGGCCCTGGCGCGTCTGGCCGCGACCGGCCCGGCGCTGAACACCGCGGCGCTGATCGCGCGGTTGCAGGCCATCATGGCCGCCGACGTCGGCCCCTTCCGCACCAAAGCGGGGCTGGACCGCGCCGCCGCTGCCCTGGCCGCCCTGGACCAGGAAGCCGGCGAGACACCGCCCGGCATCCCCGGCCAGCCGCACGACCTGGCCCGGCTGGACTGGTTCGACCTGCGGCAGATGATCCTGGTGGGACAGGCGGTTGTGCAGGCGGCGACCGCCCGGCAGGAAAGCCGCGGCGCCCACCAGCGGGAAGATTTCTGCGCCACCGAAGCCGCCTGGCAGCGCAACCAGGGCCAAAGCCTGCGCGACGGCGCGCTGCATCTGGAGCCAGCGTGATGCCGACTGCCCGCCTTTTGATCAGCCGTGGTGGCGCCGGTGACGCCGCACGCCACGAGGCGTTTAACATCCTCTTTGAGCCTGGCGAGTCGGTCCTGGACGGGCTGCGCCGCCTGCGCGTGACGGCCGACCCAAGCCTCGCCTTCCGCTACGCCTGCCTGAACGCCAATGCCTGCAAGGAATGCATGATGCTGCTGGACGGCCGCGTCATCTACGCCTGCACGGCACGGCTGGAAGCGCGCGAGATGCGGCTGGACCCGCTGCCGAACAAGCCGCTGCTGCGCGACCTGGCGACGGTCATCGCGCCGCCGGATGAACGTTTGCGGTAGCCGGACCGGCTTTCAAGCCCCTTCCGGCTTGACCCCGCTGGCGCGGACGATGGCGGCGATGCGGCTGCGCTGTTCGCGGATATGGGCGTGGAAGGCCGGCTGGGTCATCGGCAGAGGCACGAGCCCCACAGTGTTCAGCCGCGCATGCGCCGCCGGATCCGCCAGGGCGGCGGTCAACACGGCATGCATGCGCGCCACGATCGGCTCTGTGATGCCCGCCGGCCCCATCAGCCCGAACCAGGACGGCATGTCGAAATCCGGCACGCCCTGTTCCTGGATGCTGGGGATATCAGGCGCGAGCGGCCAGCGCCCGGCATTGGTGACGCCCAGGGCGCGCACCTGGCCCGCCCGTGCGGCGCCGATCACACCCGGCAGCGTGTCGAAGACCACCTGCACCTGGCCGGACATGGTATCGGCCAGCGCGGGCGCCGATCCGCGATAGGGCACATGCACCATCTCGACCCCGGTGCGCATCATGAACAGCACGGCATTGAGATGGTTGCTGCCGCCGGCACCGGCCGAGCCGAAGTTCACCTGGCCCGGCCGGGCACGACAATAGGCGATGAAGTCCTGCACATGCGCGACCGGCAGGCGCGGGTTGCAGGCCATCAGGGTGGTGGTGGCGGCGAAGCTTGAGATGGCGGCAAAATCATCCACGCCCTCAAACCCCGGATTGGCGAAGAGCAGCGGCCCGCCGAGGTTGAAGGAGGCATTGCCGAGGCTGAGCGTATAGCCGTCCGGCGCCGATTGCGCGACGAAAGCGGTCCCGATCGTCCCACCCGCGCCGGGGCGGTTTTCCACCACGACCGGCACGCCCAGCCCGTCCGACAGCATCTGCGCGATAAGCCGGCCGGTGATGTCAGCGGCCCCGCCGGGGGTGACCGGCACGACCAGGCGTATCGGCCGGTTGGGCCAGGGCGCCTGGGCAAGGGCCGGGGCAGCGATGAGGCTGGCCCCGAGCAGGGGCAGGGCGCGGCGACGGATCATGGCGGTCATTCCACAGCAGTCTGTGCCCAGGGCTTGCAAACCGCGTTCCAGCCTCAGCGCGTCGCCTCGCCCAGGAAGCGCAGAAGGGCAGCCAGGTCTTGCGGATCGTCCAGCCGCTGCATCGGCATGGTGGTGCCTGGGGTCACGAGGTCCGGGCCGCGGGCAAAAAGGTCGGCCACCGTCTCCGGCGTCCAGGTGATGTCGCCCTGGGCCAGGCGGGGCGAATAGGCGTAGCCGGGCAGGCTGCCCATGCGGCGGCCGAAGATCCCGTGCAGGCTGGGGCCGGCCAGGTTGCTGGCACCGGGCGTGAGCGCATGGCAGGCGGCGCAGGCGCGGAAGAC
>JBBQHE010000178.1:0-9522 GCA_038323655.1 Acetobacterales bacterium | reverse complement strand
GGTGCCGCGGCGGCCACGAATCTCGGTGCGGATTAACCGATGATTCACGTCGTTCCCCGATAACGGGGATGGATATCCAGCCAGGCGTCAGGCGCAGGGTTGGGTTGTGGGGCGGCGGCACAATCCGCAGCCCCCGTTCCGGATGAGGACAAGATGTCCAGTCATCCGGGCGGACAGGTCTGAAAGAGGAGAGGGCACATGTCCTCCATCAACACCAACGGCGCCGCGATGGCGGCCATTCGTTCACTTGGCATGATCGGCAAGGACATGGGCAACACCCAGTCCCGCATCGAGAGCGGCCTGCGCGTCAACAAGGCCAACGACGACCCCGCGGTCTTCGCGATCGCGCAGAACATGCGTGCCGACCTGAACGCGATTTCCGCGGTCAAGGACAGCCTGGCCTTCGGCAAGTCGGCGCTGACCGTGGCGCGCGACGCCGCGACCTCGATCAGCAATGAGCTCGGCCGCCTGAAGCAGACCGTGACGCAGGGCCAGCAGCAGGGCCTGGATGTGGCCCAGATCAACACGCAGATCACCAATGCGCTGTCGAACATCGACGCGTTTGCGCGCACCGCCACCTTCAACGGCGTGAACCTGCTGACCGCCGGCGTCGGCGGCGTGCCGGGTGTGACCGGCACCAACCTGAACATCGTGCGCGACATTCAGGGCACCAGCACCGCCATCACCGGCACCAACAGCACCTCCGCTGGTCTGACCCTGACCGGCCTGACCGCCGCGACCGGCGCCCGCCGGCTGACCTTCGATGCGACCCTGGCGCCCGCGCTGGGTGAGAACGTGACCGTCACCTCCGGCGGCCGCACGCTGATCTTCGAGTTCAACGACGGTTCGGCCGCGCTGACCGCCCAGCCGAACGCGACGACCGACGTCTACGACGTGCAGTTCACCGCCACCGATTCGCCGCTGACCATGGTGTCCAACCTCATCACCGCCATGCAGCAGAACGGGCTGAGTGCCAGCCTGAACAGCTCGGGCGAACTGGTCGTGGCGGGCAATGCGACCGCGCTGACCACGAGCGTGACCGGTGCCACCGCGGGCGTCGTGCCCGGCGGCACGGCGGCGATCACCGCCGTGGAAGGTGCGATCGACCTGATGGGCACGCGCCTGGCCAACCTCGGCGCCAATCTGCGCCAGGTGGAAGGCTTGCAGGACTTCACCGCCAAGCTGAACGACTCGATCAAGGAAGGCATGGGCGCGCTCGTCGATGCCGACCTCGCCGAGGAAAGCGCCCGGCTGAACAGCCTGCAGACCAAGCAGCAGCTGGCGGTGCAGTCGCTGTCCATCGCCAACCAGCAGAGCCAGGGCATCCTGAGCCTGTTCCGCTGATCCCAGGGGCGGGGCGGCAAGACGCCGCCCCGCCTTCCACCCCGGCCATTTCCAGAAGGGAAATACGATGCCCGCACAAAGCACCGCCGAACCCGTGGCCACCGGGTTGCGTCAGTCAGAGGCGCTGGCCTTTCGCCATGTCAACGGCCTGCTCGCCAGTGCCGGCCAGGCGCCCCATGCGCGCACGATCGCGTTGCACCGCACGCATCAGCTCTGGTCCCTGCTGCTGGCGGACCTGACCTCGCCCGGCAATGCGCTGCCGACCACGCTGCGCTGCACGCTCACCTCGCTCGGGCTTTGGGCCCAGCGCGAATCCATGGCGCGGATCGGCACCGATGCCAGCCTCGACCCGATCATCGCCCTGCATCGCGACCTGATCGAAGGGTTGGAATCGCAAGGCTGGATCGACGCCCCGGCCCACGCGGCCTGACCTGGGAGGCTGACAAACACTTTCCTCGACCATCCGCCTGGCGGTGCGGTCGGCAACAGGGGCGCGGAACAATTCCGCGGCCCCGGCACGTGAGGCGGACAGGATGTCCTGCCCCCCGGGCCGAACAACCAGAACGGAGAGCACAGAATGTCATCCATCAACACCAATGGCGCCGCCATGGCGGCGATCCGGTCGCTCACCACGATCGGGAACGACATGGGCAACACACAGTCGCGGATCGAAAGCGGTCTGCGCGTCAACAAGGCCAATGACGACCCCGCGGTCTTTTCGATCGCGCAAAACATGCGCGCCGACCTGAACGCGATGATGGCCGTCAAGGACAGCCTGGCCTTCGGCAAGTCGGCCCTGACCGTGGCGCGCGACGCCGCGACCTCGATCAGCAATGAGCTCGGCCGCCTGAAGCAGACCGTGACGCAGGGCCAGCAGCAGGGCCTCGATCCCGCGCAGATCAACAACCAGATCACCAACGCGCTGCAGAACATCGACGCGTTTGCGCGCTCGGCCACCTTCAACGGCGTGAACCTGCTGACCGCGGGCATCGGCGGCGTGCCCGGCGTGACCGGCACCAACCTCGACGTCACCCGCGACATCCAGGGCACGCGCACCTCCATCATCGGCACCGACAGCACGTCCAACGGTCTTTCGCTGGCGGCGTTGACCGTCACGACCGGCGCCCGCAAGCTGACCTTCGACAACACGCTGGCGCCGGCGCTGGGCGAAAACCTGACCGTGACGGTCGGCGGCCGCACGCTGATTTTCGAATTCAACGACGGCTCGGCCGCGCTGACCGCCCAGCCGAACGCCACGACCGACGTCTACGACGTGCAGTTCACCGCGACCGATTCGCCGCTGACGATGATTTCCACGCTGATGACACGCATGCAGGCCGCCGGCCTGGATGCGCAGCTCAACAGCAGCGGCGAGATGGTGGTGCGCGGCAATGCCACCGCGATGACGACCAGCGTGACCGGTGCGACCGCAGGCGTGGTGCCCGGCGGCACGGCGGCGATCACCGCGGTGGAAGGTGCCATCGACACCATGGGCACGCGCCTGGCCAACCTCGGCGCCAACCTGCGCCAGGTCGAGGGGCTGCAGGACTTCACGAGCAAGTTGAACGACTCGGTCAAGGAAGGGCTCGGCGCGCTCGTCGATGCCGACCTCGCCGAGGAAAGCGCCCGGCTGAACAGCCTGCAGACCAAGCAGTCCCTGGCCGTCCAGTCGCTGTCGATCGCCAACCAGCAGAGCCAGGGCCTGCTCCAGTTGTTCCGTTGATCCCTGATCGGGGCGGCCCTGGTGCCGCCCCTGCGCGAAAGGCCCGCCCATGACCGCCGCCAGCCGCTACGCCGCCACCCAGGTCGCCGTCGCGACCCCGCGGGAGACCGAGTTGCGGGCCTTTCGCTACGTCAACGGCCTGCTCGCCGCAGCCCAGGCGGATCCGCGTGCCCGGGTCGTCGCGCTGCACAAGACGCATCAACTCTGGGCGCTGCTGATGGCCGATCTGCTCTCCCCCGGCAACGGCCTGCCGGAAGCCCTGAAGGGCAGCCTGGTGTCGCTCGGCCTCTGGGCGCAGCGGGAAGCGATGGCGCGCATGGACAGCGGCGACAGCCTGGAGCCCCTGCTCGCCCTGCACCGCGACATGATAGAAGGCCTGGTCGCGCAGGGCGCGCAGGTGCCGCCCCACGGCACCGCGCCGCTGCGCGTCGCGGCCTCGGCCTGAGCCGATGCTGGACGGTCTCGGCGCCCCCGCCGCATGGGCGGTCATGCAGCGCACCGGCGAATCGCTGCAGACGCGCTTTGCCACCACCCGCAGCAACACGGCCGATGCCGCACGGCTGCGCGAACAGGGACCCAAGATCGCCTCGGTCGAAGACCTGCTGAAGGACCGGCGCAGCCTGCAGATCGTGCTGGAAGCCTTCCAGTTGGAAGGCGAGATCGACAAGAAGGCGATCCTGCGGAAGCTGATGACGGAATCGCCCGACAACGAAAACAGCTTCGCCAACCGCATGGCCGATCCGCGCTATGCCAGGCTGGCCGGCAGTTTTGCCGGGCGGGACACGCCGCCGCTGGGCGACCCGACGCTGGTCGAAGCGATCATCAGCCGCGCCATGACCAACCGCTTCGAAAAGGCATCCGGCGACGCCAATCCCGGCATGCGTGCGGCATTGTATTTCAAACGCACCATCGGCGCCGTCACCACCATCCCACAAATCCTGGCCGACAAGGCGCTGACCGAGGTCGTTCGCGGTGGGCTCGGCCTGCCCGAAACCTTCGGCCTGCAGACCTACGACCGGCAGAAAGCCATCCTCACCCAACGGCTGGACCCTGCGAGTTTCAGCGACCCCAAGGCCATGTCCAAGCTGGTGGTGCGCTACCTGAATCAGGTCGATGCCGGCACGTCGAACCAAAGCCCACTGATCGGGCTGCTGTCGGGCGGCGGCGGCAACCCGACCGCGGGGCTGCTGGGACAGAGAATCTCATTTGCGGTGTGACCCGGGCCGGGTTTGACGCGGCGCAGCAAGCGCCGGACCATAGTCCCGATGTCCGACTCGCGAAGCACCCCGCCCGCCTGGCCGCGGATGCTCCTGACGACGGCGGTCGCGGCCGCCGGCGGCCTGATCTTCTACCTCATGCGTATCCCGCTGCCCTGGATGATCGGCTCCTTGCTGGCGACCGCGGCGCTGACATGGTGGATGCCGACCGCCACCCCCCCTGGCGCCCGGCCTGTGGCGCTGGTGCTGCTGGGCCTGGGCCTCGGCCAGACCTTTACCGGACCGGTCATGGTGGCGGTCGTCGGCGCCCTGCCGGCGCTGGTGCTGGCCGGGGTGCTGACCATCGCCTCAGGGCTGATCGTCGCGCGCCTGTTCATGCACCTGGCGCAGACCGATGCGCGGACCGGCTTCTTCTGCGCCGTGCCCGGCGGCATCGTGGTGATGGCGGTGCTCGGCCAGCGGGCAGGGGCGCATGTACCCAGCATCACCCTGTCGCAGACGCTGCGCATGGTCTCGGTCGTGCTGGTGTTTCCGCCGCTGATCTCGATCCTGGCGCCGCACGCGCTGGATGGGGTGTTTTCCGCGCCCCGTCCCGAGGTGACGGCCTGGGGCCTGCCGGTGCTGCTGGCGGCCGGCACGGCAGTCGCGATGATCGTCAGCCGACTGGGCTTCGTGAATCCCTGGATGCTCGGCCCCTGCTTCATGACCATCGGCCTGTCGGCCTTTGGATTGATGCCCTCCGGCCTTCCGCTGCCGCTGGTGGATCTGGCGCAGATCGGCATGGGCATGACGCTCGGCATCAAGCTGACGCGGGGCTTTCTGCTCGGGTCGCGGCGGCTGCTGGTCGCCTCGGTCCTGTCGACGCTGGTGCTGTCGGTCATCCTGACGCTATTGGCGGTGCCGCTCGGCCTGGCCTTCGGCCTGCCGCCGGCAGCGGCGGTGCTGGGCATGGCGCCAGGCGGCATGCCGGAGATGGCGATCACCGCCAAGGCCCTGGACTTGGCGGTGCCGCTGGTGCTCGGCTTTCACCTCACGCGCGTGGTGCTGTGCAACCTGCTCATCGGGCCGATCTGGAAGCTGGGGCTGCGGCTGAAACTGGTGTGATCAGGTCGGCCGTACACCCAGGCGCCGATGCGCCCAGTCGCGCCAGACGGTGATCGCCTCCGGCGCCGGGCAGATCGTGGCGAACAGGGCCGCCGCTTCGACCGGCCCCAGGATCCGGGCGCCCGTCTCGCGCGTTTCTTCCTCGGCGAAGCGCATACCGGCACGGCGCCAGGCGGCGGCGGCGTCGGAAGGGGTGAGCGCTGGCAGCAGCACCATCGCCCGCGTCCGCAGCCCGCCAGCAGCGGCCTGGCCCGCGGCCCGCAGCGACGCCGGAACCTGCCCCGCCAGGTCGGCAAAGGCCGGGGGCGCGTTGTCGACCACCGCGTCGTATCGCACCCAGGGCTCGGCCCCCAGCACCGCCGCGCGGGCGCCGGGTGCGGGCCCGGCCAGCAGAAGCGCATCCACCCGCCCGGCCTGAAAGGCCGCTTCGGCTGCCTCGGGGCCAAGCCCCGGCACCGGCAGCGCCGGCACGCCGAGCAGGTCGAGCGTGAAGACCGCCACCGCCTCGGCCTGGTCGGGCGCGCCGATCGCCACCCGCACGGGCCCGCCGGCGGACCGGCTGGGCGCATCGGGCCGCCCGCCGCGCCCGACCAGCCACACCGGCTCGGCCAGCGCCACGACCGGCAGCCAACCGGACGGCTCGAACCGCACCCGCGTCTCGCCCACCAGGCGGGCATGGGCGGCGGCCCCGGTCAGCAGCAGCATCGACCGGCCGTCGGGCGCGTCGGTGGTGGCGAAGCGGTTGGCGACGGTCACGCCATCAGGGCCGCCGATCGCCTCGATCCGCAGCGCCACGGCATGCGGCATGTGGCGCGCCAACCCCGCAGCGGTGCGGGTGGCGAAGACGGCGAAGCCGCCGGTCTCGGGCCCCGGGATCAGCAGGGTGGCCGAATCGCCGGTTTGTCCGCGCGCCGCACTGGCCGCGGCCATGGCCGCGAACCCGGACAGCAGCGCGCGCCGCGCCGTCATCGGCGGCTAGTCGTCATAAGCGAGTAGCGCCTCGAAAGGCGCCTCCACCCTGGCGCGGCCCGAAAGGAAGGTCAGTTCGATCAGCGCGGCGCAGAGCGGCACCTGCGCCCCCGCCTCGCGCAGCAGCTTGACGCCGGCGGCCATGGTCCCACCCGTGGCCAAAAGATCGTCCAGCAGCACCACGCTGTCGCCGGGCTTCACGGCATCGGCCTGCATCTCGATCCGGTCGGTGCCGTATTCCAGCGCGTAGGACAGGCCGATCGTCGCCCCGGGCAGCTTGCGCGGCTTGCGCAGCATGACGAAGCCGATGCCGAGTGCCGCCGCCACGGGCGCCGCCAACAGGAAGCCGCGGCTTTCGATTCCGGCCAGCAGGGTCGGCCGATGCGGCGCGACCATGCTCGCCAGGCTGGCCACGGTTTGCTGCCAGGCCGGGCCATGCCGCAACAGGGTGGAGATGTCGTAGAACAGGATGCCCGGCTTGGGGAAATCCGGGATGCCGCGGATATGGGCCTTGAGGTCCAGGGGGCTTTCGGCGGTCATCAGGGTCTTTCGCGCGCGGACGTGACAATGGCATAGGCCGGGCGGGGGGCGCGGTGCAACCGGACAGGCCCGGGCTTGGCTTATGCGCGCGGCCGGCCCATGTGGCGGGCCATGTCACGCACTGCCATTGCCACGATCGTCGGCCTTGCCGGCTTCACCGCCTATGTCGCCGTGGTGGTGGTGGTGGGCGACCATTTCCGCCAGCAGCACTGGGCATTGGAATTCGCCTATTACGCCGTGGCCGGCATGGCCTGGACCTGGCCTGCGCTGAAGCTGATCGCCTGGGTGGTGCGCGACCCGGCCCGAGTGCCACCCGGGCGGACATGAAAAAGGGCGGGGCATGACCCCCGCCCCTCATGCCATCGCCTTCGGACCGCCTCAGAAGGGGCGCGTCAGCGCCGCCAGGAAGCGGTTGTTGCAGACCTTCAGCCCGCCGCACTGCGTCTCGCTGATGTCGGTGCCGTAGTAGCCGACCGACAGGATGAAGCCGGCGGCCACCTCGCGGCTGATTGCGACCGAGAAGTTCAGATAGTCGGGCGCGCCGAACTGCACGTTGTTCTGGATCCACTGGTAGCCCAGGCGGCCGGACAGGGTAAACTCATACGGCAGGGTGATGTCGGCGCCGCCCTCGACATACCAGCCGGTGCCGCTGTCGCCGAAGTAGCCGGGCGAATAGGCGACGAGGCCGAGCAGCTTCAACGGGCCGGTGGTGTAGTTCACGCGGCCGATGGCTTCGAAGAAGTCGAGCGGGTTGGCGTTGAAGCGGCCGGGCGCGCCGGTGCTGCCCTCATTCGAATAACCGGGGTAGCCGTAATAGGTCCCGCCGATGTCCAGCTTCACGTCGCCCAGGGCGAAGCGATAGCCGGCCGACCCGTCCAGTTCCTGCCGCGCGTTGGTGCCGACAAACGCCACGTTGCTGAGGAAGCCGCCGATATACACGCCCGAGGAATGCTCGGCATCCACGGTCAACTGGCCGGCGGGACGGTTGCGGGTCTGGCTGATGCCGCGGAACAGATAGTCCGTCACCGCCGCAGGGGTGGTGGTGATGGTGCTGTCGAGCGCCGCGATCGTCTGCTGGGCACTGGCGGGGGCCGTCACGGCGGCAGCCATGCTCAAAGAAAGGGCAGCGGCGAAAAAATGTGAGATTTTCATAGGCGGAACCCTCAGGAGTGGCGCGATATCGATCATAAACCAGCAAATCCCGTGCGAAGGCAAGATGACTGCACCATAGTTGAGCCGCATGCGGCCACACTGTTGCAGGAAACACACAGATTTGGGTCGGTTCGGTGAAACGCAAAACCCCGCCACGGCCAGGGCCGTGACGGGGTTTGCAGCGTCGGCGGGATTGGTCGGAGTGAGAGGATTCGAACCTCCGGCCCCTGCGTCCCGAACACAGTGCTCTACCAGGCTGAGCTACACTCCGTGAGGCCCGGCCAACGCGGTGCGGGCTATAGCGAAGGGGGCGGGGGGCGGCAAGGGCACGGTCGTCATGATGAAGGGGGTGCAATCCGGGTGCGATCCGTGCAAGCCTTTTTCGGTGGACAGCCCAACTCGGCTGTTTCGTCTGAAGGATGACCAATGACCTCTCGTTTCACCCTATGGACGCTGGCCGCGGCCTGCGTTGTCAGCCTGGCCGGCACGGCCTGGGCCCAGCCCAGTGTCATCACCGCCCGCCGCGATGGCTTCAAGGCGATGGGCGCCAACATGGATGCCATCAAGGTGGTGGTGGATGCACGCGGCGATGCGCGGCCGATGGCAGCGCGCGTGGATGAGGTCGTGGCCTATCTCGGCACCATCCATGGCCGCTTCCCCGAAGGCTCCGGCACCGGCGACACCCGCGCCCAGCCGGCCATCTGGACCAACCGCGCCGATTTCGACCGCGTCGCCGCCAATGCGGTGACCGCGGGGCAGACGCTGCGCACGGCGGTCAGCGCGAATGACCCCGCGGCGACCGCGGCGGCCTTCCAGGCGCTGGGCGGCGCCTGCGGCGCCTGCCACCGGCCATATCGCGCGCGGTAGCGGCCGAAGCGTCGTCAGCCGAATTTCGACAGGCTGACGACGATCGCGCCCGACAGGGCGAGCGCCAATGCCCCGCGCAGCACAGGCGCCATCTGCGGCGCGCGGGCGGCGATGCCGAGCGGCAAGGCCTTGATGCCGGTCAGCATGGGCCGCACCAGATTCTGCCCTTTGAGCACCCGGTACAGCACGATCGCCACGATATGCAGTGCTACGAACCCCAGCATCACATAGACGAGGCGGATATGCAGCGCGCTGAACCAATCGCTGGTCTGGCCTGAAACCTGCCGGGCCAGAGGGCCGCGGGTAAAGATCTGGTCATCGGTGAACAGGCCGCTGACGGCCTGGGCCAGCAGCAGCGCCAGCATCGCCAGTACCATCCAGCCGCCGGCCGCATTGTGCCCGGTCTCGGTATCCGGCTCTCGGCGCCCGATATGGGCCAGGTGGCGCAGCGCCGCGAGCGGCGACTTCAGGAACCGCGAAAAGCGCGCGCTGTCGGACCCGATGAAGCCCCAGAGCACGCGGAACATCACCACCGCCAGCATGCACAGGCCGGAGGTGATGTGCAGGTCCATCCGGTGCGTCCAGGCCGACCAGCAGGACAGGCAG
>JBBQHE010000177.1:0-9525 GCA_038323655.1 Acetobacterales bacterium | reverse complement strand
GGCGTATCCTGCTCGGGGTCGGCCGTCGTGTCGCCCACCATCATCGCGTTCGCCACGTTGTTCGCCTGAACGCGGATGCGCTATTCCACGCTGGCACCCATGGCTGGGTTTTCGCGCAGAAACTGCTTGGCGTTCTCCCGCCCCTGGCCGATGCGCTGGCTGTCGCAGGAGAACCAGGCGCCGGATTTCTCGATCACGCCGGCCTTCACGCCCAGGTCCAGCAATTCGCCGACCTTGGACACGCCTTCGCCGAACATGATGTCGAACTCCACCTGGCGGAACGGCGGCGCCATCTTGTTCTTGGCGACTTTTACGCGCGTCTGGTTACCCGTGACGGTCTCCCGATCCTTGATCGAGCCGATGCGGCGAATTTCGAGACGAATGGAGGCATAGAACTTCAGCGCATTGCCGCCGGTCGTGGTCTCGGGGTTGCCGAACATCACGCCGATCTTCAGGCGGATCTGGTTCAGGAAGATCAGCAGGGTGTTGGACTTCGCCACCGTGCCCGCCAGCTTGCGCAAGGCCTGGGACATCAGCCGCGCATGAAGCCCGACATGGGTGTCGCCCATCTCGCCTTCCAACTCAGCCCGCGGCACCAGGGCGGCGACGCTGTCCACCACCACCACGTCGACCGCGCCGGAGCGGACCAGCGTGTCGCAGATTTCCAGCGCCTGTTCGCCGGCATCCGGCTGGCTGATCAGCAGGTCATCGACATTGACGCCCAGCTTACGGGCATAGCCGGGGTCGAGCGCGTGCTCGGCATCGATGAAGGCGCAGGTGCCGCCCTTCTTCTGCGCCTCGGCGATGGCGTGCAGCGCCAGCGTGGTCTTGCCCGAGGATTCCGGGCCGTAGATCTCGATGATGCGGCCCTTGGGAAAGCCGCCGATGCCGAGCGCGATATCGAGGCCGAGCGAGCCCGAGGATATCACCTCCACTTCCGCATCGGCGCGCTTGGCGCCCATGCGCATGATGGAGCCCTTGCCGAAGGCCCGCTCGATCTGGCTCAAGGCCGCGTCGAGGGCCTTGGTCTTTTCCATGCCCGGTGCTGCCATGTCCTGCCCTCAACCCCTGGATGAAGCCGGATGACCCGGCGACGCGTGTTGTTCACGTGATCGTGATCATATGCCGATATGGAGGGTGCTTGGGAAGCAGAACACAACCCAAAGTGCCAATTCCGACTCGTCATTAACCTTCTGTTCTTACATTGTTCTAGAAAGCGCCTCCTGGCAAGCCGCGACCAGCGCGGCAGGGGCAAAAGGCTTGGCCAGAAAGCCGATCCCCTCGGCGCCCAAATCGGCCCCCAGCGCCGCCGCGGCATAGCCCGAGACCAGCACCGCCGGCAGCCCAGGTCGCGCCACCCGCAGCGCCCGGACCAGCGCCAGCCCGTCCATCCCCGGCAATGACACGTCGGAGACGACCAGCCCCGGTGCAAAGCCTTCCGACACAAGCGCGAGTGCTGCTTCGGCGTCCTCGGCGACGGTCACGGCATGGCCGGCGCGGGCCAGGCAGCGTTCCGACAGCCGCGCCAGCATGCCCTCGTCCTCGACCAGCAGCACCGGGGCGGGGGTGGCGGCGGCCGGGCTGTCGGCGGGCGTGGCGGCGGGTGGCGGCACGGCCGGGGCATCCGCCCGGCGAAAGAACAGCGTGAAGCGCGCGCCCTCGCCGGACGGGCTTTCCACCGCCAGGTGCCCGCCCGATTGCGCGACGATGCCCTGCACCGTGGCCAGGCCGAGCCCCGTGCCGCCGGTGGCGCGGCGGGTGGTGACGAAGGGTTCCAGCAGGCGCGGCATCACCTCGGGCGCGATGCCGGGGCCGGTGTCCTGCACGGTCAGCGTCACCCAGCGGCCGGGCGGGATCACCGCCTGGCCGACCGGTTCAGGACGGATCACCAGGGCCTCGTTCAGCGCGATCCGCAGGCGCCCGCCGTTGGGCATGGCGTCGCGGGCGTTGGTGACCAGGTTCAGCAGGACCTGGTCCAACTGCGTCGGGTCGATCAGCACCGGCCGGGCTTCGGCCAGCGCCAGTTCCAGCGCCGTCCTCGGCCCCAGCAGGCGACGGAACAGGGGGGCTGCCTCGGTCAGCACCGCGGCCAGCGACAGGGCCTTCGGCAGCAGCACCTGCTGGCGCGCGGCGCCCAGCAGGGATCGCACCAGCCCCGCGCCGCGGCTGGCGGCGGCGGCGATGGCGTGCAGATCCAGGGCAACCGCGCCCTCGGCGCCGGTCGCCAGGGCGTCGGCCGCGCCGCCCGCGATGACGCCAAGCAGGTTGTTGAAGTCATGCCCGATGCCGCCGGCGACCCGGCCGATCAGGGCGAAGCGCTGCTCGGCCTCGGTGGCGGCGCGGGCCTCGGCCGCGCCGGTCACATCCTCGATTCGCAGCAGCACCTGGCCCGGCGGCAGGGGCAGCGCCCAAAGCCGCAGCAGCGGCGGGGGCTGGGCGCCAACCGCGGTCAGCCGGGCCTCGACCGGGGCGGCGACGCTGCCGCGGGCGGCCTGGTGCAGGGCAGCGGTCACGGCCGGCCTGGCGGCGGCATCCAGCACCGCGGCGAGGGCGCCGCCTTGCGCCAGGCGCCGGGCCGGGCCAGTCAGCCGACGCAGCGCAGGGTTCGCGTGCAGCAGCGTGCCTGCGCCATCGAGCAGGGCGCAGGGCAGGTCCAGCGCATCCAGCAGGGCTGGGCCTTCCCCCGTGCTGCGCATCTCGGCTCCCTGGTCGAAGACGGCCATGCTGCGTCAGCCGCAGCGATTCCCCAAGCGGCGGCCGAGGGGGGGGATAACAGTGACGCGATACCTGCTGCTGTGCCTCGGGCTGCTGCTGGCCCCGCCGGCTCAGGCCGCCGACCGCGCCAGCCTGACGGGGCAGCATATCGTCGGCTACCAGGGCTGGTTCGCCTGCCCAGGCGATGGCCGGCCCTTCGGCAACTGGGTGCATTGGTTCGACGTGCCGCCGCACGCCGCGCCGCGCGTCACCGTCGACATGCTGCCCGATGTGCGGGATCTGGCGCCCGAGGAACGCTGCCCGACGCCCTGGCGCGACCGGCTGGGCCGCCCCGTCGCGCTGTACAGCGCGCAGCGCCCGGCCACCGTCGCGCGGCATTTTGCGTGGATGGCCGAGCACGGCATTGGCGTCGCGGCCGCCGGGCGCTTCGGCGTCGGGCTGACCAGCCCCGCCGCCCAGGCGCCGCTGGACCGGGTGCTCGACAACATTCGCGCAGGCGCCGAGGCGCATGGCCGCGGCTTCTTCGTCGCCTATGACATCTCCGGGATGCGCGCCGACCAGTTCGCGCTGCTGGTGGCCGACTGGCGCGCGTTGCGGGCGCGCGGGCTGACCGCCAGCCCCGCCTACCAGAATCACCAGGGGCGGCCAGTGCTGCTGGTCTGGGGCCTCGGCTTCCGCGACCGTCCGGGCGATGCGGACCAGGCGCTGGCGCTGCTGGCGGCCTTACGCGCGGTGGGGCCGGTCACGCTGGTCGGCGGCGTGCCGGCCGGCTGGCGCACGCTGGACGCCGACAGCAAGCCCGAGCCCAGCTGGGCCGCAGTCTATCGCAGTTTTGAGGTGCTGAGCCCCTGGACGGTCGGGCGCTATGCCGACGCGCCGTCGATCAATGCCTATCGCGAGTCCCGGCTGGAGCCGGATTTGGCGCTGACCCGCGCACGCGGCCAGGGCTTCCTGCCGGTGATCTTCCCCGGCTTCACCTGGGCCAACCTGGTCGCGGCGCGCGGCGGCCGGGCGCCGCACAATGCCGTGCCGCGGCGCTGCGGCGCCTTCTATTGGGACCAGGCACGCACCGCCGGCCAGGCGGGGGCGGAGATGCTCTTCACCGCGATGTTCGACGAGGTGGACGAAGGCACCGCCATCTTCAAGCTGGCGCCCACGCCGGCCGACCTGCCCGAGGCGCCGGTCTTCACCGCGCTCGACGCCGATGGCTGCCGCCTGCCGTCCGACTGGTACCTGCGCATCGCCGCCCAGATCAGCGCCCGCATCGGCACGCGCAACTGGCCCGACCGACTGCCGATGCTGCTGCCGGGCGGCGGATGACGGGGCGCAGGCCTGGACCTGGGGGGCGGTCCCCTGGGGTGGGCTTTGCCCTCCCCAGACCCCTCCCAGCAGGAGGCCGTGCCCCCTGCACCCGCCGTGATTGTTGGTAAATCAAAGGGAGGGACATGGTGCGCCCTCGATGACGCGATCGCCCTACGGTGCCCCTCCCTGTGATTTACCAAAGTCGTGGGGTCCAGGGGGACTCAGGCTCCCTGGTGGGGGGAGTTTGAGGCGGGGCGAAGCCCCCCTCAAGGCGCCGCCTCGCCAAGCCCAGGCCTTCACTCAGCCAGCACCGCGCCCCGCCCGGTCGGCCGCCGTGCGGGCCTGGATGCGGGTCCGCGCCTCGGCCCAATCGGCATCGCCCCAGCCGAGGTAGTCCTTGAACGAGGCGCCCTGGGCCAGGTGCTCGGCGCCGTCCAGCGCGATGGTCTGGCCGTTGATCCAGCCGGCATTGGGCGACAGCAGGAAGGCCGCCAGGTCGGCCAGGTCCTCGGGCGTGCCGTCGCGGCCCATCGGGTTGCGCGAGGGGGGCGCGGGCGCGTCGATCGGGCGCAGCCGCGCTGCGGCGCCTTCGGTCGGGATCACGCCGGGGGCGATGCAGTTCAGCCGGATGCCCTTCGGCCCCCATTCGACCGCCAGCGACTTGGTCATCGCATGGATGCCGGCCTTGCTCATGGCGCTCGGCACGACGAAGGGGCTGCCGGTCCAGACCCAGGTGACGACGATGGACAGCACCGTGCCCGGACTGCCCGAGGCGATCCAGCGGCGGCCCATCGCCTGGGTGACATGGAAGGTGCCGTGGAAGACGATCTCGGCGATGGCGCGGAAGCCGCGTTCGGACAGGTCTTCGGTCCGGCTGACGAAATTGCCGGCGGCGTTGTTGAGCAGGTGGGTGAAGGGCTGGCCCGCGTCCCAGGCGGCGTCGATCGCGGCGCGCACCGCCGTGGCGTCGCGGATGTCGACCGCGCGGGCCGTGGCGCGGCCTGGCCCCGCGGCGGTCATGGCGGCCGCGGCCTCGGCCACCACGCCGCCGCGCCGGCCCCAGAGTTCGACATCGCCGCCCAGCCCCACCAGGCGCTGGGCCATGGCCCGGCCGAGGCCGGTACCGCCGCCGGTGACCAGCGTGCGGGTGCCGGCGAACAGCCCATCGCGGAACATGATGCGGGTTTCCTTGTTGCTTGGCCTCCCTGGCCGGGCCGCGGTCAGGCGGGGTCCAGCAGGCCCGCGCGCAGGGCGCAGAATTCGCCGAAGGCGCCGATGAAGCGTGCTGTTTCGGCCGCGCCCACCGGCAGCGAAAGCGCCACCATGCCGCGCCGGGCCAGGTAGATGCCGGCCGCCAGCATATCCAGGAAGAACAATTCCCGCCGCTGTTCCTCGGCGGGGTCCGGCGGGGCTGGGCGGTCGATGGGGCGCTTGCGGAAATGCGGCGTCAGCATGCTGCCGGCACCGGTCACGGTGATGGCAACGCCGGCCGCGCGGGCTGTGTCGTTCAGCGCAGCGCGCAGCGCCTCGCCACGGGCCCAGAGGTCTTCGGCGGCCTCGGGCGTGAAAACCTCGCCCATCGCGACCAGGCCCGCGGCCATGCTGAGCACATTGTTGTTGAAGGTGCCGGCATGCGGCAGGGCTGCGGGGCGGTGGCCGTCGAACAGGTCCATGATGGTGGCGCTACCACCGAAGGCGCCGAAGGACATGCCGCCGGCGACGTATTTGCCCAAGGTCATCAGGTCGGGCCGCACCCCAAGCCGCGCCTGCAAGCCGCCCGCGGCATGGCGGCTGGTCATCACCTCGTCGAAGATCAGCACAGCGCCCGTGCGGTCGCAGGCCGCGCGCAGGGCGGCCAGGAAGCCGGGGGTGGCTGGAATGCAGCCGCCGGCGCCGAGCATGGGCTCCACGATCACCGCGCCGATGCTGGGGTCGGCCAGGGCGGCCACCGCCCCGTCGCTGTCGTTGTAGTCGGCCAGGGTGATCGGCAGTGGCAGGTTCACCGCCTGGGTCGGGGCCCCCGCCGGGAAGGTCAGCACGCCCCCGTGGTAGCCGCCGCGGAAGGCCAGCACGCCCGGCCGGCCGGTCGCGGCCCGGGCGGCGGTCAGCGCCATCAGGTTCGCCTCGGTGCCGCTGTTGGTGAAGCGCACCCGCTGCATCGCCGGGAAGCGGGCGCAGAGCATCGCCGCCAGCCGCACCTCATTCGCGCCAACGCCCGTCAGGTTCAGCCCGCCGTCGAGCGCCCCGCGCACCGCGGCCAGGATCGCCGGGTGGGAATGGCCGAACAGTCCGGCCGAGTATTCGCCGCAGAGGTCGAGGTAGTCATGTCCATCCACATCGGTCAGGTGGCAGCCCGCGCCTGAGGCCATAGCGGTCGGGAAGGGGGTCCAGAACAGCACGCTGCGGGTATTGCCGCCGGGCAGGACCTGGCGGGCCTGTTCGTGCAGGGCGGCCGAGGCCGGGCGGGCGGCGGCATAGCCGCAGCGCGCCTCGGCCAGGGCTTCGGCCAGGTCGCTGTTGCGGCGAGGCGGGGCGTCGAGGGGGGACATCGCGGCAGACCCTTTGTCTGAAGAACATGCTTCCCGGAGGGTGCTACGGGGTCAAGCCCGTCTCACCTATTGCTGGCGGCGGGCAAAATTGCGCGCTAGACCTCCGGCTATGCGACGTCGTGATGCCTTGCTGCTCCTCGCAGCCGCCCCCAGCCTTGCCCCAAGCCTTGTCCCAGGTCTGGGCCATGCCCAGGCCTTGCCGGCAGCAGCCTCGCCGGAAGCGACGCGGCGCCTGGCCGCCAGGCTGCGCGGGCTGGAGGCTGATGGCCTCGACCCGCGCGCCTATGACATCCCGCCCGAGGCCGCGGTCGCCGCGGACCCCGCCGCGGCCGCGCCCCAGGTCTTCCGCGCCGCCACGGCCGCCATGACCGACCTGCTGCATGGCCGGGTGCGGACCATGCCGACGGGCCGGCCGGATCTTGCGCGCGAGATCAACCTGGTGCCGCTGGCGCCCTGGATGCAGCAACTGTCCGACACTGCCGAACCGGCCGAGGTGATCGAACGCGCGGCCCTGTTCACCCCGGGCGCGGCGCCCCTGCGCCTGACGCTGGCCGAGGCCCGCGCCGTTTCCGCGCGCGGCGGCTGGGCGCCGATCCCGGGCGGCACCAGTACGATCGAACCGGGCAGCACCGACGCGGTCCGCATCCCGGCCCTGCGCGCGCGCATCGCAGCCCAAGACCCCGAACTGGCCGCCAGCCGGGACGAGGGCGCGACCTATGGCCCCAACCTGCAGGCCGCCGTGCGCCGCTGGCAGCAGGCCAGTGGCTTCGAGGTCGACGGCCGCGTCGGGCGCATCAGCCAGACCGCGCTGAACCGGTCCGCCGATTGGCGGGTCAACCAGATCCTGGCGGCGATGGACACGCGCCGCGCCGCCGCCCTGCCGGGGCCGGAACGGCGGATCGAGGTCAACGTCCCGGATTTCAAGCTGCAACTGATCGACGCCGGCCACACCATGCTGGAAATGGCCGTCATCGTCGGTCGGCCAGACCGGGCGACGCCGATGCTGCGCGTCACGCTGAACGCCATTCAGTTCAACCCGCCCTGGGGCGTGCCGCATCGCAAC
This sequence comes from Acetobacterales bacterium, assembly GCA_038323655.1. Lineage (GTDB taxonomy): Bacteria > Pseudomonadota > Alphaproteobacteria > Acetobacterales > Acetobacteraceae > Humitalea. The sequence continues at coordinate 1,896 of JBBQHE010000177.1, read as the reverse complement.
GCCAAGGAAGACCTGCTGCCGCGGCTGCGGCGCGATGTGGCGGCGGTGCAGGCGCGCGGCTTCCGCTTCTACCAGTCGATCGACGGCCAAATGACCGAGGTCGATCCGACCACCGTCGAATGGGCGCGGGTCAACGCCGACCGCTTTCCCTATGTCGTGCGCCAGGACGCCGGCGATTTCAGCGCGCTCGGCCGCATCAAGTTCACGATGCCGAACCGCGACGACATCTTCATGCACGACACGCCGGACCGGCATTACTTCCGCCGCCCGGACCGCGCCTTTTCCTCCGGCTGCATCCGGCTGGATCGGCCGATGGAATTGCTGGACGCCGCACTGGACGGCACGCCGGGCTGGGACCGCGCCCGCGCGGTGCGGGCGGTCGAAAGCCGCGTGACCAGCAGCATCAGCCTGCGCCGCACCATCCCGGTGCGGCTGTCCTACCAGACGGTGATGGTGGAGGACGGGCGGGTGCGTATCCGCCCCGACATCTATGGCCTCGACCAGGCCTATGCTGCGTTGCTGGCGCCGCCTGGGCTGAGGCTGGCGGCGCGGAGTTGAGGCGGATGTGGTTCGGCCGCCGCCCCCGCGCCCCCTGCCCCTGCTGCACCGCGACGGATGGTGAGGTCATCTCGCTGGGCCGTCGCGCAGCCCTGGGCTCGGGCCTCGCGCTGCTCGCCTGCGGCGCGGTGCCACGCCCGGCCGAGGCCGCCCTCGCCGACCTGGTGCCGCCGGGCCAGCGCCGTGTCCGCATCCGCCGCATGCAGAGCCAGGAGACGGTGGAGGCCACCTACTTCCGTGACGACCGCTACATCGGCGATGAATTGGCCCGGCTGAACTGGCTCATGCGCGACGTCACCACCGACGAGGTGGAGGTGATGGACCCGCGGCTGTTCGACGTGCTGTTCACCGTGGCGTCGCGGATGAACGCGACCGAGGCTTTTGACGTCATCAGCGCCTATCGCGCGCCGGAAACCAACGCCGCCCGTGCACGCCAGTCGCGGCGCGTGTCGCGCGTGTCGCTGCACATGTCGGGCATGGCGGCGGATTGCCGCCTGCCGGGGCACAACCCCTTGGGCATGGCGCGGCTGGCGGGGGAGTTGCAGCTGGGCGGCGTCGGGCTGTACCGGCGCGATGGGTTCATCCACCTGGACTGCGGGCCGGCCAGGCGCTGGTAGCGCGGCTTTGCCGGTGCTACGTCCCCGCAACTTGTTTGAAGGTCCTGCCATGAACACGCCCATCGCCGCCGTCCTCTGGGCCGAGGAAGCCCGCCGCGATGTCAGCAGCCTGCTGCGCCTGCTGTCGCACGTCGAGGCCGCGTGCCTGGACCTGGGCGCGGAAGATGCCGCGGGGCTGATTGCCGAAGCGGCGATGGCGCTGGCCGACACGTTGGAGCTTCGCAAGATGGCGGCCTGAAGCCGCCGTCGGGGACATGCGCAAAGGGGGCTGGCTGACGCCTCTGCTGCGACCAGCCGGCTGAACCTGTCATAGCCGGAACGACGGTGGGGGGCGACAGATGCTCGACTATTTCGCGCTGTTCATGCTGCTGTTTGTCGCGGTGACGCTGGTTTTTGGCATCGTCGCCATCCACGACATTCCGCATGTGATCTCCAAGTCGCGGCAGCATCCGCACCAGGACGCGATCCACGCCGCGGGCTGGGTCAGCCTGTTCACCCTGCATGCGCTGTGGCCCTTGCTGTGGATCTGGGCCATGGCCTATCGCGCCGATCGCGGCTGGGGCTTTGCCACAACCACCGATGGCTCGCCCGGCGAATTGCCGGCGACCATCGCGCGGCTTGAGGCCCGGCTGACGGCGCTGGAGGAGGCGCAGCGACCCTCGGGCGCCGTGCCGCCCGCGGTGCGCGACTGATGGATCTGCTCATCATCCTGACCTATGTC
>JBBQHE010000176.1:0-9551 GCA_038323655.1 Acetobacterales bacterium | reverse complement strand
ACCCCGCCTGCCCCGACCCTGCTTTCTGGGCAGGGCGGCGGGTGCTCGTCACCGGCGGGGCCGGCTTCCTCGGCTCGGGCCTGTGCCATGCGCTGGTGGCGCTGGGGGCCGAGGTGGTGGTGCTTGATGCCATGCTGACGGGGTCGGCGGCACACCCGGCCAACCTCGCCGGCCTGCCGGTGCGGCTGCTGAGGCGCGACCTGCGCGATGCCGACCTGGAAGCCGCCTGCGGCGGGTTTTCCGTGCTGTTCAACCTGGCCGCCCAGACCAGCCATGCCGGCGGGCAGCGCGACCCGGCGACGGATGTGGACATCAACACCACCGCCCAGATCCGGCTGATCCTGGCGATGCGCCTGGCGGCACCGCGGGCCATCGTGGTGCATGCCTCCACCCGGCAATTCTATGGCCGGCCGCAATGGCTGCCGGTGACCGAGGACCACCCCATCGCCCCGCCGGACGCCAACGGCGTGTCGAAATTCGCCGGCGAACAGTATTGGCTGCTGGAAAACCGGGTCTATGGCCGCCCTGTCGTGTCATTGCGGCTGACCAACTGCTACGGCCCGCGGATGCGGATTTTTGACGCGCGACAAACCTTCGTCGGTATCTGGCTGCGCCGGGTGATCGAGGACCAGCCCTTCGAGGTCTGGGGCGGCGACCAGATGCGCGACCTCACCTACCTCGATGACGTCACCACGGCCTTCCTGCTGGCGGCGGAAAAGCCCGCCTGCCACGGCCGGCACTTCAACCTCGGCGGCGGGCCGCCGGTGACATTGCTGGAACTGGCCGATACGCTGGTAGCGGTCCATGGCAGCGGGACCTATGTCACCAAGACGTTCCCGCCCGAGGCCAAGGCCATCGACATCGGCAGCTACCACGCCGATGACACCGCCTTTCGCGCAGCCTCGGGCTGGGCGCCGACCATCGGCCTCGACGAGGGGTTGCGGCGCAGCATCGCATTTTTCCAGCCGCGGCTCGCGGCCTATACGCTAGAGGTGCCGGTATGAACGCCCCCCTTCCAATCCTTGTCCCCCAGGCCGACCCCGGCGCCGCCTATCGCGCGCAACAGGGCGCCATCGACGCCGCGGTGGCCCGCGCCCTGGCCTCGGGCTGGTACATCCTCGGCCGCGAGGGTGCTGCCTTCGAGGCCGAATACGCCGCCTGGACCGGCCCCGGCCAGCACGCCGTCGGCTGCGCCAATGGCACGGATGCCATAGCCCTCATCCTGCGCGGCATGGGCATCGGCGCGGGCTGCACCGTCGTCACCGTCAGCCACACCGCGGTCGCCACGGTGGCCGCGATCGAGATGGCGGGTGCGACGCCCCTGCTGCTCGACATCGACCCCGACCATTTCACCATGGACCCCGATGAATTGGCCGCTGTGCTGGAAGACCCGCCGCCGGGTCTGCCGCCGATCCGTGCCGTCATCCCCGTGCATATCTATGGCCAGATGACCGACATGGCGCCGATGCTGGAGGCCTGCCGCAAGGCCGGCGTCGCACTGATCGAAGACGTCTCCCAGGCGCATGGCGCCAGCATCGACGGGGCGCGGGCCGGCACGCTCGGCCATGCCGCGGCCTATTCGCTGTACCCCACCAAGAACCTGGGCGCGCTTGGCGACGCCGGGGTTCTGACCACGCCGGACGCCGAGTTGGCCGGGCGCATCGCGGCATTGCGCCAATATGGCTGGAAGGAGCGCTACATCAGCGACCTGGTCGGCGTGAATTCGCGGCTGGATGAACTCCAGGCGGCGATCCTGCGGGTGCGGCTGCCGCTGCTGGACGCCGCCAATGCACGGCGCCAGGCGATCGCCGCGGCCTATGACGCGGCACTCGCCGGCGGGCCCTATGCGCCGCCAGCCCGGCGCCCGGGCTTCGGCCATGTGTTCCACCAATATGTGCTGCGCGTGCCGGAACGCGCAGCCCTGATGGCGCGGCTGCGGGCGGAGGGCGTCGCGACCGGCATCCACTACCCGGTGCCGGTGCATCAGCAGGGTGCCTACCGCAACCGCACCGCCCTCGGCCCCGCCGGCTGCGCCGAGACCGAGGCCGCGGCGCATGAGGTGATGAGCCTGCCGATGTTCCCCGAACTGACCGATGTTCAGGTGGAGACGGTCTGCACGGCGCTGCGGGGCCTGGCGGGGTAGCGGCCCGCCACCAGCCGGCCCACCCGGCCGGCTGGGCTCAGTAGAGGTCGCCCAGGTTGCGTTGTGCGGCGCCCGGGTTGGCCGCGACGCCTGGGCTGCCGAAGGCCGGCGGTAGCGGCGGCGCGCCGCCATCGCCGAACAGGGCGTTGTCGTCCGGCGGCGGGCGGGCGCTGTTTTCGGTGCCCGGGCGGAAGGCTTCGGTGATGGTTTCGCCCCGGTCGGTCTGGATGCGCACCAGGGCGATGCCGGGCGGCGCGCGGAAGGGCACGGGCGGGCTGCCGGCCATGGCGGCGGCGACGAATTCGCGGAAGATGGGGGCCGCGTTCAGCCCGCCCGTCTCGCCGTCACCCAGGCTGTGCGGATCGTCGTAGCCGACCCAGACGCCGACCACGAGGTCGGGCGTGTAGCCCACGAACCAGTTGTCCATGTAGTCGTTGGTTGTGCCGGTCTTGCCCGCGACCGGGCGGCCGAGCCCTGCCCCGGCCCTGCTGCCGGTACCGCGTTGCACCGCCCCCTGCAGGATGCTGGTCATCTGGAAGGCGGCGATCGGGTCCACGATCTGGCGCCGGCCGTCGGTTAGCGCCGGTGGCCCCTGGTCGAAGCCTCGGGCGGCGCAATCGGGGCAGGTCCGGGCTTCCGGGCGCCAGACCAGGCGGCCGAAGCGGTCCTGCACGCTGTCGATCAGCGTCGGTTCCACGCGCTTGCCGCCATTGGCGAAGCTGGCGTAGGCCGCGGCCATGCGCAGCACGGTCGTCTCGCCCGAACCGAGTGCCATCGCGAGATACCGCGGCATGTTGTCGATCACGCCGAAGCGGGCGGCGGTGCTGGCCACCCGGTCCATGCCGATCTCCTGCGCGAGACGGACCGTCACGAGGTTCAGCGAGCGTTCCATGGCAGAGCGCATGGTCACCCAACCGCCGCCGGCGGCACCGCCGTAGTTGCCCGGCCGCCAGACGCCCTGGCCGGTCTGGATTTCGACCGCCGCATCCAGCAACCGCTGGTTGGGCGGGATGCCTAGCTCCAGCGCCGGCAGATAGACGAAGGGCTTGAACGACGATCCCGGCTGGCGCATCGCCTGCGACGCCCGGTTGAACCAGGAGCGTTCAAAGGAAAACCCGCCGACCATGGCCAGCACGCGGCCGGTATTGGGGTCGAGCGCGACCAGCGCGCCCTCCACCGCCGGTAGTTGGCGCAGGGCCAGGCGTTCGGGGCGGGCCGGGGTGCGCGGTGGCACGGCCGCGACGGCGGGTATGACCTCGACCAGCACCACGTCGCCCGGGGCCAGCACATCCTGCATGCGGCGCGGCGGGGGGCCGAGGCGTCCGTCGCGCAAAACGGGGCGCGCCCAGGGCTGCACTTCGTCAAAGGGCAGGGTCATGGTCTGCGGCTGGGGTGCGGCGCGCGGGTCCGGGCGATCGAGCCAGGCCATGCGGGCTTCCCGGTCACGCACATCCAGCGCCACGGCGACCCGCCATTCCGGCAGGGCGCCGGGCGGGCGCATGGTCTGTTCCAGTTGCGGCAGCCATTCGGTCTGCAGCGCCGAGATCTTCGCGACCGGGCCCCGCCAGCCGCCGCGGCGGCGGTCATAGGCGAAGAGGCCCTGGCGCAGGGCGGCCTCGGCCTGGGCCTGCATGCGCGGGTCCAGGCTGGTGCGGGCGACGAGGCCCCCCATGGTGGTCTGGTCCACGCCGAAGCGGGTCACCAGTTCGCGGCGCACTTCCTCCGTAAAATACTGGCCGACGGGCACGAAGTCGGGCCGGCGGCTCGGGCGGGCGACCAGCGGTTCGGCGCGGGCAGTGGCGGCTTCCTGGGCGGTGATCACACGATCGTCGGCCATGCGGTCGATCACCCAGTCGCGGCGGGTGCGTGCGGCATCGGGGAAGCGGATGGGGTTGTAGTTGTTCGGCGCCTTGGGCAGGGCGGCCAGGAAGGCGGCTTCCCCGATGGACAGGTCATCCAGCGGCTTGGAGAAATACTGCTGCGCCGCGGCGGCGACGCCATAGGCCTGGGCGCCCAGGAAGATTTCGTTCAGGTAGATTTCCAGGATGCGCGACTTGGGCATCGCGTCCTCGATCCGCGCAGCCAGGATCGCCTCGCGCAGCTTGCGGACCATGGTGCGGTCGCTGCCGACCAGCATGTTCTTCGCGACCTGCTGGGTGATGGTGCTGGCGCCGATGGCCCGCCTGCCCGTGCCGAGGTTTTCCACATTGACCAGTGCCGCGCGCAGGATCGCGATGGGATCGACGCCGCCATGGGACCAGAAGTTCTGGTCCTCGGCCGAGACGAAAGCCTGCTGCACCCGCTGCGGAATGGCCGCGATCGGCACGAAGACCCGGCGTTCGGTCGCCAGTTCCGCCATCAGCCGCGAATCGGCGGCGTAAATGCGCGACATCTGCGGCGGTTCGTAGGTGGTCATCCACTGGTAGTCGGGCAGGTCCTGGGTCGCAGCGCTGTAGAAGGCGAAGGCCGCGACGCCGCCGCCGACGATCACCGTGCCGGCCAGGACCACGCCGATACGCCAGAGCCAGCCGAACAGCCCGAGCGGATGGGACAATCGCCGCGCGCGGGCCGGCTTGGGCGCCGGGGGAGCGGGAGCATTGACGGGGGCCGCGTCGCGCCCAAGGGGCCGGTCGGCGCGGAGTTCGTTGAGAGCCATGGGCGCTGTCTATACTCGGTCGCGGCCAGAGGCGAACCACGAATGCTTACACGGCGCGCAGCAAGCCGCCGTCCACCATGATCGTCTGGCCGGTGGTATAGGCGGCCGCGGGGCTGGCCAGGAAGACCACCATGCGCGCCACCTCCTCGGCCGTGCCGAAGCGCCGGGCGGGGATATCGGCGGTGACCTCGGCCTTGATCGCCTCGACCGTGGTGCCCTCGGCGGCGGCGCGGTCGGCGGCGCGGCGCTGCCACAGGGGGGTAAAGGCGCGGCCAGGGCCGACGCAGTTTACCTCGATCCCATCCGGCGCCCATTCGGTCGCGAGCGTCTTGGTCAGCGCATGCAACCCCGCCTTATGGACGTTGCTGACCGCCTGGTCGGCGGTCGGCTGCCGGCCGGAGACGGCGCCCAGCAGCACGACGCGCCCCGCCCCGTCACGCGCCAATGCGGGGTGAAAGGCGCGCAGGGCCCGGATCGTGCCGAGCAGGTTGAATTCGTAATTCGTGAGCCAGTCAGCGTCGGTCAGCTTCAGGAAGGGCGAGCGGTGGCTGCCACCAAAAGCCGAGACCAGCAGCCCGAGGCCATCCGCATACTGCGCCGCGAGGGCCGCGACCTGGCCCGGGTCGGCGGCATCGCAGACCACCGCCAGCGCCCCGGTTTCCGCCGCCGCACGGTCGAGTTTCTGCTGGTCGCGCGAGGCGATGGTGACCAGGGCGCCGTCCGCCACCAGCATCTTCGCGGCCGCGAGCCCGATGCCGGAGGAGCCGCCCAGCACCAGGGCGCGGCGGCCCTTCAACCCGAGGTCCATCGCTTCAGTCCGGGCTCACGCCGGCATCCCGCAGGATCGGCGCCCATTTGCGGGTCTCATCACGGATGAAGCGGCCGAGGTCCTCGGGCGAGGAGGGCAGCGGCTCGACACCGTGGCGGCCGAGATGGGAGATGACCTCCGGGTCCTGCAGGGTTGCGCGCATCGCGGCGTTCAGCCGGTCCACGATCGGGCGGGGCAGGTTCTTCGGGCCGACCAAGGCGTTCCAGTTCTGCACGTCGAAGCCCGGCAGGGTTTCGGCGACGGTCGGCACCTGCGGCAGCAGCGGGGAGCGGTTGGCGCTCGGCACCGCGAGCACGCGCAGGCGGCCGCCCTCGACCTGCGGCAAGGCGGTGGGGCCGGTGGCAAAGGAAAAATCGACCTTGCCCGAGGTCAGGTCGGTCATCAGCGGCCCGCCGCCCCGATAGGGCACATGCACGGTCTTGATATTCGCGAGGCGGTCCAGCAAGGCGCCCGACAGATGCCCGGCCCCGCCCACGCCGCTGCTGGCATAGGTCAGGGTTTCCGGCTGCGCCCGGGCGGCGGCGACCAGGTCGGCGACATTGCGCCAGGGCCGGTCCACCGGCACGACCAGGACGTTCAGCACATTGCCGGCCATGGAGATGGGGGTGACATCGACCTGCGGGTCGAAGGGCAGGTTGCGATAGAGGCTGGGGTTCACCGCGAGCGCCGCGATCGTGCCCATCAACAGCGTGTAGCCGTCGGGGTTGGCGCGGGCGACGATTTCGGTCGCAAGGTTGCCGCCAGCCCCCGGCCGGTTGTCCACCAGCACCGGCTGGCCGAGCAACGCCTGGAGCTTCGGCGCCATGGTGCGGGTGTTGAGGTCGGTGCTGCCGCCTGCGGCGAAGCCAACGACGACACGGACCGGGCGATTGGGGTAGGCGGCGTCCTGCGCCCGCGCGATGGCGGGCGCCATCAGGGCAGCGGTCAGGACGGTACGGCGTGGAAACATCTGGACTCTCCCGGCTGGTGTCGCACGGCGGTTGCCCCGCCTGCGCGCAAAAGAACTACATGCCTTGGAACTGGGGCTTGCGCTTTTCCATGAAAGCCCTGCGGCCTTCGATATAGTCGGCGCTGGCGAAGCAGGCGGCGACCATGGCGTCGCAGGTTGCGTTGTCCTCGGCACCACGGTCCTTCAGCGCCTCGCCGGCGATGAACTTCACGGCCCCCACGGTCAGCGGGGCGTTGCCGGCGATGGTGGTGGCGTAGTCGGTGACATAGGCCTCCAGTTCTTCGGTCGGCAGCACACGGTTCACGAGACCCATGCCACGGGCTTCCTCGGCCGAGAACTTGCGGGCGGTGAAGAAGATCTCCTTGGCGAAGGACGGCCCGACCAGGTCCACCAGGCGGCGGATGCCCTTCAGCGGGTAGCCCAGGCCAAGCTTCGCCGCCGGCACGCCAAAGCCCGCGCCATCGTTGCAGATGCGCATGTCGCAGCACACGGCCAGCGCCGTGCCGCCGCCGATGCAATGGCCCTGGATCATCGCGATGGTAGGCTTGGGGCATTCGGCCAGCGCGTCATACACGCGCGCCGTCTGCGCCTGGTAGGCCGCGACCGCGGCCTCCGAGGCGCGTTCGCTTTCGAACTTGCTGATGTCGGCGCCCGAGACAAAAGCGCGGCCGCCCGCGCCATGGATGACGATCACGCGCACCGCGGGGTCGGCGGTGAAATCGGCCAGGATGGTTTCCGCCGCCTCCCACATCTCCATCGACACGGCGTTGTGGCGCGCGGGGTTGTTGAAGGTCATCCAGCCGATGCCGCCTTCCTTGCGGGCGAGCATCATCGTCGTGTTCAAAACCATGCCGTCCATGTTCAGATCACCTGTTCGCTGCGCAGCTGCGCGATCTTTTCGGGCGGGATGCCCATTTCACCCAGGATCTCGTCCGTGTGTTCGCCGATCGCGGGCGGGTGCGTGACGATGGCCGAGGGCGTGCGCGACAGGGTGAAGGGCTGGCCGACGTAGGTCACCGTCTTGTTGCCGTTGAGTGAGGTCGCGATGCCCAGGTGCTGCACCTGCGGGTCCGCAAAAACCTGGTCGATGCTGTTGATCGGCCCCGAGGGCACGCCCGCCTTGTTCAGCCGCGTGACCAGGTCTTCGCTGGAATAATGCTTCGTCCGCTCGGCGATCAGCGCGTTCAGCTCGGCCCGGTTGTCCGACCGCGCGCCGGCTGTCGCGAAGCGCGGATCGTCGATGAACTCGGCCATGTCCAGCGCGCGGGCGCAGCGCGCCCAAATCGCGTTGCCGGAGGCTGCGATGTTGATGTTGCCGTCGCTGGTTGGGAAGACGCCGGTCGGGATGCTGGTCGGGTGGTCGTTGCCGGCCTGCTTGGCGACCTGGCCCTGCATCAGCCAGCGGCTGGCCTGGAAATCCAGCATGAAGGCCTGGGCCTGCAACAGGCTGGTCTGCACCCACTGGCCCTGGCCCGAGACCTCGCGTTCCAGCAGGGCCACCATGATGCCCTGGCTGGCGAAAATCCCCGCGGTCAGGTCAGCGATGGGAATGCCGACGCGCATGGGGCCGTGGCCAGGTTCGCCGGTGATCGACATGAGCCCGCCCATGCCCTGCGCGATCTGGTCGAAGCCCGGCCGGTCGGCATAGGGCCCATCCTGCCCGAAGCCGGAAATGCTGGCGTAGATGATGCGGGGATTGATCGCGGCCATCGCCTCATAACCGATGCCCAGGCGTTCCTTCACGTCGGGGCGAAAATTTTCGACGATGACGTCGGCAGTCTTGGCCAGGTCCTTCAGCAGCGCCACGCCCTCGGGGTGCTTCAGGTTCAGCGTCAGGCCGCGCTTGTTGCGGTGCAGGTTCTGGAAGTCCGACCCCGCGCGCGGCCCGCCCATCGGGTCGCCCTGGTCCAGCCCCTCGGGCATCTCGATCTTGATGACCTTCGCCCCCCAGTCGGCGAGTTGCCGCACGCAGGTCGGCCCCGAACGCACCCGCGTCAGGTCAAGGACGGTGAAGCGCGCAAGCGCGGTCGAGGGGGCAGGGGCTTGGCTCATCCTCTTATCCTTTCGACCGGCGCCCGGATTGTCAACAATCTGTTGACGCTCTGCCGACGAAACGGCCAGGATGCTGCGTGCCTGATGCCCTGCCACCCGAAAAACGCGGGTCCCTGACCGAGACCGTCCGCGCCGAACTGGAACGGCGTGTGCTGGACGGCGCCCTGCCCCCGGGCGCGCGGCTGAACGAGGCGGCCCTGGCCGCAGAACTCGGCGTCTCCCGCGGCCCCGTCCGCGAGGCCCTGCGCGCCCTGGAACAATCGGGCCTGGTCGAAGGCGAAGCCAACCGCGGCATGCGCGTGCGCATTCTGGATGCCACCGAAGTCGCCGAAATCTACGACATGCGCGCCCTGCTCAACGGCTTCGCCTGCGCCCGCCTCGCCGGCCGTGGCGACCCGCTGGTCCTGCGCGCCCTGGTCGCCGCCATGCAGGCCGCGATCGAGGCCGGTGACCGCGACCACTACTACCGCCTCAACCTGGACTTCCACGAAGCGATCTTCGCCGCCAGCGGACACCGCCGCGCCGCCGCCGCCTACGACGCCGCCCTGCGGGAAGGCTGGCGCACACGGCGCGAATCCCTCGACACCATCCCCAACATGCGCGCCAGCAACGCCGAACACACCGCCCTGCTGGACGCCATCGCCAGCGGCGACGCCGCCCAGGCGCGACACCTCGGCGAAGACCACGTGCTCGCCGGCAAACGCCGCTGGCTCGCACGACTCTGACCCGCGTCAGCCTGACGCAACCTGGACGGGTCAGGATGTGCCGGGTGGGGCGGTCCGCTGGAAGGGGCTTTGCCCCCTCCAGACCTCCCCCAGCAGGAGGCCGTGCCCCCTGCACCCGCCGTGAAACTTGGCAAGGCAAAGGGAGGGGCATGGTGCGCCTTAGGACCACGCGACCACCCTGGGACGCCCCTCCCTTT
>JBBQHE010000175.1:0-9618 GCA_038323655.1 Acetobacterales bacterium | reverse complement strand
TGAAGACCGCCGCCCCGACGACGGCCGCCGCCAAGAAGCCCGCCGCCAACAAGGCCGCAGCCCCGAAGAAGGCTGCCCCGAAGAAGGCCGCCGCGAAGAAGGCCGCCCCGAGAAAGGCTGCCCCGAAGAAAGCCGCCCCGGCGCCGGCCCCCGTCGCCAAGGCCCCTTCGCCTGCACGCAGCGAAGCCGCCAGGAAGGCCGCGGCCACCCGCGCGGCGAAGAAGCTCGCCGCCGCCGCTCCCCCGGCGCCGGAAGTCGCCGCCGAGCCCGTGACCTGAGGCCAGGCCGCATTCAGGCCAGGGGGCGTCCTGCGCAATAGCGCAGGGCGCCCCTTTGCCATTCAAGCGCCCATGAGCATCGGCTTGGTCCCCGCCGGCCAGCGCGCCGCCCTGGCGCCGCTCTTTGGTGCCTATGCCGCCGAGATGGCCGGCCACCTGGCGGGAGAACGCGCCGCCGAAGGTACCGCCATCGCAGCCCTGCTGGATGCCGATGCCCGCGCGGAAATCCTGCTCGCCGCGCCAATGCAGGGCTTCGCCATCATCTTCGACCTGCCGGAGGCGGTCTTTGCGCGGCGCTGCGGCGCAATGGATGATCTGTATGTTCGCCCCGAAGCGCGCGGCCAAGGCATCGCCCGCGCGCTGATCGGGGCGGCGGCCGACCTCGGCCGCACGCGCGGCTGGTCGCATCTGCGCTGGATCGTGCCTTCGCAGGATACAGCTGCCATCGCGCTGTACGACCGCATCGCCGAGGCCGCAGACTGGCGCTCCTACGTCATCCGGCTCGACCGGGCTGCGTCGCTGTAGTCACTCTTCCCAGTCCAGCGCCTCGCCACGCAGCCAGGAAGCACCCGCGGCATACAGGGCCGCGACCTTGTCGCCCTTCAGCCCCGGCATGTCGGTCTTCACATCGTAGCCGATGCGGGTCTGGAGGTAGGCCAAGTGCCGGTAGCCTTCGGGAAAGCGCGCCAGCAGGGCGGGGTCGAGCGTGAGGCGTGCGGCGGGATCGACCGGATCCATCCGGTCCTTCTCATAGATCGGCTGGCGCAGCCGCACGACCCAGCGGCCGTCGTGCCTGACCAGGAAATCATGGAAGCGGCCGGTGCAGACAACATCGACCAGCACGCCCTCTACCTCGGCGCGCTGGCTGATCGTCATCTTGGTCTGGGCGATGGCGCGGTCGCCGGCGATGTCGGAAAAATGCCCGCCCAGAAAATGCAGGATCGACACGCCCCGCGCCCAGCCGGCCTGCGACGCCGCGATGAAGTCCGGTGCGCTCGCTTGGCACCAGGTCGCCATCATCCGGCCCTCGGGGTGCCAGCAGGTGGCAAAGCGATCCCAGAACCCCGCATCGCGCCACAGCGCCCAGTTCTCGACGAGCTGGCGGATCTCGGCGGCGTCGTCCCGCATCAGATCTTCCCCGTCCCACCCCAGGCGCCGATATGGGTGAAGGCGCCGATCGGGTGGCGCACCCGCGGGGCGACCTCACGCGTGGCCAGGGCCTCGGGCAGGATCGCGGCCTCGCCCGGCCAGCCGAGGGTGCTCGCGACGGCGGGTTCGTGGCTGTCGGGGATGGCGAAGGCCGTGCGGGTCGCGGCGGCATCGAAGCCCGCCATCTGGTGCAGCTGCATGCCCGTGGCGGCGGCGGCCATGGCCAGGTTCGCCGTCGCCTGGCCGAGATCGTACCAGGCGTGCTTGTTGGGCTGGCCGTTGTGCGCGAAATGCGTCCGCGCTACGCCGATGATCAGCACCGGCGCGCGGGCCGCCCAGGTCTGGTTGAAGGCGCCGATGCAGCCGAGCATGGCCGCATGCCCTTCCTCGCCGCGCCGCGTCACCAGAAACGACCAGGGCTGGTCGTTGAAGCAGGAGGAAGCCCAGCGCGCGCCTTCCAGCACGCGGGCCAGCGTCGCGTCATCCGGCATGCGTTCGTCATAGGCACGCGGCGACCAGCGGGCAGCGAGCAGATCGGGCAGGGTATGGGCGGCGGGGGCGGTACGGTCGGTCATGCGTGTCCTATCCAAAGGTCGTCAAAAGCTCATCCACTTGCGCGGATGTCAGGCTGCGGGCGGGCAGGCCGCGCAGCATCAGGGCGAGGCGCGCGGCCTCTTCCAGTTCCTCGGCGGCATGCACCGCATCGATCAGCGTCTTGCCCGACACCACCGGGCCGTGGTTGGCCAACAGAAGCGCGCGCGCGGATAACGCCGCGGCATGCACCGCCGGTTCCATCGCCGCATCCCCCGGCCGCCAATAGGGCACCACCGGCAGGCTGCGGCCGATGCGCATGACGAAATAGGGCGTCAGCGGCGGGATCGGCGCGTCCTGCCCGGGCACGCCCAGGCAGGCGATGGCGGTCGCATGGGTGGAATGCAGGTGCACGACGGCCCCTGCCTCGGGCCGCGCCGTCAGCACGGCGCGATGCAGGAAGACTTCCTTGCTCGGCGCATCACCGCCGATATGGGACCAGTCGGGGGCCAGTTTCGACAGCCGCGCGGGGTCGAGGCTGCCAAGGCTGCTGTTGGTCGGCGTCATCAGATAGCCATCGGCCAGGCGCACGCTGATATTGCCGGCACTGCCGACGGAATAGCCGCGGGCAAACAGGCTGGCACCCAGGCGGCAGAGCGTGTCGCGCGTCTCGGCCTCGGTCACGCGGCGAAGGCTTTGGTGAAGAAGTCGCGGCCGCCGAAATTGCCGCTCTTCAGCGCGAGATGCAGCCCGGTGTCGGAATAGGTCCAGGGCACGCCGGGGTCGATCGCCGCCCCGATGCGCAGGGACCCGACGCCGAGCGCCTGCACCACCGCGCCCGAGGTTTCGCCACCCGCCACCACCAACCGGCCCACGCCGGCCGCGACCAGCGCGGTTGCGATGCGCGCCATCGCGTCCTCGACCAGCGCGCCCGCGGCGTCGCGCCCCAGCCGCGCCTGCAAGGCCGCGACCCGCTCGGCCGAGGCCGAGGCCGCGATCACGACGGGGCGCGCGATGTCGAGCCTGCCGCCGATCCAGCGGATCGCCTGGTCCGCCAGGGCTGCGGCATCGGGGGTCCCCATGGCATCCAGTTCCAGCGTCGGCACCAGGTCGCGCGCGAAGCCGATCTGGCCGAGGGTCGCGCGCGAACAGGAGCCGGCGAGCACGGCGCAGAACCCCTGCGGCGGTGGCAGCGCATCGGCATCCGTGCGCAGCGGCAGTTGCTTCAGGCTGCGGAAATTCGCCGGCAATCCCATGGCGATGCCCGAGCCGCCGATCAGCAGCGGGTGCCGTGCCGCGGCTTCCCCCATGGCCATCAGATGCGTGTCGGTGATGGCGTCCACGATGGCATAGCGTCGGTCGCGTTCGGTCAGGCCGGCGATGGCGCGGCGGATCGCCGCCGGCCCCTGTTCGACCGTCCCGAAGGGGATCAGCCCGACGCCGCCCGGCGTTTGCGCCGCCAGCACGCGGACCAGGTTCGCATCCGTCATCGGCGTCAGCGGGTGGTGCTGCATCCCGCTTTCGTTCAGCAGCTTGTCGCCGACGAACAGGTGGCCCTCATAGACCGTGCGGCCGTTGGTCGGGAAAGCCGGGCAGACCAGGGCGATCGATCCGCCGAGCCGCTTCATCAGCGCATCGGCGACCGGGCCGATATTGCCCTCCGCCGTGCTGTCGAAGGTCGAGCAGATTTTTTGCAGGATCTGCGTCGCCCCGGCGGCCAGCAGCGCCTCGGCCGCGGCGAGCGACTGCGCGACCGCCTCGGCCACCGGGGCGGTGCGGGATTTCAGCGCGATCACCACGGCGTCCGCCTGCGGCAGCGGGCCTTCCGGCACGCCGATCACCTGCACCGCCGTCATGCCGTTCTGCACGAGCATGGCGGCGAGGTCGGTCGCACCCGTAAAGTCGTCGGCGATGCAGCCCAGCAGCGGCATGGTGGCTCCGTCGGTCAGGCAGGAATGGCGAGGACGTCGCGATGGCCGATGCGGGCCGACAGGCGGCCGTCCTCGGCCTCAGCCTGGCGGGCCTCGTCCCAGGCCTCGATGCGGGCGCGGCCGCGCTTTTCCACGCGCCAGGCGGCCATCGCATGGCCTTGGGCAAGTTCGCTGGCCATCAGGCTGGCCTGGCGCGGGATGCGCCAGTCCGATGGCGCGGTTTCGACGCTGTAGCCGTGGCCGGCGAAGGCCGCGGCGATGGCGGCCGGCGCGGCCTTGCCCAGGGCGCGTCCGGCAAAGCCCTTGTCGCGCGCCTGGTCGCGGGCGAAGCCGCGGGCGACGATGGCATCGGCCGGGTGGGGTGGGGAAAACACCTCGCGCCCCGTCACGTTCAGCGCGGCGTAGAAGGGGATTTTCCGCGCGGCAATCCCGGCCGCCATCCGCCGGACCCAGGCTTCGGAGACGAGGTCGCAGAGCGCCGTGTTCACCACCGCATCGGCATTGACCAGCGGCAGATTGGCCGGTGCCTCACGCAAGTCGGCGATCAACGCCTCGATCCGCCAGGCGCCGCCGGGCGCATGCACCAGCATCACCTTCTTGTTCGGCATGGTGACGGCAAGCCCGATGGCATCGGCGCGATCGGCAATGGTATCGAAGGCGCGCTCGATCAGGCTGCTGTCGGCATCGACCAGCGTCCAGGCCTGGGCACGGTTGATCAGGGGCGCCAGCCAGCGGAACAGGCTGCCGGTGCCGGCGCCGAGGTCCATCAGTCGGGGCCGCGCCGGCAGCAGCGCGGCCAGGCGCTCGGCCAGGGCGAAGTTGCGCGCGGCGGCGTCGAAAGGTTCGCGCAGCTCCAGCCAGTCGCCGTCGAAAGCCTCGGTCATGTCGCATCATCCAGGACGGCCGCGAAAAGCGTTGCGCGATCGGTCCAGCGCGGCAAGGCCTGGCCGGCGGCCCAGGCGGCCTCGGCCATTTTTCCACGCAGTTCCGCGTCGTAGATCGCCCGGCGCATGCCGCGCGACAGGCTGACATCATCCCCGGGCGGGGCGATGATGGCGGTGCCCTGGACCGCGAGGTCGGCGATCGCACCCCCCGCGGTGATCGCCAGCGGCAGCCCGCGCGCCAAGGCCTCGGCCGCGGCCATGCCATAGCCTTCCCAGTGGGTCGCGAGCGCAAACAGGTCGGCGCCGGCGTAGAGCGCCTCCAACGCCGCGTCATCGACTTCGCCGGCGAAGGTGACGCGGGCGGTGATGCCGAGGTCTTCGGCCAGCGCGGCCAGCCCCGCGGCATGCACCGCGTCCCGCCCGCCGCCGGCGATGGTCAGCGACCACTCAAGGTCGGTCAGCCGCGCCAGCGCGCGCAGCAGCACATCATGCCCCTTGCGCGGGACCAGCGTGCCGACCGACAGGATCGCACAGCCCGGCCCGCCACTGCCGGCGGCGCGGGGGGCGGGGTCGGTGCCGGGTTCGACCACGGCCACACGGGCGGCATCGACGCCGAATTCGGGGCCGAGGCGCTCGGCGGTCAGCCGCGATGTGGCGACCAGCCTGGCCATGCGGGGGAACAGGCGGCGTTCGCGGGCGCGCAGCGCGTCGCGATCGGCTTCGGAAAAGCCGGTCTCCAGCGCTGTCGGGTGATGGATCAGCCCGACCGCGCCGCGTTCCAGCAACTGGTTCGCGAGGCCCGCAAAGGCCGGCAGCCCGAGCCCGTCGATGACGATGCGGGTGCCGTCCGGCAGCGCGTCCAGCGCGGCGCGGGCGGCATCCTCGGCTGCTTCGTCCGGCAGCGGGTGGCGGCCGGCCAGTTCCACGACCTCGACCGCACGCTCGGTGGCGCGCAGCCCCGCGACGATGCGGCGGTCATAGCCATAGCCGCCACTGACCGCATCGATGCGGCCGGGTACCAGCAGGGCGACGGGGGCTGGCATCAGGCGACGGGCGCCTCATAGGCGGCCCAGGCGAGCGGGCTTTCGCGCAGCAGCACCTTCAGCGCCTCGACCTTCCGCCCACCTTCGCCGAGCCTGCCGTCCTTCAGCGCGGTGCAGAGTTCGGTATGCACATGCAGGCAGAGGTATTCCGTCGTGGTGTTGATCCCGGCGAAAACCGGCAGGGTGTCGAGGTTGTGGTAGTCGAAGCCATCCAGGATCTTGCGCAGCTCGACGCGCGCCGCGGCGATATCCACCAGCAGCTTGGCGTGGTCGAGCGCGGGGGCGCGGAACTCCGCCTCCACCACGAAGGTCGCGCCGTGCACGCGCTGGGCGGGGCCGAATTCCTCGCCGCGGAAGGAATGGGCGATCATGACATGGTCGGCGACGGTCAGGCTGAACATAGGAACATCCTTCAGGGGTAGATGACCACGGGGCAAGGCGCGCCGGGCGGCGCCTCCTCTAGCCCCAGCAGCGCGCCCATGCGCGCCGGCAGGTCGGCAAAGCGGGTCGGCGTGCCGGTCAGCGCGTCGAGGCGTTCATCATCCAGCAACGACAAGGCAAGACCAAGGCGGTCGGCGTAGCTCCGCCGGCCGCGCATCGCCGGGCTGACGGCGCCGACCTGGGTTGCGATCAGCGACAGGCGGCGAGAATGAAAGGCCTCGCCCAGCGGCAGCGGGCAGAGCGCATCGCCGAACCAGGAGGCTTCGAGGATACGCGCCTCAAAGGCAGCACAGCGCAGGGCCAGGCGCAGCCCCTCGGGGTTGCCGCTGGCATGGATGATGAGTTCGCGATCCTCCGGCGCGGCCTCGGGCCGGCAGAAGCGCAGGCCGAGTGCGGCGGCAATCGCCGCGCGCGACGGATCGGCATCGCAGAGCACCAGGTCCAGCCCCGGGAAGCGCGACAGAAGATGAGCCACCAGCAGCCCGACCACGCCGGCGCCGATAACCAGCGCGCGCTCGCCGGGGATCGGCCGCGCATCCCAGATGATGTTCAACGCGGTTTCCATGTTCGCAGCCAGCACCGCCCGCGTGTCGGGCACCCCATCGGGCACGGGGATGCACATGGCGGCGGGCGCCAGGAACAGGTCCTGGTGCGGATGCAGCACGAAGACGCGCTGGCCATCCTCCAGCAGGCCCACCGCCGCGTAGCCGTATTTGACCGGGAAGGGAAAAGTGCCGGCCATCAGCGGGCAGCCCATGGCGGCGAACTGGCTTTCGGGGACACGACCGGCAAAGACCAGGCGCTCCGTGCCGCGGGAAATGGCCGTGGCGCGGGTCCGCACCAGTGCCTGGTCCTCGGCGCGATCCGGCAATACCTCGTCGCGCAATTCGCCCAGCAGGGGTGCTGTGGTCCAGAAGGCCCGCGCCATCATGCGGCGCAGCCCCAGGGCCGCGCGCCGTCCAGCGCCATGTCCACCAGGATATCCTCGCCCAGCGGATGCACGGCCCAGGGCCGCCGCAGCCCGTCGTCGATTCGCGTGACCTCGGGCAGCACGAAGGCCGGGCGGCCGGACCCCAGGATCAGCGGTGCGACCGTGACGTGCAGCCGGTCGAGCAGCCCCGCCATCAGAAAACGCGAGACGGTGACGCCACCGCCCTCCACAAACACACGCGTCAGCCCGCGCGCGACCAGGGCCGCGAGCAGGGCGGCGAGGTCACAGCCGGCAACCGGATGGGGTGGCAGCAGCAAAACCTCTGCCTTGCCGTGGCGGGCGGGGCCGTCGGCGGCCGTCGCCAGCAGCGTCGGCGGCCCGGCACTAAAGACGCGATACCCTTCGCCCAGCCGGCGCGCGGGGTCGATCACCACGCGCAGCGGGTCGGGGCCTTCGGTCTTGCGTGTGGTCAGCAGCGGATCATCGGCGGCGATCGTGCCGGCGCCGACCACCACCGCATGGCACAGGGCGCGCAGGCGGTGGGTGTGCAGGATGTCCTCCGCCCCGCCGATCCACTGCGAGGCGCCATTGGCGGCAGCGATGCGCCCATCGAGCGATTGCGCAAGCCGGCCGACCACGACCTGCGGGGCGCCGAACAGGGGTGCGAAGAGCCGCGACAAGGCGTGGTCCGGCAAGGCCGCCGCCACGCCCCAGGCGCGCGCAAGCAGGGCATCCCAGGCGGCGCGTGTCGCAGCATCCATCATACCGGCGTTGTATGCAGCATCGTCGCTGCGTCCGGAAGGGCAGAGACCGCCTGTGCTTTCTGCACCGCCCTGCTAGAATGGGCTTCGCACCATCGTCGAGGCCGCCGCCATGACCCCACCCGCCACGCCGCTCCGCACCAATTCCCCCGCCGCGCGCGATGTCGCCCATGCGCTGCATTCCTACACCGACCACCGCGCGCATGAGGCAAACGGGCCGCTGATCATCGCCCGCGGGCAAGGCGTGCGCGTGTTCGACGACCAGGGCCGCGACTACATCGACAGCGTCGCCGGGCTGTGGTGCGCGTCCCTGGGCTTTTCCAACGACCGCCTGGTGGCGGCCGCGACGAAGCAGATGAAGGAACTGCCCTTCTACCATTCCTTCACCGGCCGGTCGCACATGCCGATGGTCGACCTGTCGGAGATGCTGATCGAACGGGCGCCGCTGGCCCGTGGCGGCCTGCCGATGAGCAAGGTCTTCTTCGCCAACTCCGGGTCGGAAGCCAATGACTCGGCGCTGAAGATGATCTGGTATTACAACAACGCGATTGGCCGGCCGGCGAAGAAGAAGATCATCAGCCGGATCAAGGGCTACCACGGCGTCACCATCGCCTCGGCCTCGCTGACCGGGCTGCCGAACAACCACAAGCTGTTCGACCTGCCCATCGCCGGCATCTTCCACACCACCACGCCGCATTTCTATCATGGCGGGCAGGAGGGCGAGACCGAGGAGGCCTTTGCCACGCGCTGCGCCGATGACCTGGAGGCGATGATCCTCCGCGAAGGCCCGGACACCGTCGCTGCCATGTTCGCCGAACCGGTGATGGGCGCGGGCGGCGTGATCGTGCCGCCGCGCAGCTACTGGCAGAAAATCCAGGCGGTGCTGGACAAATACGACGTGCTGCTGGTGGCCGACGAGGTCATCTGCGGCTTCGGCCGCACCGGCAACTACTGGGGCTGCCAGACCTTCGACATCCAGCCCGATATCCTGGTTTGCGCCAAGGCGCTGTCCTCGGCCTTCCTGCCGATCTCGGCCGTGCTGGTGAGCGACCGCATCTACCAGGGCCTGGCCGACGGGTCGCATGCCGTGGGCACCTGGGGCCATGGCTTCACCTACTCCGGCCACCCCGTGGCCGCGGCGGTCGCGATCGAGACACTGAAGATCTATGACGAGATGGACCTGGTCGGCCAGGTACAGAAAATCGGCCCGCACCTGCAGTCCGAACTGCGCCGGCGCTTCGCTGACCATCCGCTGGTGGGCGAGGTCCGCGGCATCGGCATGGTGGGTGCGATCGAATTCTCCCCTGACCGCGCCGCGCGCAGCAATTTCGACCCCGCCCGCAAGATCGGCGCCCGCTGCGTCAAGCTCGGCGAAAAGCACGGCGTCATCCTGCGCATGCTGCCGGGCGACAGCATCGCCATGAGCCCGCCGCTGGTGATCACCGAGGAAGAAGTGGACGAGATGCTCGCCCGTTTCGGCCGGGCGGTGGACGACCTGGCCGTGGAACTGCGACGCGAAAGCCTGGCTGCGGTGTAGGCCGGGGGGGGGGCGGTTCCTTGAGAGGGGCTTTGCCCCCCTCAAACTCCCCCCACCAGGAGCCTGAGGCCCCTGGACCCACTTGGTACATTGCCCAAGGCGCGGGAGGGGCGTCGAAGGGCGTGCCCTTGA
>JBBQHE010000174.1:0-9655 GCA_038323655.1 Acetobacterales bacterium | reverse complement strand
GGCCTTGGGCGCGCGTTTGCTGGGCGCGTATCTGGGGCTGGTCTATGCAACGACGCGGTGGCGTGTCGTGGGGGGTGAGCATGCGCAGCCGTTCATCGATGCACGCCGGCCTTTCGTGGCGGCTTTCTGGCATGAGTGTCTGCCCTTGATGCCGCGGTTGTGGCGCGCGGCGGTGGCGCGGTTGCCGGCGGGGGTGGACTGGCCGGCGCGTGTGCTGGTGTCGCGGTCGCGCGACGGGCGGTTCATCGGTTCGATCGTGGCGCGATTCGGGCTGGTGATGGTGCATGCCTCGACCAACCGGGGTGGGGCTGCGGGGCTGCGGCAGATGTTGCGGGTCTTGGCGGGGGGTCATGCGGTGGTCATCACGCCGGACGGGCCGCGCGGCCCGCGCCGGGTGGCGGCGCCGGGGGTGGCGCAGGTGGCGGCGGTGTCGGGTGTTGCGGTCTTGCCCTGTGCGGCGGCGACGGGTTGGGGGGTCGGGTTGAGGTCTTGGGACCGGATGCGCCTGCCGTTGCCGTTCGGGCGGGGGGTGCTGGTGTGTGGCGCGCCCATTGCGGTGGCACGGGACGGGGCAGCAGCGGCCTTGCCGGCGATCGCCGCGGCGCTGACGGCGGCCTGCGGGGTGGCCGAGGCTGCGGCGGGCCTTCGCAGCGACGCGGCGGGGCCTGGGTGAGCAGGGCCAGGGTGACCGGCGCCATGCACGGCGGGGCCCTGCCGGCGGGCCTGTGGCGCTTGGTGGCGGCGGCCCTGGCACCGCTTGCACCGTTCTGGCTGGCCCGGCGGGCCCGGCGCGGCAAGGAAGACCCGGCGCGCCTCGCGGAGCGCCAGGGCTTTGGCGCCGACCGACGCCCCGGGCGGCTGGTCTGGCTACATGGTGCCAGTGTGGGGGAGGCGATGTCGCTGCTGCCGCTGCTGGTGGCGCTGGCGGCGCGTGATCCGCGGCTGCGGCTGCTGGTGACGACCGGCACGGTGACGTCGGCCCGGCTGCTGGCCGAACGCCTGCCGGCCGACCTGGCAGGGCGGGTGGATCATCGTTTCCTGCCATTGGATGCGCCGGCCTGGGTGGCGCGGTTCCTCGACGGCTGGCGCCCGGATGCGGCGGTCTTCGTGGAAAGCGAGCTGTGGCCGAACCTGCTCGGTGCCGCGGTCGCGCGCGGCATTCCGCTGGGGCTGGTCAATGCGCGCCTGTCGCGCAAGGCCGCGGCCGGCTGGGCGCGGGCCCCGGGCTTTGCCGCGCGGGTGCTGGGCGGCTTCCGGCTGATCACCGCGCAGACAGCCGATGATGCGGCCAGGCTGCGCGGGCTTGGCGCCGGGCGGGTCGAGACCTGGGGCAACCTCAAGGCCGCCGCCGCGCCCTTGCCGGCCCAGCCTGCCGAATTGACGAGGCTGCGCGCGGCGCTGTCCGGCCGGCCGGTGCTGGTGGCCGCCAGCACTCATGCCGGCGAGGAAGCGTTGATCCTGCCGTTGCTGCCCGGGCTGGCCGCGGCCGCACCGGGCCTGCTGGCGCTGATCGTGCCGCGCCACCCCGAGCGCGGCGCCGAGGTCGCGGCCCTGGCCGGCGGCGCGCCGCGGCGGTCGCAGGGCCAGGAGCCGGCGCCGGGCGATGCCGTCTGGGTCGCTGATACGCTGGGCGAATTGGGGTTGTGGTTCCGCCTGGCGGATGCGGCGGTGATCGGCGCCAGTTTTCTCGCTCCCGGCGGGCACAACCCGCTTGAGGCCGCCCGCCTGGGCTGCCCGGTGCTGTTCGGCCCGAACATGGCGAGCTTCCCCGAAATCACCGACGCGCTGCTGGCTGCCGGCGGGGCGGTCCAGGTACCGGATGCGGCGGCGCTGGCCCCAGCGCTGGCCGATGTGTTAAGCAACAGAGACAAGGCCGGGGCCTTGGCGGCTGCCGCGCACCGCATCGCCGATGATGCGGCCGGGCTGCCCGACCGCCTGGCCGAGACAATCCTGGGCTGGCTGCCCGCCACGACTGAAGCGGGGTCCTGACCGGCACCCTGCACGGGACCCACATCCGAAAGGACCGACACCAGATCATGCGGGCGCCCGATTTCTGGACCGGCGGCGGCGGGGTGGCCCCGTTCCTGCTCTCCCCCTTCGCGGCGCTGTATGCCGCCACCACCGCGCGACGCATGGCGCGGCCGGGCTGGCAGGCGGGCGTGCCGGTGATCTGCGCCGGCAATGCCACCGCCGGCGGGGCGGGCAAGACCACTCTGGCGCTGGATATCGGGCGCCGCCTGGCGAACCGTGGCGTCGCCGCCGCCTTCCTGACCCGCGGCTACGGCGGGCGCGAAAAAGGCCCCCTGCGGGTCGAACCCGCCCGGCACGACAGCCGCGACGTTGGCGATGAAGCGCTGCTGCTGGCAGCCGAACGCCCCACCTGGCTTTCCGCCGACCGTGCCGCCGGGGCGCGCGCCGCGATCGGCGGCGGCGCCCAGGCGCTGGTGATGGACGACGGGCTGCAGAACCCGACGCTGCACAAGGACCTGTCCTTCCTGGTGATCGACGGCGGCTTTGGCTTCGGCAACGGCCGCGTCATCCCGGCCGGCCCCTTGCGCGAACACCCCGCCGCCGCCGCCGCCCGGTGCCACGCCGCCGTGCTGATCGGGCCGGATGAAACCGGCGCGCTGGCCCACCTGCCCCCCAACTTGCCCGTGCTGCGGGCCCACCTGGCGCCGGGGCCTGAGGCCGCCGTACTGGCCGGCTGCCCGGTCTTCGCCTTCTGCGGCATCGCCGCCCCGCGCAAGTTCTTCGCGACCCTGCAGGAAGCCGGCGCGGTGATCGCCGGCCGCACCGCCTTCGCCGACCACTACCCTTTTGATGATGGCGACCTGACCGAGTTGCTGGCCCAGGCCGAAGCCCTGCGCGCCATCCCCGTGACCACGCGCAAGGACATGGTCCGCATCCCCCCGGCCTTCCGGTCGCGGGTGACCGTGGTAACCGTGACGCTGGAATGGGAAGAACCGGCTGCCCTGGAAAGCCTGTTGGACCCGCTGGCTGGGCGCGTGCCGATCCCGGCCTGATGGGGCGGGTGCTCCTGAGGAGGGCTTCGCCCTTCCCAGACCCCACCCAGCAGGGGCGCGCCCCGCCCTTCTCTCGGCTTGGGCAAGCAATCGCCGTAGGTGCAGGCCTCAGGCTCCTGGTGGGGAAGTTTGAGGGGGGCAAAGCCACCCTCAATGCCCAGACCTCACCAGACACTGTACCGGCCGGACGGTTGACAAACCGTCCAGCCGGTATAGTTTATACGCAATGACTTTCCCTGCCGAAACCGCCCTGCCGCATGACGCCCGCACTCGCATCCTGGATGCGGCGGAGGCCATTGTGCAGGCGCGCGGCGTGCCAGCCCTGACGTTGGAGGCAGCGGCCCGCGATGCCGGGGTCTCCAAGGGCGGGTTGTTATATCATTTCGCCTCCAAGCAGGCGCTGCTGACCGGGCTGATGCGTCGGCTTGCGGATTTCATCGCCATGGAAATCCAGACGACAATCGCGGCGCAGCCGCCCGGCCCCCATCGCGTGGCCCGGGCGCATATGGCCTGGTCGCTGGACGATGCGCCGGCCTGCCTGTCCGAGGACCGCTACGACCGCGCCTCGGCGGTCTTTCTGGCCGCGCATCATTTTGATCCGGCGCTGCTGGACCCGGTGCGCGAGGTATTCCAGGGCCAGAAGGCCGCCCTGCTGGCCGATGGCACGCCGCCCGGGCCGGCCTTGGCCATCATGGCGGCCTGCGACGGGCTGTTCATGGCGCATGTCTTCGGTACCTGGAGCATCACGCCCGCGGAACGCGCGGCGCTTCGCGCCTGCCTGGATGGGATGATCGCGCCGTGACCGCCGCCACGCTCTTCCTGGCCGGTCTGCTGACGGCCCTGTTCGGTGGCGCCTGCGACCTGCTGGTGCAGACGCGCCAGCGCGCGGACATGGCCGCCTTCGCGCTGGGCTATGAGGAGGCGCAGATCCGCTTCCTGGACGAAGCCGAGGAGGCGCCACGATGAGCCGCCGCGCCTGGATTGGTGCGGTCCTGGTCGTGGCAATGGCCGCTGGCGGCGCCTGGTTCGCCAGCCAGACGGGCGCCGCCGACCCCCCGGCACCGGTGGCAACCGCCCCTGCCCCGCCGCCCGGCGTCGGCGCGCTCGGGCGGGTCGAACCTGCCTCACGCATACGCAAGTTGAACCAGCCCGGCGGCATGGCGGTCACCAGGCTCGACCAGTTGCTGGTGGCCGAGGGCGACCGCGTCACCGCCGGCCAGTTGGTCGCGGTCTTCGCCGATGCGGCGCAAAAGGACGCCGCGGTGACCCAGGCCGGGGCCGCGGTCACGCAATCCCGCGCAGCCCTCGCCCGCATCCGCGCCGCCGGCCGCACCGAGGACGTCGCCGCCGCCCGTGCGCGCGTCGATGCGCTGCAGGCGGGTGAGGAATCCGCCCGGCGCGATGCCGCGCGGGCCCAGGCGCTGGTGCCTTCGGGCGCCGGCGGGGTGGCCGCGGCCGACCGCGCCCGCTTCATCGCCGACCGGACCGCCGCCGAAAAGCTGGAAGCCATGGCCCAGTTGCAGGCGCTGCTCTCCGCCCGCCCGGAGGACCTGGCCGTCGCCGAGGCCGACCTCGCCAATGCTGAGGCCGGGCTGCTCAAGGCCCGCGCCGATGCGGCCCTGGCGCGCGTCACCGCCCCCATCGCCGGCACCATCCTGCGCATCTACGCCCGCCCCGGCGACCAGGTGGGCTCCACCGACGGGCTGCTCGACCTCGCCGACCTTGATGCGCTGGATGTGGTGGCCGAGGTCTATGAGACCGACCTGCCGCGCCTATCGCTCGGTCAGGCGGCCGAGATCGTCGTACCAGGCGAGGCCCGGCGCTTCGGCGCCACCCTGCGCGACATCGGCTGGACCGTGCGCCGCACCACCCAATCTGGCACCGACCCGGTCGCCGCGGTCGATGCCCGCACAGTGGAGGTGCGCTTGGCGCTGGATGCGGCCGGCGTCGCCGCGTTGCGCCAGCGGACCAATATGCAGGTGCAGGTGGCGATCCGGCCATGAACGAGATGGCCCGCACCGCGCCCGCGCCCCTGCTGCCCTGGGCGCCGGAACGCACCGGCGAGCCCGAGGCGGCCGCAGCGCTGCCGCCGCGCCGGCCCGGGTTCGGCTTCGGCCTCGACTTCTTCTGGCTGCCGCTGCGGCTGGCCTGGCGCCAGCTGCGGGCCGAAAAATCCCGCCTGGCGACGGCCATCGCGGGGGTGATGTTCGCCTGCGTCCTGGTCTTCATGCAGTTGGGTTTTCGGGCCGCGCTGTTCGACAGTGCGACCGCGCTGCTGGCCAATATGAAGGCTGAGCTTTTCCTGATGCATCCGCTGACCACGGCCAGCTTCCGCCCCGAGCCGCTGCCGCGTGTCCGCGCCTACCAGACGCTCGCCGACCCGGGCGTCGCCCAGGCGGTGCCGATCTACCTGGCGCAGGCGACCTTCCGGAACCCGGTCGATGGCAGCCGGCGGGCCGTGCAGATGATCGGCTTCGACCCCGAGGGCGCGACCGTGCGCTTCGACGGTCTGCCCCCGCTGGTGGAGGCGTTGAAGCGCCCCGACACCGTGGCCTTCGACGCGCTGTCCCGCCCCGAATTCGGCCCCGTGGCCGAGATGTTCCGCGCCCTGCCGCCGGGCGAATCCCTGCGCGTGCAGATCGGCAACCGCAATGTCGATGTCGTGGGGCTGGTGAACATCGGTGCCAGCTTCGGCGCCGACGGCAATGCCGTGACCAACGAGGTGAATTTTCGCCGCATCGTTGCCGAACGCCGCGCCTCCAACACGGACCTCGTCGGGCTGCGGTTGACGCCGGGCGCCGATGCGGCCGCGGTGCAGGCCCGGCTGCGCGCGCTGCTGCCGAATGACGTGGTGGTCTTCACCCATGCGGAACTCGTCGCGCACGACCGCGCCTATTGGGAGAACGCGACACCCATCGGCTTCATCTTCGCCTTCGGCAGCCTGATGGGGCTGATCGTGGGCATGGTGATCGTCTACCAGATCCTGTTCAGCGACATCGCCAACCACCTGCGCGAATACGCGACGCTGAAGGCGATCGGCTATTCCAACGGCTTCCTGGCCCGCGTGGTGATGGCCGCGGCGCTGATCCTGGCGGCCTTCGGCTTCGTGCCCGGCATCATCGCCTCGGCCATGATGTACGACAGCATCGGCGCTGCGACCTTCCTGCCGCTGGGCATGACGCTCGACCGGGCGCTGGCGGTCTTCGGCATGATCTTCGCCATGTGCGCCTTCGCCGGTCTGCTCGCGATGCGCAAGCTGCGCGCCGCCAACCCCGCGGACATGTTCTGATGACCGCGCCCGTGGTGATGCAGGACGTGACCTACGCCTATGGCACAGGCGAATTGCGCCGCCCGGTGCTGAAGTCCGTCTCGCTGCGCGTCGACCCGGGCGAGATCGTGCTGCTGACCGGCCCCTCCGGCAGCGGCAAGACCACGATGCTGACGCTGATCGGCGCCCTGCGCGCGATGCAGGACGGCCAGGCCCGGGTACTCGGCACCGACCTGACGCTCGCCAACGAAACGCAACGCACCCGCCTGCGCCGCAACATCGGATTCATCTTCCAGCAACACAATCTGCTGGGCTTTCTGACCGCGCGACAGAACGTCGCCATGGCGCTGGAACTGGACCCCGCGACCAGCGAACGCGAACGCCTCGACCGCGCGACCGAGATGCTGACCACCGTCGGACTGGGCGACCACCTGGACAAGATCCCCGACAAGCTCTCGGGCGGGCAACGCCAGCGCGTCGCGGTCGCGCGCGCCCTGGTCGGCCGGCCCGGGCTGGTACTGGCCGACGAACCGACAGCGGCGCTCGACAAGCAAAGCGGCCAGGACGTGGTGCACCTGCTGCGGACCCTGGCCAAGTCGCGCGGTGCACCGATCCTGCTGGTGACACACGACCCGCGTATCCTGGACGTGGCAGACCGGATCGTGGCGATGGAAGACGGACGGATCGTGGAGACGGTGCCGGCGGCGCATTGAGAGGGGCCTTGCCCCCCTCAAACTCCCCCCACCAGGGGACCGTGTCCCCTGGACCCGCCACAGGTTGGCCAAGCGGAGGGAGGGGCCAGGTGAGCCTTTGATCACGGGCGGTCGCTAAGACGCCCCTCCCTCCGCTTGGCCAACACCCCCCTCCGGCGGGTGCAGGGGGCACGGCCTCCTGCTGGGGGAGGTCTGGAGGGGGCAAAGCCCTCTCCAGCGCACCACCCCGCTCACCGCCCCGTTTTCCACCACCACGCGGCGCGGCACGGCCTCGCCCGCCGGCAGCGCGCCCCAGACGGCTTTGCGGGCTTCCACGATCGCGACACCGGCGTAGCGCGGGGCGATGGCGCGGCCGGTGGCTTCCCAGATCCGTGCGCCGCGCAGCAGCGGCCGCCAGCCGAAGGGGGGGATGCAGAGGGCGGCGTCGCGGCGTTCGACCTGGAACAGGTGTCGTTCCAGCAGGCGCGCGAGTTGCCCTGCGGAATAGGGTTGGCCGTGGCCGAAGGGCGTGTGTTCCAGATGCGCCCACATGCCACGGCGGTTCGGCACGACCACGATCAGCCGCCCGTCCTCGGCCAGCACGCGCCAGACTTCGCGCAGCAGTTTGCGGGCGTGGTCGGCGGCTTCCAGACCGTGCACCAGCAGCACACGGTCGAAGCACAGGTCGGGAAAGGGCAGGCGTTCTTCTTCGACCAGCGTCGCGTGGGGGGGCGCGGGTTGGCTGCCCAGGTGTGCCGGCACGGCGGCCAGGCACCGGTCCGCTTCCTCGCGCCAAAGGCCGAGGTAGGGCTGCGTCCAGC
Organism: Acetobacterales bacterium; assembly: GCA_038323655.1. Taxonomy (GTDB): domain Bacteria; phylum Pseudomonadota; class Alphaproteobacteria; order Acetobacterales; family Acetobacteraceae; genus Humitalea. The sequence continues at coordinate 1,851 of JBBQHE010000174.1, read as the reverse complement.
CCAGGCCCAGGATGCGTTCGCCCCGCGCCGCCGGCCAGAGTGCCGCCAGCCGCGCCCGCACCAGGCGCGCCGCGACCCGGCCGGGGGCCGAGGCATAGAAGGCGTGCAGACCGTGGACCTCGTCGCGCATCACGCCGATATAGAGGGAGATGCCGAGCACCCCAATCAGGAACATTGCCCATGGCCATCCACGCCACCGCCGTGCCGTGCCTCGACGACAACTACGCCTGGCTGCTGGTCGACGGCGCAACGGGGACGGTGGCGCTCTGCGACCCCGGCGAGGCAGCGCCTTGCCTCGCGGCCCTACCAAACGGGCGGTGTGACCTCGTTTTGCTGACGCATCACCACGGCGACCATGTCAACGGCGTGGCCGAGGTGGTGGCCGCCACGGGCGCGAAGGTGATCGGGGCCGCGGCCGATGCGAATCGGCTGCCGAAACTGGATGTCGCGGTGAAGCCCGGCGACAGGGTGATGATCGGCGCGACCCCGGCGCTGGTACTGGACAGCCCTGGGCATACCCTCGGCCACATTGCCTTTCATATCGCCGATGGCGGCATCGTGCTGTGCGGCGACACCTTGTTCGCGACCGGCTGCGGCCGACTTCTGGAGGGCACGCCCGCCCACATGTTCGCGGCCCTGGCGGCGCTGGCAGCCCTGCCGGCGGAAACGCTCGTGTGCTGCGGCCATGAATATACCGAAAGCAATATCCGCTACGCCGTCACTGCCGAACCCGACAACGCTGCCCTGCTGGCCTGGCGCGACAAGGCCGCAGCCCTGCGGGCCGATGGCCGCGCCACCGTGCCGACCACGATCGGGCATGAGCTGGCGACCAACCCCTTTGTCCGCGCGCCGGATGTCGCGACCCTGGCGACACGCCGCGCGGGCAAGGATAGTTTCCGCTGAACCCCGCCGAGGACAGAAGATGATCCTGCACCACTCGCCCGCCAGCCCCTTCGTCCGCAAGGTGATGGCCGCCGCCATCGCCCGGGGTCTGGACGGGCAGATCACCCCCGTCGCCAGCAACCAGCATGTGTCGCCTGTCGAATTACTGGCGGTGACTCCGCTGTCGAAGATTCCCTGCCTGGTGCTGGACGACGGCACCGCCGTCTTCGACAGCGCCGTGATCTGCGACGTGCTGGACCGCATGGGCGACGCCGCCCCGCTGATCCCGGCGACCGGTGCGGCCCGCACCGCGGTGCTGGTGCGCGAGGCGCTGGCTGACGGCGTGATGGATGCCGCCGTGATGCGCCGCGGCTTCGTCGGCCAGCCGATGGACGAGGTCCGCACCCGCACCGATGCGCGCCAGAAAGCCGCAGTGCTGCGCGGCCTGGCGGCGATGGAGGCCGCCCCGCCGGTCGGGCTGCATGACCTGGGCGCCGTCGCCGTGGGCTGCGCGCTCGGCTACCTCGACTTCCGCTTCCCGCACGAGCCCTGGCGCGAGGCGCACCCCGCCCTGGCCGGCTGGTTCGCCGAGGTTTCCAGCCTGCCTCCGCTGGCCCAGACGCTGCCGCCCGGCTGATGGACCTGCGCGACCCGGGGCTGACGGCGGCCAGCATCATCGCCGCCCTGGGGCTGCGGCCGCACCCCGAGGGCGGGCATTATCGCGAGGTGTGGCGCGATGCCCCGCCCGGCGGCGGGCGCGGTGCCGGCACCGCCATCCTGTTCCTGCTGGCGGCCGACGAGTTCAGCCACTGGCACCGGGTGGACGCCGCGGAAGCCTGGCATTTCCATGCCGGCGCGCCGCTGGCCCTGAGCGTGTCGCCCGATGGACACGACGCTGCGGCGGTCCACCTCGGGCTCGATCTCGGCCGCCACCAGATGCCCTTTGCCCTGGTGCCCGCAGGACACTGG
>JBBQHE010000173.1:0-9676 GCA_038323655.1 Acetobacterales bacterium | reverse complement strand
CGGCCAGGAACAGCGCGATCGCGTCATCCGTACCGGGGTCGCAGTCGATCAGGGTCGGCATCATCGGCGCGCGGCCCGCGCCCGGACGTCATTGCGTTGCAGCATGGGGGGGATGGTGGCAGTTTCGCAGGCTCTCCGCGAGGGCCCCCCGATGCGCCGCCTGCTGTTCGCCACCATGATCGCCGCCCTGAGTGCCGCCCGGGTCGCCGGCGGCCCCGCCATCGCGCAGCCCGAAACCCTGCGCATCGGGATCGAGGCCACGACCACGAGCCTCGACCCGCATTTCGCCAGCATCATCACCAACTTCGCCTTCGCGCGGCATTGGTTCCAGCCGCTGGTGGAGCAGGATGCGCGCCAGGTGCTGCGTCCGGCGCTGGCCACGTCCTGGCGCATCATCGACCCGCTGACCTGGGAATTCACGCTGAACCCGGCCGCACGCTTCCACGACGGTGCGCCGGTGACGGTGGATGACGTGGCCTTCACCCTTTCGCGCGCCGGCGACGTGCCGAATTCGCCCTCCTCGCTGCGGGCCTATACCCGCCCGATCGCGGCGGTGGAGGCGGTGGATGCCACGACCTTGCGCATCCGCACGCATGCGCCGACGCCGCTGCTGGCGAACTACATCTCGCTGGTGATGATCGTCAGCCGCAAGCATGGCGAAGGCGCCAACACCGCCGACTACAACAGCGGCCGGGCGATGATCGGTACCGGCCCCTATCGCCACGTGTCATGGCAGCCGGGCGGTATCGCGGTGATGGAGCGCAACCCCGCCTTCGCCGGCGCCGCACCCGCCTATGCCCGCGTCGAATTCCGCCCCATCGCCAATGCCGGTTCGCGCGTGGCCGCGCTGCAGGCGGGCGATGTCGATCTGATCGAGATCGTGCCGACCGACCAGTTCACCCGCCTGCGGGCCGATGCGCGTTTCGCCGTCGCCGAAAGCCCGTCGAACCGGCTGATCTTCCTCACGCTCGACAGCGACCGGGAAACCACGCCGCATATCCGCGCCCGCGACGGATCGCCGCTCGCGAACCCGCTGCGCGACCGGCGCGTGCGGCGGGCACTGTCGCTGGCGATCAACCGCGATGCCATCGTCTCCCGCACGCTGCAGGGCCAGGCGCTGGCGGCCGGTGACCTCGGCCCGCCTGGCTATTTCGGCACCTCCCCCGATCTGCGACCCGATCCCTTCGATGCGGAGCAGGCGCGCCGCCTGCTGGCCGAGGCCGGCTTCCCGCAGGGCTTCGCCGTGCAGATCAACGGGCCGAACGACCGCTACGTGAATGACGAACAGGTGGTGCAGGCGATCGCGCAGATGTGGACGCGGGCGGGGCTGCTGACGACGGTCGAGACCAAGCCGCGCGGCCCCTGGCTGACCGAGGCGGCGCAACTGCGCTATTCGGTGAACCTCGCGGGCTTTTCGCCCAACCCCGAGGTCCTGGGCATGCTGGAAACCCAGATCCATACCTGGAACACCACCCTCGGCCTTGGCACCGCCAACCGCGGGCGCTTCAGCAACCCGGGCATCGATGCGGTGATCCTGCGCGCCCGCACGACCATGGATGATGCGGAAAGGTCCCGCCTCAGCCGCGAGGCGACCCGCATGGCGCTGGCGGATGAAACCGCGCTGATACCGCTGTACTTCCAGGTGAACACCTGGGCGATGAAGCGCGGCATCGGCTATGAGGCGCGCACCGACGAGATGACGCTGGCGACCAGCGCGCGCCGCATCCCGTGAGCCGGGCGCGGGCCGTCGCCGCGGCCCGGGGCCGCGCCCCCTTCGACCTGCTGCTGATCGGTGGCACCATCGCCGATGTCGCGACTGGCGAAATGCGTGCCGCCGATATCGGCATCGTCGATGGGCTGATCGCCAGCCTCCATGCCCCCGGCGCACGGCGCGATGCGGCCGTGACCGATGACGTGAGCGGCATGGTGCTGGCGCCGGGCTTCATCGACAGCCACCTGCATTACGAATCCTCGCTGATGGCGCCTGGGGACTATGCCTCGGTCGTGGTCCCCGCCGGCACCACGACCTGCGTCTGGGACCCGCATGAACTGGCCAATGTGGCGGGGCTGGATGGCGTGCGCTGGGCGCGTGATGCGGCCCGCGGCCTGGGCTTGCGCACGCTCATCGCAGCACCCTCCTGCGTGCCCTCGGCGCCGGGGCTGGAGGTCGCCGGTGCTGCGATCGGCCCTGACGAAATGACCGAGATGCTGTCCTGGGACGGCGTCTTCGGTGTGGCCGAAGTGATGGACATGGCAGGCGTGCTGGAGGGCGCCCCGCGCATGGCGGGCATCGTCGCCGCCGGCCTGGCGGCGGGGCAAAATGTGCAGGGCCATGCGCGCGGGCTGACCGGGGCGGCGCTGCAGGCCTATGCCGCGGCGGGCGTGACCTCGGACCACGAGATCACCTCGGCCGCCGACATCATCGAGAAACTGCGTGCAGGGCTGACCGTCGAACTGCGCGGCAGCCATGACTACCTGCTGCCCGAGGTGGTGGCCGCGGTGATGGCGCTGCCGGTGTTCCCGGCGACGCTGGTGCTCTGCACCGATGATGTCTTCCCCGACGAGCTGGTCGCCCGCGGCGGCCTGCGGGATACCATCGCCCGCGTCATCGTGCGCGGCATGCCGCCGATCCTGGCGCTGCGCTGCGCCACGCTGCATGCGGCGCTGCGGCTGAAGCGGGACGATATCGGGCTGCTCGCACCCGGGCGGGTGGCAGATGTGGTGGTGCTGTCGGACTTGGCCCGCGTCACCGTCGCCCGCTGCTACGCCGGGGGGCTGCCGGCACCCACCACCGCCACGCGCCCGCCGCCCGGCCTGCGCGACACCATGCGCCTGGCCCCGCTGGCGCCCGATGCGCTGGTGCTTCGGCCGAAAGGCCCGGGGGCTTTGCCAGTGGTCGGCGGCGCGCGCTTCACGACGTGGGAGAGCATCGACGTGCAAACCCGCGACGGCATCGCCATCGTCCCGCCCGGCCATTCGCTGCTGGCGGCGATCCATCGGCACGGCCGCGCCGATCCGGCCCCGCGGGTCGCGCTGATTTCGGGCTGGGGCGAGATCCATGGCGCCATCGCCACCACCATCGCGCACGACAGCCACAACCTGCTGGTCTTCGGCCGCGACCCGGCGGTGATGGCGCGGGCAGCCAATGCGCTGATCCTGGCCGGCGGCGGCATGGCGGTGGTCGAGCCCGATGGCGCGCTGACCGTGCTGCCGCTGCCGATCGCCGGCCTGCTGGCCGAAACCCCTGCGGCCGATACCGCCCGGGCGCTGGCCGCACTGCGCGCCGCGGCCGACCGCACCGTGCCCTGGAACCCCCCCTTCGCCGTCTTCCGTGGGCTGACCGCCGTGTCGCTCGCCTGCAATCCCGGCCCGCACCTGACCGATCGCGGCATCGCCGATATCGCCACGGGGCGCGTGCTGGACCCGGCGATGCCGCGGTGACAAACGGGCGGGGCGAAGCGTCGCAGCCCTCGGCAGGCGTCCGTCACGCCGGTGCCCGCATGCGACAGGCGGCGCGGGCCGGCTGCAACAACACTGGGAAAGATGATGATGGATGCAGCAAACAGCACGGCGCCAGGCTTCGCGCAGGGCGTGCTGCTCTGCCCCATGCCGGCCGACCAGGCTGCGATGCATGCGGCCTTCCTCGCACAGGCGAACGGCCGCCGGGTCTATCTCTGGCCCGAGCTTCCGCCGCCCGATGCGCCCATGGCCGAGCAGGTCGGCTGTCTCGTGGCCTTTCTGCCGCCGCCGGGTGTCTTCGCCCGGGCACCGCATCTGCGGATGCTGCACGGCACCGGCGCGGGGGTGAACCACATGCTGGCCGTGCCCGACCTGCCACGGCACCTGCCGATGGCGCGCGTTGTCGCCGATGCGGTGACGCAGGGCATGGCGCAGCATTGCCTGCACGCGCTGTTGCGCGAATTGCGCGACCACCGGCTGTATGACCGGCAGCAGCGCGACCGGGCCTGGCACCGCTGGCCGCAGCGCGATGCCGGCACCTGGCCGGTCGGGATCATGGGGCTGGGCGCGCTGGGCCTGGGCCTGGCCGATGTCGCGGCCCGGCTGGGCTTTGCGCTGCGTGGCTGGTCACGCGGGCAAAAAACCGTCCCGGGCGTCGAGACCTTCGCCGGCATGGACAGCCTGCCCGCCTTCCTCTCAGGCCTGGCGGCGCTGGTGGTGCTGCTGCCGCTGACGGCGCAGACCCGCGGCATCGTGGGTGCGGCCGAACTCGCGCGGCTCGCGCTGGGGGCTGTAGTGGTCTCGGCCGCCCGCGGCGGCCAGGTGGACGAGGCCGCGCTGATCGCGGCGCTGGACACCGGCCACATCGGCCATGCGCATCTGGATGTGATGGCGACCGAGCCCTTGCCGCGGGACAGCCCGCTCTGGGCGCATCCGGCGATCACGCTGACCCCGCATATCGCCGCGGCGCCCTTCGGCCCGGCGCTGGCGCGGCTGGTGCTGGAGAACTTCGCCAGGCTGGAGGCGGGGCAGCCGCTGCTGTTCGCGGTCGACCCCGCCCGGGGCTATTGAGCACAAGACAACGTCACTGGCGGCCATGCGGCGGACCGTGGGACTGGTGTGGCGGATGACCCGATCGGGGTATGACCATGCCGCTCCTCGCATTCCCGCCGACCTCCGCGCAGCTGCGCGCCATCACACAGGGCAGGCTTATCCACCTGTCGCGGCAGGGGCTTTTCGGCAAGATCGTGCGGGTCTGCGACTGGCGCCCCGGGGCGGATGCCGCCTGGTGCAGCGTGCACATCAAGCCCACGGTCGGGGCCTACAAGAACCTGTCGGTCATCGACCCGGCGCGGCTTCGGGGCTGCCCGAAAACCGCCTACGTCTATTGGTTCCTGGGCGTTCCGGGGCGCCTGCAGCGCGGACTGAACGTGCAGAACGCAGCCCTGCTCCCGGGCTGGACGCCGCCTCCGGATGAGATGCAGATTTCCGTCAGCGGCGCCGACGTGCTGGCCCAATGCGACGGGCGCATCTTCTATCGCGTCGGCGATCGCTGCGTGGCGTCCTTCGGCGATTTCATCGGCAAGGCGCTGGTCAGCCCCGTGCCGATCGGCCTGCCGACCGCCTGACCGGGCACGCCGCCGCACTGGCCACCGGCCCGGCGGTCGACCGCAGCATGTCTTGGAAATATGCGCCCCCCGGCCCCCCTGCGTGCGGCTGCGGGATGGGTACGCGGCACCCCAAGCACGCGTGCAACGCACAATCGGGGTTAGCGGGCGGGCATTAGCCCGCTAAAGACCATCTTCATAACGACCGTCGCGGAACACCGATGCCCCTTCACGTCGCGCTGACGCACAAGACCACCTATCGCTACGACCACGCGATCACCCTCGGCCCGCAGACCATCCGGCTGCGCCCCGCCCCCCATGCGCGAACGCCCATCGTCTCCTACGGCCTGACCATCGAACCCAAGCCCCATTTCCTGAACTGGCAGCAGGACCCGCAGGGCAATTTCTTGGCCCGCGTGGTCTTTCCCGAACGGGTCACGCACTTCGACGTGACGGTGGACCTCGTCGCCGACATGGCGACCATCAACCCCTTCGACTTTTTCCTGGAACCGGAAGCCGAAACCTTCCCCTTCGCCTACGACCCGGTGCTGGAGCAGGAACTTGCCCCCTTCCGCCGGATGGAAACCCCGGGGCCGCACCTGCAAAAGCTGATCGACGCGGTGCCGCGCGACGGCCACCCGCGCACCATCGACATGCTGGTGGCGCTGAACCGCATGGTGCAGGAAAGTGTGGCCTACATCGTCCGCCTGGAACCCGGCGTCTGGGACCCGGAGGAGACGCTGGGCCGCGCCCAGGGCTCCTGCCGCGACAGCGCCTGGGTGCTGGTGCAGTTGCTGCGCCACCTCGGTTACGCCGCACGCTTCTGCTCGGGCTACCTGATCCAACTCGTCGCCGACTAAAAGCCGCTGGTGGGGCCGGATGGCCCCACCACCGACTTCACCGACCTGCATGCCTGGGCCGAGGTCTATCTGCCAGGTGCCGGCTGGATCGGGCTCGACGCCACCTCCGGGCTGATGGCCGGTGAGGGGCATATCCCGCTGGCCGCGACCCCCGAACCCCTCTCCGCCGCCCCCATTTCGGGCCTGGTGGAAAAGGCCGATGTCGCATTCGGCTTCGAGATGCGCGTCACCCGCATCCGGCAGACCCCGCGCACCACCAAGCCCTATGCCGACCGGACCTGGCAGGACATCCAGGCCGCCGGCGCCCGTGTCGATACGATCCTGGAACGCCACGGCGTGCGCATGACCATGGGCGGCGAGCCGACTTTCGTCTCGGCGACCGACATGGAAGCGCCGGAGTGGAACACCGATGCCATGGGGCCGACCAAGCGCGCCATGGCCGGCCGGCTGATGCGGCGCCTGGCACCCCTCTGGGCGCCGGGGGCCGTGTTGCATCACGGCATGGGCAAGCTGTATCCGGGCGAGCAACTGCCGCGCTGGACGCTGTCGGCCCATTGGCGGCTGGATGGCGAGCCGGTCTGGACCGACCCTGCCCTGCTGGCCTCCGACGACGACATCGGCACCGCGACGCCGGCGGACGCCGCGCGCTTCGCCGCTATCCTGGCCGAAAGGCTCCAGGTGGACCCTTCGCTGGTGCTGCCGGCGCATGAGGACATCCACTACTACCTGTGGCGCGAAAAGCGGCTGCCGGCGAATGTGGTGGCCGAGGACGCCAAGCTGCGCGACCCCTTGGAACGCAAGCGCCTGGCCCGCGTCTTTGGCCAGGGGCTGGCGGCCTCGGTCGGCTCCGTCCTGCCGCTGCGCCGGGTGCTGGCCGAAGGCGCGCGCCGCTGGCAGTCGGGCGCCTGGTTCTTCCAGGATGCGGACGGGCTTGCGAGCCCGATGTTCCTGATCCCGGGCGACAGCCCGATCGGCTTGCGCCTGCCGCTGGACAGCCTGGCCTGGGCCAAGGACGCCTCCATCGCCGCCGTGGTGGAGCCGGAGCGCGATCCCTTCGCGCCTGTCGATGCCCTGCCCAGCCAGCAGATGATCCGCGAGCGCGTGGGCACGAAGGGGCTGCCGCCCGCCTTCCGCCCCAGCGCCCAGGCGTTGCCGGAAGTGGGCCGCGAGGAGCCTGAGCTGGTCCGCACGGCCCTGGCCGTGGAGCCGCGCGACGGCCTCATCCACGTCTTCTGCCCGCCGCTGGTGGCGGCCGAGGACTGGCTGGAACTGGTCGCCGCCATCGAGGCGACGGCCGCCGAAATGGGCCAGAAGATTTTCATCGAAGGCTACCTGCCGCCCTCCGACGACCGCTTGCAGGATTTTTCCGTCACGCCGGACCCGGGCGTGCTGGAGGTGAACATCCACCCCATGACGAGTTTCGCCGAACAGGTGTCCCGCACCGAGACCCTGTATGAGGAAGCCCGCCAGGTGGGTCTGGCGACCCAAAAATTCATGCTGGACGGGCGCCACGTCGGCACCGGTGGCGGCAACCATGTCGTGATGGGCGGCGCCACGGTCGAGGAAAGCCCCTTCCTGCGCCGGCCAGACCTGCTGAAGTCGCTGGTCGGCTTCTTCCAGAACCACCCGTCCCTGTCCTTCCTGTTTTCCGGCCTGTTCATCGGCCCGACCAGCCAGCACCCCCGCGTGGACGAAGCGCGGATGGACACGCTGAACGAGTTGGAGATCGCCTTTTCCCGCATCAAATCGGGCCAGGATGCGCCGCCCTGGATGGTGGACCGGCTGTTCCGCCACCTGCTGGCGGACATGACCGGCAATACCCACCGCACCGAGTTCTGCATCGACAAGATGTTTTCCCCCGACGGCCCCGGCGGGCGCCGTGGGTTGGTCGAGTTCCGCGCCTTCGAAATGCCGCCCCATGCGCAGATGTCGGCGGCACAGATGCTGCTGATGCGCTCGGCCGTGGCCGCCTTCTGGCAGCGGCCCTGGGACCGGCGCCTGGTGCGCTGGGGCACCCGGCTGCATGACGAGTTCCTGCTGCCGCACTACTGCATGGCCGATTTCCGTGATGCGCTGGCGGAACTCTCCGCCCTCGGCACGCCGCTCGACCCGGCCTGGTTCGCCCCCCATGCCGAATTCCGCTTCCCGCTGGTCGGCGAGACCACGATCCGCGACGTGCACCTGGAACTGCGCCACGCGCTGGAACCCTGGCATGTGCTGCCCGAGGAAAACACCGCCCAGGGCACCGTCCGCTACGTGGACAGCAGCGCCGAGCGGCTCCAGGTCAAGGCGATGGGCTTCATCCCCGAACGCCATGCGCTGGCGGTGAACGGCCGCGCCGTGCCGCTCTGGGCGACCGAGACGGCGGGGGAATACGTCGCCGGCGTGCGCTTCAAGGCCTGGTCGCCGCCATCCTCCCTGCACCCGACCATCGCCGCCCAGACGCCCCTGGTCTTCGACCTGTATGATCGCTGGACCGGGCGGTCGCTGGGGGGGATGTCGCATCACGTCGTCCATCCGGGCGGCCGCAGCTACGACACCTTCCCGGTCAATGCGAATGAGGCCGAGGCGCGGCGCCGTTCACGCTTCTTCGCTTTCGGCCATACCCCGGGGCCGATGGCCGAACCGCGTGCGGTGACGGGTGCCGATCAGCCGCGGACCCTCGACCTGCGGCGCGGCGCGTGACAGTTTCACCTCGTGGAGAACGCGTGCGGATATCGAGTGAACAACGCGTGCGGGTATCGTGTGACCAACGCGTGCGGGTATCGTGTGACGAACGCGTGCGGGTATTTTTTGCACAATGCCTGCGGCTATTCCGTCGGGCACCTGTGCCAATGTCTCCCCGCCGGCGGGCCTGATGCCCCCCACGGCTGGCCCGGGCTGACCCTGACCGAGGCCGGCTGATGGCCGCCAGCGACGAGATGGTGGATGGCCGTGGCCGCATCCGCGGCCATTGGCAGGGGCTGATGGGCGCCTTGGCCGACCTGCCGGGCGATGGGCTGTCCGAACGCGCGCGTAGGCTCGATGCCGGCTTCGCCGCCGATGGCATCGGCAGCCTGCTGCCAGGGGCACTGGCCGCCTGGCGCTGCGACCCGGTGCCGCTGCCGTTGTCGGGCGCGGAATTCGCCACGCTGGCAACTGGCCTCGCCCAGCGCGCGACCCTGCTGGAACTTGTGCTGGCCGATGTCTACGGCCCGCAATCGCTGGTCGCCGAGGGGCTGATCCCGCCCGCTCTGGTCTTCGCCAACCCCGGCTTCCTGCGCCCCTGCCGCGCCACGGTGCCGGGTGCTGGCGACAGCCCGGCCCGGTCGCTCATGACCTGCTATGCCGCCGACCTGGTGCGGTCGGCCGATGGCGCCTGGCAGGTGATGTCCGACCGCACCAGCCGCGCCGCCGGCTTCGGGCTGGTGCTGGAAAACCGCCGGCAAATTTCCCGTGCCATGCCCGAGTCGCTGCGCGCTGCCCCGCCGCGGCCGCTTCGCCCCTTCTACGACCTCTGGCAGGACAGCCTGACCCAGGCGGCCCACCCCGACCTGCCTGGTCGCGACACGCCGGCCGTCGCACTGCTGACGCCCGGCACCCGCCACCCCTTCTGGTTCGAGCACCTGCTTCTGGCGCGCGAGCTGGGCTGTTCGCTGGTCGAGGGCGGCGACCTGACCGTCCGCAACGGCCTGCTGTACCTGAAGACCCTGGCCGGGTTGCAGCCGATCGACGTGCTGCTGCGCCGGCTGGACGGCCGGCGCATGGACC
>JBBQHE010000172.1:0-9754 GCA_038323655.1 Acetobacterales bacterium | reverse complement strand
CCAATGAGCCGATCCGCATCGGCAGCCTCACGCCCAACACCGGCGGCGGCGCGCAATCCGGCCCGGAACTCGCGGAGGCCCATCGCCGCGTCGTCGAGCTCGTGAACAGCCAGGGCGGCATCCTCGGTCGGCGCATCCTGCTTACGCAGGAGAATGACGAGACCAACCCCGAGGCCGGGGTGCGCGCCGCGCGCAAGCTCATCGATGCGGACCGGGTGACGGCGTTGCTCGGCCTGTGGGCTTCCTCGGTCACGCTCGGCGTGTTGCCGCTGGTCGAGGCTGCCAATGTGCTGCTGTTCTGCACCTCGTCGTCCGACGATATCCCCGCCGCCAACAAGCGCGGGCTGCTGTTCAACTTCCAGCCGCTGAACGCTGCCTGGGCCGTTGCCATCGCGCGCCTGGCGGTTCGGCAGAACTACCGCGAGATCGCTCTGGCCGGCCCCAACAACGACTTCGCCACCACCCTGGTCGCGAGCTTCCGCCGATCTTTTGAGGAGGCCGGCGGGCGCGTGGTGAACGAGCCCTTCTTCTACAACACGACCCAGCCCAGCTTCCGCGCCGAGGTGGACCGGCTGCTTCGCGGCAACCCGCCCGCTGTTTTCATTCCGGGTTACGTGGCCGACTTCACCGCCGTCTATCGCGACATCTTCCGCGCCGGCTATCGCGGCCGCGTCTTCACCATCTCCTTCGCCGTCGGCCCGCAATTCAAGACGGCCGTGGGGGCGGCCGCCAATGGCATCCTGCATGGCTTCCCTGTCCCGCCTGTGGGCAGCCCGGCTTACGATGCCTTCCTCCGCTTCATGGGCCGCACCCCCAATGGCGAGGTGCAGCTTCCCTTCGGCTCGGCCGGCTACGATCAGATCAACGTGCTGCTGCTTGCCATGGCCGCCGCCAACACAACGGATGTCGATGCGGTGAAAGCCGCGATCCCGCGCATTGCCAATGGCCCGGGCGAGCGTGTCACGACCGTTGCCGAGGGCCTTGCCGCGCTGCGCGCCGGTCGGACCATCAATTATGACGGCGCCAGTTCCTCCGTGGACTTCAAGGCCGATGGCAGCCTGCTCGCGCGGGACTTCGAACTCTACGAAATCCGCGACGGCCGCGACGTGTCGGTGGAGCGCATCACCAGCGCCTCCTGATGCCCAGACACCTGGGGAGCCTGGGGAAAATTCAGCCTATCGGATCTCGTTGACGTAGCGGTGCCGCGCCGTGCTGGCACGCTGCGTCGCCAGCAGCAGCGGCGCGCCGGCCTGGTCGAAGACCACCGCATCGATCACGAGGACCGCGGCGGGGTCGGGCAGGCACAGCAGGGCGCGGTCCTCGGCGGTGGCCACCTCGGCGCGCAACTCCTCCCGCACGGCGGTGACGCGGATGCCGTAGGCGTCGATCAGGTGTCGATACAACAGTTCCGGCAGCAATGCCGCCTCACGCGTCAGCCCCGGCACATGGGCGGCGGGGATGCGGAACAGGTCGGACATCACCGGCTCGTCCTCCACCAGGCGCAGGCGGTGCAGGTGCAGCAGCGCGCTGCCCGGGGCGACCCTGAGCCGCGCCGCCGCCACGGCATCCGCCGGATGCTCGGCCACGGCCAGCGTCTTGGCCCGCGAATGGAGCAATCCGCCATCCAGGCCATGCAGCCGGAAATACTGGAAGAAGAAGCGCAGCGAATGCTCCGGGCTGCGCCCCGTCACCACCGTGCCGAGCCGCGGCCTTCGCGCCAGCAGTCCTTCTGCCACCAGCGACGCCAGGGCGCGCCGCATGGTGCCGACGGCGACGCCGAAGCGCAGTGCCAGTTCGGTCTCACCGGCAAGGCGGGTGCCGGGTGGCCAATGACCCATCAGAATCTCGTCGGAAAGCTGGCGCGTCAGCCTCTCGTGCAGGGGCAGGAAGAGGCGGCCGGCATGGGCCTCGCCGGACGGGTTATTGCTTGACAAGAGTGGGTCCCTGAACGGCAGACTGCAATTCTACAAAGAAATGAGGCTTGCGGCAATTTCGCAGACGCGCATCGAGGCAGCCCTGGCCAACCGGACGCAACCGGCGCTGGACACGCTCGGCCGCCTGTTGGCGGTCGACACCAGCTTCCCGCCCGGCGCTGGCTATGCGCGGTTTGCCGATGTGCTGGAGGAGAGTTTCGCGCCGCTCGGCTTTGGCTTCCACCGCGTGGAGGTGCCGGAGGCGCTGTGGCGCACCACGGAAGGCCAGGCCGAGGGTGCTCGGATGAATGTCATCGGCGCGCCGACAAGGCGCCGCCGCCCCGCCTGCAACATCTACTTCCACACCGACACCGTGCCCCCGGGCGCGGGCTGGACCCGCGAAGCCTTCGCCCTGACGCAGGACGGTGAGACGTTGTACGGCCGTGGTGCTGCCGACATGAAGGGGTGCATCGCCGCCACGTTGCTGGCGCTGGAGGCAGCGCGTGAGGCCGAAATCCCGCTCGCCCATGACCCGGTGCTGCTGTTCTGCACCGATGAGGAGGGTGGCCTCTACCCCGGCATCCGCCATCTGGCCGAGCAGGGGCTGATCGAGGGCGACCACCTGATCTGCCTCAATGGTGGCGCCGTGCCGCGCATCTGGGCCGGCTGCTTCGGCAGCCTCGATGTCGCGATCCGCGTCGAGGGCCGCGCCGCGCATTCCGGCAATGCCGGGGAGGGCGGCATCAATGCGGTGGAACAGGCGCTGCCTGTGCTGTCCGCGCTGATGGCGCTGAAGGCGCGGGTGGAGCTGCGCGCCTCCGCCTTGCCGCCGCCGCCGCATCTGGCGGGCAAGCCCCTCATGGCGCGACTGTCCATCGCCGCCGTGCAGGGCGGCGCCAAGGGCTCCGCATTGCCTGGCCTCTGCCGCATCCTGGTGAACCGACGCGTGATGCCGGAGGAGACGATGGCGGACGCCCTGGCGGAGATCGAGGCCACCGTCGCCCATGGCGCCGCCCAAGCGAGCGCGCTGGCAGTCACGACGCAATTGGTCGGCCGGCTAGACCCGGTGGTGGCGCCCGATGCGGGCGGTGCCTATTGGCCACGCTGGCAGGCGGCGCTTTCGGCCGGCTTCGGCTGGCCGATGGAAAGTTTCGGACGCTGGGGTGCCTCCAGCAGTTCCGACATGGGCTTCGTGCAGCAGGCCGGACTCCAGGAAATCCTGCTCGGCGGATTGTCGCGCCCCGACAACCGAACCCACGGCCCCGACGAATTCACCACCGTTGGCGACCTGACCAGTCTCGCCCGCGCCTTGCTTCTACACCTTTCCGACCGTCCCATTCCCGGAGGATCCGAGCCATGAGCTTCGACGCAACCCGCCGCCAGCTTTTGGCCGCCACCGCGGGTACCGCCTTTGTGCCGGCCACCTTGGTGCCCGCCACTGGCCAGGCCCAGGGCACGCCCCGCCGGGGCGGCACCTTGCGCATCAGCGTCGACCAGGCGGTGGGCAAGCTGAACCCACTGCTGGTGCGGGTGAACCCGGAATACCTGGTGGCAGAGCTGCTCTACAGCGGCCTGACCCGGCTCTCGACCGACATGACGCCGGAGCCCGACCTGGCGGAATCCTGGGCCGCCAGCAGCGATCTTGCGACTTGGACCTTCGTGCTGCGCGCCGGGCTGACCTTCCACGATGGCTCACCCTGCGGTGTGGCCGATGTGGTCGCCTCCTTCGAGGCGATGCTCGACCCCGCCACCGCCTCTGCCGCGCGCAACAATATCGGGCCGATCGCGAAGGTGGAGGCCGGCGAGGGCCGCAACGTCGTCTTCACCCTGCGGGCGCCGAATGCCGACCTGCCGGTGACGCTGGCCTACACCAACGCCAGGATCGTCCCCGCCGCGTTGAGCAAGGGGCCTGGCCTCGCCCGGCTGGACCGCGAGGCGATCGGCACCGGCCCCTTCAAGCTGGTCTCCTACGAGCCTGAGCGGTTGGTGGTGGTGGAGCGAAACCCGAACTACCACGCCCCCGGCCGCCCTTATCTCGATAGGGTCGAGGTGGTGATCTATCCCGACCCGACGGCCGAGGGCTCGGCGCTGATGTCGGGCGGCACGGATGCGATGATGGCGGTGCAGCCGACGGAATTCGCGCGGCTGCAACGCGGCGGCGGCGTGCGCGTGCTGCGCACGCCATCGGGGCAGTTCTGCAACCTGAATTTCGGCTGCGACACCGCGCCCTGGAACGATGTCCGCGTGCGCCAGGCTTTGGCGCTGACCATCGACCGCGGCGCGATGACGGATTTCGTCACCGAGGGGTTCGGCACCAAGGGCAATGATACGCCGCTGAACGCCGCTTACAGCTACCACCGGCAGCAGCCGCAGCGCGAGGCCGACATCGCCGCCGCCCGCAGGCTGTTGACGCAAGCCGGTCATGCGAATGGGTTGAAGGCGACGCTGATCGCCTCCGACCGTCCCGCCGTGCGCACGCAATTCGCCGTTGCCCTGAAGGAGATGGCCAAGCCCGCGGGCTTTGATATCGAGGTGCAGACCATGCCGCACGCCACCTACCTCGCGCAGGTCTGGCGCAAGGGCAGCTTCTATATCGGCTTCTACAACATGCAACCGACGGAAGATGGCATCTTCTCGCTTCTCTATACATCGGACGCCACCTGGAACGAGACGCGCTGGAACAATGCGGAATTCGACGCGCTGATCCTGGGTGCGCGCACCACCGCCGACACCGCGCGACGCCGCGAACTCTACGGCCAAGCGCAGGCGCTGATGCATCGCGACGTGCCCAGCATCATCCCCGTCTTCTTCGACCTGCTGGCGGCGGAGCGGACTTACGTGCAGGGGCGCGTGCTGCATCCGCGCGGCGCGGTGTTCCGGCTCGATCATGTCTGGCTGGGCACCGGCGCGCCGCGGCGAGGCTGATCGCCAATGTCGGGCCGCTATCTGCTGCGCCGCTTCGGGCTGATCCTCTACACGCTGCTGGTCGTGTCGGTCATCGTCTTCGGCATCACCCAGGTGCTGCCTGCCGATGCGGCCGTGATGCTGATGGGGGAGAACGCGACGCCCGAGCAATTGGCGGCGCTGCGGGCGCGGCTTGGCCTGGATGACGCCGTCTGGGTGCAATACCTGCACTGGCTCGGCGGCGTGGTGCGTGGCGATTTCGGCGTCTCGATGACCAGTGGCCTGGATGTGCTGCCCACCATCGTCGAAAGCCTGTCGCGGTCGTTGCTTTTGGCGGTGCTGTCGATCCTGTTGATGCTGGTGGTGGCGCTGCCGCTTGGCATCCTGGCGGCGGTGCGGCGCGGAGGGGCGGTGGATATCGGGCTTGGGCTCGTGTCCTACCTCGGGGTGTCCTTTCCCGAATTCGTCACGGCGACGCTCGGTATCCTGCTGTTTGCCGATCTGCTGGGCTGGTTGCCGGCCACGGGCTATGTGCCCCTGCTGGAAGATCCGGTGCAGGCGGTGCGACATTTGGTGCTGCCGGTGGCAACGGTTTCACTGATCCTGATCGCGCATGTCTCGCGCATGGTGCGTTCCGAGGTGGTGGATGCGCTGCACACCGACTACGTGCGCGCCGCCCGGCTGAAGGGATTGCCGGAGGGGCTGGTGCTGCGACGTCACGCGCTGCGTAACGCGCTGCTGCCGACCATCACCATCGTTGCGCTGGATGTGGGCTATGTGCTCGGCGGCATCATCGTCGTGGAAGAGATTTTCGCCATTCCCGGCATCGGCCGGCAATTGATCGTTGCGGTACAGAACCGCGATCTGCCGATGATCCAGGCGGCTGCGCTGGTGTTGGCGGCAACTTACTGCGTCATGAATTTGCTGGCCGATCTGACCTATGCCGCGCTCGACAAGCGAATCCAATATGGTTGAGCTTCTGCATCGCCTTGTGCGTTCGCCGCAGGGCGCCATCGGGTTGTCACTGGTCGTGCTGGTGCTGCTGCTGGCGCTGTTCGGGCCGGCGCTGGCGCCGCACAACCCCGAAGCACTGGGCGTGCTGCGCCGCTACAAGCCACCCAGCGTGGATCACTGGCTCGGCACGGATCAGCTGGGGCGCGATATCCTCAGCCGGCTGCTGGTCGGCGCACGGGCCACCGTGCTGCTCGCACTGCTGGCCACTCTGCTGGGCACGCTGGCCGGCGCGGTGCTCGGCACGGCTTCCGCTTTTCTCGGTGGCAAGGCCGATGAAGCGATCATGCGCACGGTTGATGCCGTCATGGCGCTGCCCTCCCTGCTGATGTCGCTGCTCATCGTTTCGGCCATGGGCCGCGGAGCGGAGAATGCCGTGCTGGCGATTGCCATCACCTTTACCCCGGGCATGGCGCGCATCACGCGATCCGTCGCCCTGGCCGTGCGGCGGCAGGACTACGTGAACGCGGCGGTCGCGCGCGGCGAGGGCGCCTTGTACATCGTCATCCGCGAAATGCTGCCCAATGTGGTGGCGCCGATCGTGGTCGAGATGAGCATCCGCGTCGCCTTTGCGGTGATGCTGTTTGCGACGCTGTCCTTCCTCGGCCTCGGCGCGCAGCCGCCGTCCTCCGAATGGGGGCTGATGGTCAGCGAGGCGCGGCGGTTCATGCATCTGAGCCCCTGGATGATCCTGTGGCCATCGATCGCGATCGCGCTGGTCGCGGTGGGATTCAACCTGCTGGGCGATGGGCTGCGCGATGCGTTGAATCCACGTACATGAAGCCGGTCCTGGAAGTGGCGGGCTACACGCTGGACTACACCACGCCACTCGGCTCGATGCGCGCGCTGCACGATGTTTCCCTCAGCGTCGCACGGGGCGAAATGCTGGGCCTGGTCGGCGAATCCGGTTCCGGCAAGACGTCATTGGCCTGGGCGATTATGCGGTACCTGGCGGCAAATGCGGTGGAGCGTGCCGGAACGCTGCGCCTGGCCGGCGAGGATCTGCGGGCGCTGACGCCCAAGCAGCTCACCGCGCTGCGCGGTGCGCGCATCGGCATGGTTTTCCAGGACCCTTCGACGTCGCTGAATCCGACTTTGACACTGGGACGCCAGATCACCGAAAGCCTGGAACTGCATCGCGGCCTGTCGCCCGCCGCGGCACGGGCGGAGGCGGAGGCGATGTTCGCCCGTGTCGGCCTGCGCGATCCGGCCGCGATGCTGCGGCGCTATCCGCACGAAGCCTCGGGCGGGGAGAAGCAGCGCGTGGTCATCGCCACCGCCTTCGCCTGCCGGCCAGACTGCATCATCTTCGATGAACCAACCACGGCGCTGGACGTGGTGACATCCCGCCAGATTCTTGATCTTTTTGCCACGTTGCAGGCCGAGACCGGTGTTGCCTCGCTGTACATTTCGCACGACCTGGCCATCGTCTCCGGCCTGGCGCATCGCGTTGCCGTTATTCATCGCGGCCGCATCGTCGAACAGGGTGTCACGGCCGAGGTCTTTGGCGCGCCACGGAATGAGTACACGCGCACCTTGCTCGCCGCCGTGCCGCGGCCGGAGGAGCGGCTGGTGAACACCATGCCGGGCGACGCCACACCGCTTGTCGCGGCGAAACATATGACCGTGCACTATGGCCGCCCGGCTTTTCTCTCCGGTTTGTTCGGCCGCAAGCCGCGCGGCGTGCTTGGGGCGGAGAATGTCTCGCTCACCGTCAGGCCGGGCGAGGTGCTTGGCATCGTCGGTGAAAGCGGGTCCGGCAAATCCACCATGGCACGCGCCCTGACCGGCCTCGCGCCGTTCGAAGGAAGGTTGACCGTTGCCGGCCGCGTCATCGCCGGTGCCGCGCAAATGGGGCGTGACTACCGACGCGACGTTCAAATCGTTTTCCAGCACCCGGATTCCTCGCTCAATCCGCGCCACCGCATCCGCGAAATTCTCTCCCGCCCGTTGAAGCTTTACGGCGACCCCGAGGGGCTGGGGATCGAGACGGCCATTGCCAAGATGCTGGAGGCGGTTCGGCTCCCGGCAGATTTCGCAAACCGTTACCCGCACCAGCTATCGGGCGGGGAGAAGCAGCGTGTGGCCATTGCCCGCGCCTTCGCGCCGCGCCCGCGCCTGGTGATCTGCGACGAGGTGACCAGTTCGCTCGACGTCTCGGTGCAGGCTTCCGTGGTGCGCCTGCTCGTCGAATTGCAGCGTGAGACTGGTGCCGCCTATCTGTTCATCAGCCACGACATCAACCTGGTGCGGCAGATCGCGCATCGCATCGCCGTGATGCATCGCGGCAAGCTGGTCGAGACGATTTCCATCGAGGACCTTGCCGCGCACGGCCCCAGCCACCCCTACACGGCGCAATTGATGGCCGCGGTGCCACGTTTGCAGACCGGAGGAAACGAACATGAATTCCGATAAGCTCATCGCCAGTGTCGATGAACGTGCCTGCCTCGATTTCTTGGCCCAGATGGTGCGCCATCGCAGCCATTCGCAGACGCCGGGGGAACGCGTGCTGGCCGAATTCATGGCGGAAAGCATGCGCGGCCTCGGCCTGGAATCGGAACTGACGCCGGTGGAGGGCGAACGAGTCAATGCCATTGGCCGTTGGCGCGGCACCGGCGGTGGCCACTGCTTGATGTTCAACGGTCATGTCGATACCAACCCGGTCTCCGAGGGTTGGACGGTTGATCCCGTCGGCGGCGTGATCGACGACAGATTCATCTACGGCATCGGCGTCTCCAACATGAAGGCCGGAGACGCCGCCTATTATTGTGCGGTGAAAACCTTGATGGATGCCGGCGTGTCGCTGAAGGGCGATGTGATTCTCACCTTCGTCGTCGGCGAATTGCAGGGCGGCGTCGGTACGCTGGCATTCATCAAGCAGGGTCTGCGCGCCGACTACTTCATCAATGCCGAGCCGACCGATCTCCAGGCGCTCAGTATGCATGCTGCCGCCTTCACCTTCATCATCGAGCTCACCGGCAATACCCGGCATCTGTCCAAGCGCGAGGAAGCGGTGGATGCGATCATGGCGGCCTGCGACGTGATACCGCGCCTCAATGCCATGACCTTTTCCGGCGCACTCAGCCCCGAACATTTGGCCATCAATCGTTGCCATGTCGGCGTGGTGCATGGCGCGCTCGGCAAGGAGTTTTCAGAGTGGCGCCCACCGCAGGTCGCGGATTTTGTGCGCATCAAGGGGTCCTGCCGCTATGCCCCAGGCCAGAACGAGGCACAGGTGCTGGCGGATATGCGCGCCGTGCTCGCTGATCTTGAAGCGCGTTTCCCTGGGCTGAAGACAGTGTTGACCCCCGAACATATGCTCGGCCGCCCGTCCATGCCGACCTTCGAGGTTTCGCAAGACAGCCCCATCGTGAAGGCGGTGAACCGCGCCTATGAAAAGGTTCGCGGGCAAGCGCAGCCGACCGGCGCAATCCGCCCGCCTGGCTACTACGGAACCGACGCCGCCCATTTGCAGCACGCGGCCGGCATGGAAGGCATCGTGTGCGGTCCCGGCGGCCGCTACAACACCATGCCGGATGAGCGGGTCGATATCCCCGACTTCCTCGACATGATCCGCATCTACATGCTGGCAATTCTCGACATTTGCGAGATCAGCGAAACGCGGCCCGGGTCGTATTCGGAGTCTCGGCCCGCCTGAACGGCGGCATCGCCGGCGACGGCGACGCGAACCCGCCGAAACCGGGCCATCCGCCCGGCCAACGCGCGCCCGACTACCCCGCTGTTGCCGCACCGAGGATCGCGCCATCCGCGGCCTGCATTAGGACGGCGTGTTGATTTCCACTGAGACCTGACCCGTTAGGGCCGGATTTTTCTGCTGAGAATTGACCCATGTTTGAACCTCTCCCTGCTGCGAACGGCGGGGGTCTATGGAGTGATCGACATGGCATTGTTGAGCGTGATCCGGC
>JBBQHE010000171.1:0-9805 GCA_038323655.1 Acetobacterales bacterium | reverse complement strand
TGTCGATCTGAAACTGCTGCATGCGAAGATCGGGGAGCTGACGCTGGAGAAGGATTTTTTATCCGGCGCGCTCAGCAAGGCGGGCCTGCTGAGCGCAAAGCGATGATCGACCGCGGCAATGTCCTGCCGCTGACGCGGCAGACGTCGCTGCTGCGGCTGAGCCGGAGCAGCGTCTATTACCTGCCCCGGCCAGTGCCGCCGGCGCGGCTGGCGATCATGCGGCGAATTGATGAGGTGCAACTCGAGCATCCCTTCGCGGGCACCGCAAGCGACGTGTGGGCCGACACCGCGTATCGATCGGCGAAGAACGAGGCGATGCTGACGGCGCGCGGCCTGGTCTCGCGCATTCATCGCAAGTAGCCGAAGGGGCGGCCGATGCCAGCGCGGATGCGGCGGGCCAATGCGGCCAAGTCGGTGGTGCGGTCCAAGGTGGAACACGTCTTTGCGCATCAGAAGGGGTTGATGGGGATGGTGGTACGGACCATCGGCATCGCCCGGGCGCGGGTGAAGGTCGGACTGGTTAACCTGGCCTACAACATGCGGCGGTTCGTCTGGCTCAGCGGCAAGGGCGTGCCCGCATAGCGGCAGGCCGGCACGGCGCCATCCGTCCTGCCAACGATCAGCACGAAGCCAAGCGGCATGACCGTCCCATCGCCCGCGGCAGCACTGCAACAAACTGCCATGGCCGGATCGGCGCGCCCATCGCTCGGTTGTTGAAGGTGTCCGGCTTGTTCGCGGACAGACTCTAAGAGCTGGCGCCGACCCCGGTCCAAGGCACCGATTGCGCTGGCGCTGCCCTCGGATGGGCGGGCGCCGATCAGCCTCTGCCGGGCCGGGGTTCCCAGCCATGGCTGGCCAGGATCTCGTGGCTGGCCGCGAGATCGCCGTCCGGGTCGGTCCCGGGCTGAGCGGCGTCGGTGATGATTTCCAGCACCGTCAGCCCCTGGTAGCCGATCTCCCGCAGCGCCGCCGCCGCCGGGCCGGGCGCGACAATGCCGGTGCCCAAGCGATCATGCTTGAAAGCCTCGAACCCGGTATCGGAGATATGCACGTTGCGGATGCGCGAGCCCAACATGCGGATCGCGGCCACCACATCCTCCTTGATATAGGCGCTATTGCAGATGTCGAAGTTGATGCCGACCGAGACATCGATCTCATTCGCCACATCCAGCATGTCCTGTGCGGTAGGAAGGAAAGTGAAGGGCACGTTTTCCAGGATCACCTCGGTGCTCGAACCCTTCGCATGCGCAACCAGTTCTTGCATCCCACGAATGAACCAGTCGCGCATCCACGGCACCGGCGGATTGATCAATGAATTGATGGCCCCCGGAATCGCGCAGACCAGCGGGCAGCCGACCAGGGCCGCAAGGTCGATTGCTTCCTTGTAGCGATCCAGCGTGTAGCGCCGCATGATCGAGCAGGTACTATTGGGATTGTTGTCGAGCAGTGGGTAGCAGAAGGAGGTGATCGAAGCCCCTTCGCCATCGAGCCAGTTGCGCAGCGCGCGCTTGCCCACTGGCGTCATCTCGGCTGGCCAGAGATGCGGCGGGAAGATCATCATCTCGAAATTGCGGTAGCCCTGGCCGGCCAGGTGCTGCAGCGCACCGATGCCGGTGTGAGAGTAGAGGAAAGGAAAGGTCGAGGCGGCGACGCGGAACTCGGTCATGGCGATGTCTCCTCACAGTGTCGATTCGAGCCGTGTGTTGACTATCATCTCGGCGACATGCGCCTGGTCCGGCAGCCGCAGCAGCAGGCTGACGATCTCGGCCACCGTATCGGGTTGCAGCCGGCCGGGGCCCGGCGTCACGCCCGGCAGCCCGGCCAGCAGTTCGGTGTCGACGGCGCCGGGGCACAGGGCAGTCGCACGCACGCCCGCCTCATGCCCCGCAAACCGCGCGGCATGGGTCAGCGCCACCAGCGCATGCTTGGACATGGCATAGCCGATCGATACGCTGACATCGCGGATGCGCTTGCCGTCGGTCGAGGCGATGTTCACCACACGTCCATGCCCCGCCGCGCGCAGATAGGGCAAGGCGGCGTGGATGGTGCGGAAGGGCGCCTTGACGTTGACCTCCCACATTGCATCCAACGCCTCCTCATTCGGGTCGTCGAAGGTGACGCGCCGCAGGATGCCGGCATTGTTGACCAGCCCGTCCAGCCGGCCATGCACGGCGACGGCCGAAGCGATCCAGGCGGCGGCGTCGGCGGGTAAGGTCGCATCAAAGCGATGAAAGGTCACTTTGGCGCGGCCGGTCAGTTGCAGACGCGATGCCGTGCCCTTGGGGTCACGCACGCCGAGGGCCAGCGCGTAGCCATCGGCGTGCAGGCGGCGCGCGATGGCGGCTCCGAGGCCGCGCGAGGCGCCCGACAGTGCGATGACGCGACCGGTCGGCTCCAGCATGGTCAGAACAGCCCCTGATAGACACCGCCGTCATTGACGATGTTCTGCGCCGTCATGAAGCCCGCCTGCGCACTGCACAGATAGGCGACGAGGTCACCGCATTCGATCGGATCGGCAAAGCGTCCAGCGGGACAGTTCTTCAACCGGTCCTCGACAATCGCCTCATATGTCACGCCGCCGCGCGCGGCATGGCCGTGCAGGTTGGTGCGCAGGGCATCGGTATCGAACAGCCCCGGGCAGACGCTGTTGACCGTGACGTTGTGGCCGATCAATTCGCGCCCGATGGAGGCGATGGCGGCGGCCAGACCCGCGCGGGCGGAGTGGCTATGCGCGAAGCCGACCTGCGGGAACTTGATGAACGAAACGCTGATGTTGACGATGCGACCGAACTTGCGGTCGCACATGCCGGGTGCGGCGCGGCGGATCAGGTCGATGGCGGAGAAGAAATGTTCGTCCCACCAGCGTCGCCATTCGGCTTCGTCCCAGGTGCGGAAGTCGCCTGGCACCTGGCGTGTGCCGGGGCTGGTAACAAGGATATCAGGCGCAGGGCAGGCGGCAAGCAGCGCATCGCGCCCGGCGGCGGTGTTCACATCGCCCGCGACCGTCGCGACGCGCACGCCGTGGGCCGCGCGCAATTCGGCGGCGGCTTCTTCCAGCGGCCCAGTGGTGCGCGCGATCAGCGTCAGGTCGCAGCCTTCGCGCGCCAGCGCCTCGGCGCAGGCGCGGCCGAGCCCCTTGCTGGCGGCGCAGACGATGGCTTGACGGCCGCGGATACGCAGATCCATCGCCTAGCGCCCCAGGCCGAGGGCCGCGAGGCCGCGCTTCAGCCCCTCTAGCGGTTCGCCGACGCAGGGCAACAGTGGCGCGCGCGGCACGCCGCCGCCGGGAAAGCCCAGGTGGTCCATCGCGGCCTTGGTCGCGGGATACAGCGTGCGGCCATCGGAGACGAACAGATCGGTCAGGCGGCGGCAGGTCGCCTGCAGGGCCTCTGCCTCGTTCATGCGGCCGGCGCGGGCGGAATGGAACAGGTCGATGCACCCCTTCCACACATTGGGGAAGCAATCGACCGTGCCATCGGCGCCGAGCGTCACCGCTGGCACACCGAACACCGAGGAAGGACCGCAGAACACCCGTAGTTCATTCCTTACGGCAAGCAAGGTGCCGTAGAAATTGTTCCAGTCACCGCTGCTTTCCTTGATGGCCACGACCTTGTCCAAGGTCGCCAGACGCTTGGCCAGCGCCGGCGAGATCGCATTCACCGCATTGCCTGGGATGTTGTAGGCCATGATCGGCAGCGGCGACCCCGCTGAAACCGCGGCGAAATGTACGAAGACCTCGTCATCGGTCAGCTTCACGAAGTAGGGCGGCAGGACCAGCACGCCATCCGCACCAGCGTCCGCCGCCATTTGCGCGAAGGCCAGCGTTTCGCCCGGCCCGACGCAGCCAACGCCGACGATGGCGGTGCCGCGCCCACGCGTTGCGGCAACCGTGCTGCCGTAGAGCGCGCGACGTTCCTCGGCCGACAGCGACCAGAATTCACCGGTGCAGCCACAGGCGACGACGCCGGTCGCACCATCATCCAGCAGCCGCGTGATGTTGGCGGCGAAGCCAGTCAGATCGACCGCGCCCGTGGCGGTGAAGGGTGTGGTGACTGCGGGCATCGGCCCGGCCCAGTCCACGCTGTTGCGGTCCATCGAAAATCTCCTGTCAGGCTTGGGCGGGGGCAACCGGCAGACGCTTGCCACTGGCCGCGTCGAACATATGCAGGCGCGGCACGCGCACACCCCATGCCAGGTTGTCGCCGGCATGCAACGCCATGTCGGGGGGGGCGCGCGCAGTCAGCGCATCGCCGCCGGGCAGGGCCAGGGCCACGATCTGCTCATGCCCGGTGGGTTCCACCAGGCGGATCCGGGCAGTGAAGGGACCATCCCCGAGGATGACGTCCTCAGGCCGGATGCCAAGCACCAAGCCGCCCGCGGCATCCACCATCATCGTCACGGCCGGATGATGGAACGTACCGCCATGAGCCTCACCCCGCAGCAGCGACATGCCCGGCGATCCGATGAACCCCGCGACGAACAGGTTGGCAGGGCGTTCATAGACATCGGACGGCGTGCCAAATTGCTGAAGCACGCCTTCATGCATGACGGCGATGCGGTCTGACATCGTCATCGCTTCCAACTGGTCGTGCGTGACATAAACGAAGGTGCGGCCGAGCCTACGGTGCAATTCGACCAGTTCGGCCCGCATGTGGTTGCGCAGCTTTGCGTCGAGGTTCGACAGCGGCTCATCCAGCAGAAAGACCCGCGGATCGCGCACCAGCGCGCGGCCAAGCGCCACGCGCTGCTGCTGACCGCCCGAAAGCTGGCGCGGCTTGCGGTCGAGCAGGGCGCCGAGTTGCAGCGTCTCGGCCACCTGTGCCACGCGAACCGCGCGTTCGGCCTTGGCCACGCCGCGCTTCTTCAACGGATAGGCAATGTTTTCGGCGACGGTCATGTGCGGATAGAGCGCGTAGGACTGGAACACCATGGCAATGTCGCGCGCGCCCGGCGCCACGTCATTGACAACGCGCCCGCCGATGGAAATCTGGCCGCCCGTCGGAAAATCAAGCCCTGCCAGCATCCGCAGGGTCGTCGTCTTGCCGCAACCCGACGGGCCGAGCAGGCTGACAAATTCACCGCCCGCGATGATCAGGTCCAGGTCACGCACGGCAAAGGCTGCGCCAAACGTCTTCTGCACGCCATCGAAACGGACCTCTAATCGCGTGTCGGTCACCCCTTCACGCCCCCGGCGCCGAAACCGCGCGTCAGGTAACTTTGCAGGAAGGCAAAGATGATGATGAGCGGGAGGCTCATCATGACGGAAGCGGCCATCAGCAGGGACCATTCGATGTTGAAGGCGCTAACCAGCATGGACATCACGCCGGTGGTGAGCGGCCGTGCACTGTCGGTGTTCACCAGGACCAGCGCGTACAGATACTCATTCCAGGAGAGGATGAAGGTGAAAAGGCTGGTCGAGATGATGCCCGGCAAGGCCTGCGGCAGGATGACGTCAAAGAACGCCTCCATCCGTGTCGCGCCATCGACGAGCGCCGCGGCCTCCAGATCGTCGGGAATGCCCTGCATGAAACTCCGCAGCAGCCACAGGGCGTAAGGCAGGGCAAAGGTGGTGTAGGCGATGACCAGGCTCAGCAGTGAATTGGCGACACCGAGCCAGACCATCATCAGGTACAGCGGCAGCAGCAGCACGACCGAGGGTAGCAGGTAGGTGAACAGCACCAGCCGCGCGAGAGCCTCACGCCCGCGATAGCGGAAACGCACCAAGCTATGCGCGCCCAGCGTCGCAACAGCCACCACCAGCACGGTTGTCGCCGTCGAAAGGATCAACGAGTTCCGCATGTAGAGCATGAAAGGCGTTTCGATCAGCAGCCGCACGTAATGCTCGAAGGTCACAGTCTCCGGCCAGAATGTCGGCGGGATGCGAAAGAGTTCGAACTGCGGCTTTACCGAGGTGATAACCATCCAGACGAGTGGAAAGGCCGTGATAAAGACAACGCTCCAGGCCAGCAGGTTGAAGGCGATGTGCCCCAGGATGCCACGTTTCACTTGCGCTCTCCGTCACGCGAGATGCGAAGGTACAGCAGCATGAAGCACAGCATGACCAGCATCATCGCGACGGCTACGGCGCTGGCGCGCCCCATCTCGTTCAGGCCGAAGGCTTCCTTGTAGACCATCAGCGGCAGCGTCTGCGTCGCGATCACGGGGCCGCCACCGGTCAGCAGGTAAATCAGGTCGAATTCCTTGAAATCCCAGATGGCGCGCAACAGGATCACCACCATCAGCACATCCTTCAACTGCGGCAGCGTCACGTCAGTGAAGCGGCCCCAGGCACCCGCGCCGTCGATGCAGGCGGCTTCATAGAGGGATTCTGGAATGGTCTGGAGCCGTGCGAGGATGGCGATGACGACAAAGGGAAAGTACTTCCACGCGCCGACCAACACGATGCTGATCATCGCATTCGGCATGCTGCCCAGCCAATCCAGCGGCATCGACAGCAGTCCTGTCCACATGGCCAGATGATTCAGGATGCCGTACAGGTCATTGAAAAGCCAGCGCCAAACCAGCACCGCAACGACGGTCGAGACGAAATAGGGAAACAGGATCAGGCTGCGCGCCAAGCTGCGCATGACCATCGCCTGGTTCAGCATCAGTGCTGCGGCGATGCCGAAAATGATCTGCAAGGCCAGCGTCAGCGCCGTCCAGACCACGGTGTTCCAAAGCGACCGCCAGAACTCTGGCGATGCCGCCAGTTCCGCATAATTGCCAAGCCCCACGAAACTGCCCTGCAGAGTCGGCGTGAAAATGCGGAACAGGCTGAGGTACAGCGCCGAGACCAGCGGATAGACGATCACCGCGCAGAAGATCAGCACCGTCGGTGCGATCAGCATCAGCCCAAGCGCTGCATCCCGCCGGTCGGCTGGGTTGGTGGCAGCCACGCTTCAGGCGCGCATCAACTGCTCAAGCCGCTGCGACGTGGTCGAGACGACCTGGCCGATCGGTTCGTTGTTGATGACGAAACGCTGCACCGCCTCGGCCAGCACATGGCTCGCGATGATCTGGCCCGCCTTGGTGTTCGGCCGATGCGCGGTGCTTTCCCAGCCGAGGTTGTGGCCAGCCGCGGCACTCTCGCTCATCAGGTCGACCGCGGCGCGGTTGGCCTCGATCAACGGGTTTGCCTGGTATGCCGGCATGGCAGAGATGGTCTTGAGCACCGGCAGCACATGCCCCGGGGCCGCGTGCAACTGGCGGATATAGCCATCCGGGCGGAACAGATGGGCCGCGAAGCGCTTGGCCAGGGCGATGTTCGGCGCAACCTTCGGGATCATGACCGAGGGGAAATCGTTGAAGGTCCAGTGCGGAACCTGCGCCGAAATGGTCGGGTAGTTGTGGCAGGTGACGAAGGGGGCGATGCGCGGGTTCTGCGCCGCGACATTCGCCAGCACCCGGCCCGTGTAGATGCCCGTCGCGGTGGCGCCGGCGACGAAGGCGGTCAGGCTGTCGCCCCAGGAATAGCCGGTCGCACCAGGCGGGCAAAGCTCCCGCATCGACTTGTAGAATTCCAGTGCATTCCGGAAGGCGTCGTTCTCCACGGCAACCTGAAGATCGGGCGAAAAAATCTGCCCGCCGGCGCCGTGCACGAAGCATATAAAAATTAGGCTGGTCATCGAATTGCGCGCGAACGGCAGCGGTGCGCCGAACACGCCGCCGCCCTGCATCCGGCGGCAGGCATCGCGCAGCTGGTCCCAGGTGCGCGGCACGGCGGTTATGTTCGCGCGCTCCATCAGGTCACGGCGCATCCAAAGCATATTGGCCGCGGAATTGCCGATGCCGGTACCGGCGAACTGCCCCGGCGTGATCTCATATACGCGGTTCGCACCGGGGTAGAAATTGTCCGGCCCGATTGCCTGGATCACATCGTTAAAGGGTTCCAGCAGGTTGTTCGCCCAGTATGTCGCGACCGCGAAGGACGGCAAATGCGTCACCACCGACGGCACTTGGCCCGAGGCGAAGGCCGCGGCCATCTGCGCGGGATAGCCTTCGTCGCTCGTTGCCTCGAACACCACGCGCACGCCGGCGTTGGCTTCCTCAAAGGTGCGTATCTGGAAGTTGTAAGCTTCGCGTTGCGCTGGGGCGGTCTGCGGCGACCACCAGCGCAGAGTCACGGGCGCCTGGGCCACGACGGGAGTCGCCACGGCAGCGGCGGCCACAAGCCCTCCCAGCGAACGGCGCGTCAGTCGGTCGTTGCTGCGGATGGACATGGCCTGCTCTCTCCGGGTGGCGTTGCCAGCGGCAACACTGCTGTGCGAACACTATGCCTCGGAGTGAACCGCATACCCCCCAGGTGAACAAGGGTTTATTCGCACTGCGGGTGGTTCGACGCTACGATGTTCGCCAGACGAACTTTTCTGGATCGCCATGCATCAACTTGCCGCCCTCCCGCCCCAGCCGCGCGACGCCGACCGGGAGATCGTGCATTCCGCACTGCGCCTGTTCGAGGTGCTGAGAGCGTTCAACCGCAGCCGCCCGCGCATGACCCTCAGTGAAGTCGCCGAGGCCGCCGGGCTGTCGCGCGCCAGCGCGCGGCGCTTCCTGCTGACGCTGGTGCAGGCCGGCTATGCCACCACCGACGGTAAACGTTTTGCGCTGACGCCGAAGGTGCTGGAACTCGGCCAGTCCATCCTGGCCGCGGCCAGCGTTTGGGACGTTGCGCGGCCGATCTTGGTCCAGGTATCCGAACGCCTGGGCGAGTCTTGCTACGGCGCGGTGCTGGAGGGGGCGGACGTGCTCTACGTCCTGCATATCCCCTCGTCGCGGCATCTGGTGAATGTCGATCTGCGCGTCGGCAGCCGCACCCCCGCCTATTGCACCTCGGTAGGACGCGTATTGCTGGCCGGGCTGTCGCCAGATGCGTCCGATCGGGTGCTTGATGAATGCGAGCCCGTCGCGCGCACACCACGCACGATTACCGCCAAGCCGCAGTTGCGCGAACAGGTGCGGCAGGCGCGGCAGCAGGGCTGGGCCGTGGTGGATGAGGAGTTGGAACTGGGGCTGCGATCCCTCTCCGTGCCACTGCGTGGGCCCGATGGGGTGACGCTCGGCTCCATCAACATTTGTGGCCCCAGCAGCCGCGTGCCGGTGGAGGATCTCCGCACGCGCTTCTTGCCGGAGATGTTGGCGGCGGCAGCACAGATTCAGGCGGCGTTGGACTGACCCGCAGCGAAGCGCGTCGGCAAAAACCGTGCGATGTCGAAGCCACCGTCGCGCCCCATCATCGCCGCCGCCGCTAGCCGCCCAACCAGCGGCCCCAGCGTGTAGCCGGCATCCCCCGGCACTGCGAAGAACAACCCCGGCAAACCCGCAGCGTTACCCAAAATGCTCTGCCCATCTGCCGTGGTGTTGACCCCGGCCCAACTGCGGATTAGCCGCAGTCGGCCGACGCGCGGCACCAGGTGCTGGGCCAGGCCCAGGTTGCCGAACAGGCTGGATGCCTCGACCTGGGGCTGGCAGGTGCCGGAGGCCAGCCGTGCCGGCCAGCCGCCGCCGATCACCACCTGACCCGCGGCTAGTTGCTTCATCGTGATCATGCGTTCGGCGTGCTGCACCAGATGCCCGATCAGCGGCGCCGTTGCCTCGGTGACGTTCATGTGCAGCGGTTCGGCGACCGTCGGGACACGCAGCCCGACCATTGCCGCCAGCACCCCGGTGCCGGCGCCGGCGGCCAATAGCACCCTCCCGGCGCGCACGGCCCCGCGCGATGTTTCCAGCCGCCAGCCAGTGCCCGAAGCCGCAAGGCCCGTCACCATCGTCTCCGTCACGTGCAGCACACCCCGCGCCAGTGCCGCAT
>JBBQHE010000170.1:0-9908 GCA_038323655.1 Acetobacterales bacterium | reverse complement strand
GTGGCGCTCGGCTGGTGGCTCTGGGGCAACCTGCAGGCCAACATGGCCAAGCGAGGTCTGCAACTCGGCTTCGGCTTCCTCGACCGCAGCGCCGGCATCCCGATCGGCGAGGCGATGATCCCCTACACGCCGGCCAATTCCTATGCGCGGGCGCTGACGGTCGGGCTGTTGAACACGCTGCGGGTCGCGGTGCTCGGCTGCATCCTGGCCACGTTCCTCGGCATCAGCCTCGGCATCCTGCGCCTGTCCGACAACCCGCTGCTGCGGGCGCTGACCGGCAGCCTGATCGAGGTCGTGCGCAACACGCCGCTCGTGCTGCAACTGGTGTTCTGGCAGGCGATCATCCTGGCGTTGCCCCCGGTGCGCGCCGCCATCAACCCCGCGCCGGGGCTGTTCCTGTCACAGCGCGGCATCAAGGTGCCGGCGCTGGTGGCCGACCCTGCGCTCTGGGCGCTCTGCGCGGCGCTGGCCGTGGCGTTGACCGGCTGGTGGCTGCTGCTGCGCCGGGAACGCGCGCGCCAGGTGGCGACCGGCGCCAGGCGCCCGACCCTGCTGCCCGGCCTCGCCCTGCTGTTCGGCCTGCCGGGCCTGGGCGCGCTGGTCTTCGGCATGCCTAGCGTGGAATGGCCCGAACTCGCCGGCTTCAACTTCGAGGGCGGCCACGCGCTGTCGCCGGAATTCGCCGCCCTGCTGATCGGGCTTGTGATCTACACCTCGGCCTTCATCGCCGAGATCGTGCGCGGCGGCATTCAGAGCGTGCACAAGGGCCAGTGGGAAGCCTCGCGCGCGCTCGGCCTGGCCCCGGCGCGGATCATGCGGCTGGTGATCCTGCCGCAGGCGCTGCGCGTCATCGTCCCGCCGCTGACCAGCCAATATCTGAACCTGACCAAGAACTCCTCGCTCGCGGTCGTCATCGGCTATCCCGACCTCGTCTCCATCGCCAATACCTCGATCAACCAGACCGGCCAGGCGATCGAGGTGATCGCGATCTTCATGGCGGTCTATCTCGGGCTTAGCCTGGCGACCTCCTTCGCCATGAACATCTACAACCGTCGCGTCCAGATCATGGAGCGCTGAGGCATGGCCATGGCCGCCCGAAGCGTCGGTTTCCTGCGCGCCTGCGTCGATGGGCCGCTGAACATCGCGATCTCCCTGGCCTGCCTGCTGGTGCTGTGGCTGGTGCTGCCGCCCCTGCTGGGCTGGGCCGTTTTCGGCGCGACCTGGGCCGGCACGGCGCAGGACTGCCGCGCCGGCAGCGGCGCCTGCTGGGCCTTCATCCGGGAAAAGTTCTGGTTCTCGATCTTCGGCCTCTATCCCTACGAGGAACGCTGGCGCCCCGCGACCATGCTGGCACTGCTGGTCGCCATGGCGCTGGCCAGCACCCGCCGCGCGTGGTGGGGCCGCAACCTGTTGCTGGCCTGGGGGGTTGCTGCCGCCGCCATGCTGGTGTTGCTCGCCGGGGGCGTGCCGGGCCTGCCGCCGGTTGCAACACGTCTGTGGGGGGGGCTGACCATCACCGGGGTGATCGCGGTGTTCGGCGTGGCGCTGGGCTATCCGCTCGCGATCGGCCTGGCGCTCGGCCGCCGCAGCGAGATGGCGCTGGTGCGCTGGGTCTGCACCGCCATCATCGAATGCGTGCGCGGCGTGCCGTTGATCAGCCTGCTGTTCATGGCGGCGATCATGCTGCCCCTGTTCCTGCCCGATGGCGTGACGCTCGACCGGCTGATCCGCATCCTGCTCGCCTACACGCTGTTCACCGCGGCCTATATGGCCGAAGTCATCCGCGGCGGGCTGCAGGCCATGCCGCGCGGCCAGTATGAGGCGGCGGATACGCTCGGCCTGTCCTGGTGGCAGAAGACCCGGCTGGTGGTGCTGCCGCAGGCGCTGACCATCACCATCCCTGCCCAGGTCAACACCTTCATCGGCCTGTTCAAGGACACGACGCTGGTGGTGGTCGTCGGCATCTTCGACTTCTTCACCACGCTGCGTGCGGCCCTGGGCGACGCGCAATGGCTGGGCTTCGCCACCGAGGCCTATGTCTTCGCGGCCGCTGTCTATTTCGTGCTGTGCTTCGCCATGAGCCGCTACGCC
Organism: Acetobacterales bacterium; assembly: GCA_038323655.1. Classification (GTDB taxonomy): domain Bacteria; phylum Pseudomonadota; class Alphaproteobacteria; order Acetobacterales; family Acetobacteraceae; genus Humitalea. Next base: position 7,817 of record JBBQHE010000170.1, on the reverse strand, counting down.
CAGGCGCTGGAACGTGATTTCCGCCCCGAAGGCGCGCGCTGATCCGTCATTCGCGCAGCATCGTCGACGTATCCATCCGCATCGGTGCCTTGGCCGGTTTCGGCCGTTCCAGCCACCACGCCAGCAGGTAGAGCAGCGCGCTCCCCAGGCCGATCGCCACGACATCCAGCACGAAGGGCGCATCGGGTGCGACGTCGCCCCGCACCAGCCGGAACAGGCTGGAGGTGCCGAAGGACAGGAACAGCCCGACGCAGAACACCGTCAGGCTATGCCGCCCGATCCGCCCCAGGGCCCGGTTGATGGCCCAGCCCCAGACCGCGGCCTGTGGCGCCGGCAGCAACCGGGCCGCCAGCCAGGCGACGGCGAAGCTGTGCAGCACCACGGCCAGGGCCAGGTCTTCCTTCGCCCGCGGCCCGGTCGCATCGATCGCGGCGATGGGCAGGAAGCCATACTCCGACAATTGCACCACCAGCCCGAACAGCACCATCGCCAGCGCGCCGATGGTCAGCCAGCGCGCAAAGGGCAGCGGACCCTGCCCCAACAGCAGACGCTGGCCGAGCCAGGCCCCGCTGAGGAACAGGATCTGCCAGGCCAAAGGGTTGAAGGCGACCTCGGTCCCGCCCAGGCTCGGCGGCGCCCAGCCCCAGATCTGCACGCCCGACCAGAGCAGGATGGGGGCGGCCAGCGCCCAGGTACCGGCCATCCCCAGCAGCCACATGAAGCCCGGCAACATCAGCATGCAGCAGACGAAGACCGGCAGGATGCCCATGAAGGCGGGTTGGTAGAGCATCGCCGCGGCGCCCAGGGCAGCCAGCAGCGGCGCCTCGGCCAGGAAGGCGAAGTGGTTGCGCACCACGGCATCGGCGTCCCGCGTGGCCCAGGCCACGGCAAAGACCATCACCGAAAACAGCGCGAAGACGACCAGATGCGTCCGCCAGAGCCGGAAGGCGCGCCGCCCGAGGTCCCGGCTGGCGGCGCCGTAGCCCGAGCGCAGCCGGTTGCGGGCAAAGACGCTGCCAAGCGCCAGGCCCGAGAGGAAGACAAACTGCTCGCTGCTGTCCGACAGGCCCCAGACCTTGGGGAGCAGCCAGGCGCCGATGAAGGAGCCGTAGGCGTGGGAGGTGAAGATGATGAGCTGCAACAGCCCCCGCAGCGCATCCAGCCGCGGATCGCGCCGGGGCGGCGGCGGGACCGCGACGGGTGCGGCCGTCATGCCGGGCGGCGGCCCGGCAGCAGCGCCAGCGCCCGGCCGAGCCAGAGCGGGATATCGGCCCGCATCAGCCAGATGATCGAAAGGGCCGCGACCAGGGTGATGCAGGCCTCGGTGAACAGAACCCCGCCATCGCCGTAGGGGTCGATGCCGAGCGGGCTGACCACATGGAAGAAGATGGCGCCCGCCATGATCCCGGCCGACAGCACGGCGCCGGGCAGGCGGGTCCAGGGCAGCAGCACCAGCACGGCGGCGACGATCTCCATGATGGCGACGAACAGGCGGAAGGGCTTCTCGCCGCCTGGCGTGGACAACCAGTCGGACAGGATGGTGAAGAGGTACACCGAACCGGGATGTCCGGTCAGCTTGTACTGTTCGTAGTAGAGCAAGGTCCAGGCGATCCAGATCGCCGGCAGCCAGGACAGGCGTCGCGCCCAGGGTTGCGGCGGCCAGGTGGCGGCGGGGGTCGCAGCGGTGGGGGTCATGGCGGGCTCCTGTCGGGACTGTGCGCTATTTCGCCGTGGCCCCCGGCCGCGGTTACGCGGCATGGGTCAAAAACATGCGCCGTAACCAAACTGTCCGCCCGGTCGAAGCATCACCGACGAATGACGAGATCGCCATGCCGACAAGCACCGCCCCCCACAGTCCCGGCCTTATGGCCGATGTCATTCGCGCGACGGGGCTGGCCCTGGCGCCGTCGCGGGCTAGACTGCGCGCCATGCAGGATGGTCCCGGCGTCTGGGAGGCATGGATGGTCGCGGCCCAGGCCGGCGATGGCGCGGCCTACAACGCCGTGCTGCGGGCCTGCGCGCCTTATTTGCGCGGGGTTGCCCGCCGGCGCCTGCGTGAACCCGCCTCGGTCGAGGATGCGGTCCAGGACGCGCTGCTGACGATCCATTCCCTGCGGCATACCTGGGACCCCGAGCGGCCGCTGCGCCCCTGGCTCGCCGCCATCGCCGACCGCCGCGCGATCGACGTGGCCCGCCGCGAACTGCGCCGCGGGGGCCGGGAGGTGGCCGTCGAGGCCGCCGACGACCTGGCCGACACGCGCGGCACAGATGCCGAAGAGCGGGCCGCGGCGATGCAACTGCGCCGCGCCATCGCCGACCTGCCGGAAAGCCAGCGGACGGCATTGCGCCTGGCCAAGATAGAGGACCTGCCCTTGGGCGAAGCCGCCGCACGGTCCGGCCTTTCGGTGGGGGCGCTGAAGGTTGCGACCCACCGCGCCATGGCCACGCTGCGCAAGCGGCTGGGAGTCGAATGATGGACACAGACGATCTGATCGCCCGCCTTGCCGCCGATGCCCGGCCCGTCACGCCGGTCCATGCCGAACGGCGGGCGATGCTCTGGCTCGGCTTCGCCATTGCGCTGATCACCGGCCTCGTTGCCTGGCACGGCTTCCGGCCGGACCTCGCCGATCGCGTCGATCTGCCGGCCGAGCGGATCCAGTGGTTTGCCTCGGTCGCCACCGGCATCCTTGCCGCCATCGCCGCCGCGCGGCTCGCCGAGCCTGGGCGGCCCGCCGCCTGGGCGTTGCTGCCGGTGCCGGCGCTGGTGGTCTGGGTCGCGGGGATGGGTTTTGGTTGCCTGGCGGACATCGCCCGCCTGGGGCCATCGGCGATGGTTCTTGGCACTTCCTGGAGCTGCCTGGGCTTCATTACGGGCGTGGGGGCGCCGCTGCTGGCTGTGCTGCTGTACCTGCTGCGCGATGGCGCCAGCCTTCGGCCGGGGCGGGTTTCGGCGATGGCAGGGCTGGCGGCGGCGGCGCTGTGTTCGGCCGGGCTGTCGCTTTTCCATCACCTGGATGCGGCGCTGATGATCCTGGTCTGGCATGGCACGGCGGTGGCGCTGGTCTGTGCTTTTGGTGCGGTGACCGGCAGGGTCGCGCTGGCGCGTTGAGGGGGGTCTTGGCGCCGCCCTGCATCGGGCCTAACCCGGCGCCCGAAACGGGAGCCAAACGCCATGAACGACGCCTTCGTCTGCGACGCCGTCCGTACCCCCATCGGGCGCTTCGGCGGTAGCCTTTCGGCCGTGCGCCCCGACGACCTGGGCGCCGTGCCGCTGCGCGCGCTGATGGCGCGCAACCCCGCCGTGGACTGGGCCGCGGTCGAGGATGTGCTCTTCGGCTGCGCCAACCAGGCCGGCGAGGACAACCGCAACGTCGCGCGCATGGCGCTGCTGCTGGCCGGCCTGCCCGAGACCATCGGCGGCAGCACGATCAACCGCCTCTGCGGTTCGGGCATGGATGCGGTCGGCAGCGCCGCGCGCGCGATCCGCGCGGGCGACACCGAATTGATGATCGCCGGCGGGGTCGAGAGCATGACCCGCGCCCCCTTCGTCATGGGCAAGGCTGCCGAAGCCTTCAGCCGCCAGGCCGAGATTTTCGATACCACCATCGGCTGGCGCTTCGTAAACCCGGCGATGAAGCAGACCCACGGCGTCGATTCCATGCCGGAGACGGCGGAAAACGTCGCGCAGGATTTCCAGATCAGCCGCGCCGACCAGGACGCTTTCGCCTGGCGGTCGCAGCAGCGCGCGGGCGCGGCCCAGGCCGCGGGGATCTTCGCCGAAGAAATCGTCCCGGTCAGCATTCCGCGCCGCAAGGGCGACCCCGTCATCGTCGACCGCGACGAACATCCGCGCCCCGACACCACGCTCGAAGCCCTCGGCAAGCTCGCCACCCCCTTCCGTCGCGAAGGCGGCAGCGTGACCGCGGGCAATGCCTCGGGCGTGAACGACGGCGCCTGCGCGATGATCATCGCCAGTGCAGCGGCCGCGGCCCGCCACGGCCTCGCCCCCCGCGCCCGGGTCGTCGCCATGGCGACCGCTGGCGTCGCCCCGCGCATCATGGGCTTCGGCCCCGCCCCCGCGACCCGCCGCGTGCTGGAAAAGGCCGGGCTCACGCTCGCCCAGATGGATGTGATCGAGTTGAACGAGGCCTTTGCCGCCCAGGCGCTGGCCGTGACGCGCGATCTGGGCCTGGCCGATGACGCGCCGCATGTGAACCCGAACGGCGGCGCGATCGCCCTCGGCCACCCCTTGGGCATGAGCGGGGCGCGGCTGGTGCAGACGGCCATCGCCGAACTGCATCGCCGCCAGGGGCGCTATGCGCTGGCGACCATGTGCATCGGCGTGGGCCAGGGCATCGCGATGGTGCTGGAACGCGCGTGACCGGCGGCTGAACCGGGGGCAAGCCCGGCCCGGCGGCGCCGGTGCACCCCGGGCCCTGGCCCGCCGGACGACGCGGGCAGGCCCACCCTTGCCGCCAGACCTTCCCCGGCCCAGGTCCGCTGAATGCCCCACCCCGATACCTGGATGCGCGTGACCCCGGCGGGGCTGTATTGCGAGCCGGCCGAGGTGTTCATCGACCCCGGGCGGCCCGTGCCGCGGGCGGTGGTCAGCCACGGCCACGCCGACCACGCCCGCCCCGGCCATGGCGCGGTGCTGGGCACGGTCGAGACGCTGGCGATCATGCGCGCGCGGATGGGGGTGGAACGCGCGGGCGCCAGCCAGCAGGCGCTGGCACCGCATGAGGTCTTGCGCATCGGCGACGTCGAGATCCGCCTGGTGCCGGCGGGGCATGTGCTGGGCTCGGCCCAGGTGGTGCTGGACTGGCGCGGCAGCCGGATCGTGGTCTCGGGCGACTACAAGCGCCAGGCGGACCCGACCTGCGCGCCTTTTGAAGCCGTGGCCTGCGACGTCTTTGTCACCGAGGCGACCTTTGGCCTGCCGGTCTTTCGCCACCCCGACCCGGCGGGCGAGGTCGCGCGCCTGCTGGCCAGCGTGCGGCTGTTTCCCGACCGCTGCCACATCATCGGCGTCTATGCGCTGGGCAAGGCGCAGCGGTTGATCGAGCTGCTGCGCCAGGCCGGCTGGGACCGGCCCATCTTCCTGCATGGCGCGCTGATGAAGCTCTGCCTGCTGTATGAGGAATTGGGCGTGTCGCTGGGCGACCTGCGCCCGGTGCCGCCACCCCAGAAACGCGGCCAGGCGGGGGCGATGCTGGCCGGGGAGATCGTGATGGCGCCCCCTTCGGCTGAAGCCACGCCCTGGGCGCGGCGCCTGGCCGATCCGGTGACCTGCGCGGCCTCGGGCTGGATGCGTGTGCGGCAGCGCGCCAAGTCCAGCGGGATCGAATTGCCGCTGGTGATTTCCGACCACGCCGATTGGGACGAATTGCTCGCGACCTGTGCCGAGGTCGCGGCCCCCGAGGTCTGGATCACCCATGGCCGCGACGATGCGCTGGCCCATGTGCTGACGGCGCGCGGTGTGCGGGCACGCGCGCTGCACCTGGTGGGAAGGGGCGAGGAGGAGGAGCCGGAAGCGGCATGAGCCTCCAGGCCTTTTCCACCCTGTTGGAGCGGTTGCTGTTCAGCCAGGGGCGGCTGGCAAAAATCGCTCTGATGCGGGACTGGTTCGCGACCCAGCCCGACCCGGACCGCGGCATCGGGCTGGCGGCACTGATGGGGGAGTTGACCTTCACGGCCGCCAAGCCCGCCATGATCCGGGCGCTGGCGGCGGAGCGGACCGATCCGGTGCTCTGGGACCTGTCCTACGACTTCGTGGGCGACATGGCCGAGACGGTGGCGCTGATCTGGCCCGCGCCCGCCGCACCGCCGGGGCCGGCGCTCGGGTTGGCGGAGATCGTCGAGGCGCTGGAACTGGCCCCCAGGGCCGCGATCCCGGCGATGATCGCGGGCTGGCTGGACCAGCTGGATGCCTCGGGCCGGCTGGCGCTCGTGAAGCTGGTGACGGGGGGCCTGCGGGTCGGGGCCTCGGGCCGGCTCGCGCGCATTGCGCTGGCCGAATGGGCCGGCCAGCCGGTCGAGGCGGTGGAGGAAGCCTGGCACGCCAGCCTGCCGCCCTACCTTGCGCTGTTCCGCTGGCTGGAAGGGCAGGGGCCGCGGCCTGATGCGGCCGATGCGCCGGTGTTTCGCCCGGTCATGCTGGCGCATCCGCTGGAGGCGCCGGACCTGGCCGGTGTTTCGGCCGCGACCCATCGTGCCGAGTGGAAATGGGACGGCATCCGCATCCAGGCCTGCGCCGGCCCGGGCGGGCGGCGGCTGTGGTCCCGCACCGGCGAGGATTTTTCCGCAACCTTCCCCGAGGTCGTGGCGGCGATGGATTTTTCCGGTGTCGTGGATGGCGAGTTGCTGGTGGTGCGGGATGGGGTGGTGGCGCCCTTCGGCGATCTGCAGCAGCGGCTGAACCGTAAGGTGGTCACGGCCAGGATGCAGCGGGATTTTCCGGTGACGGTGCGGCTTTACGACCTGCTGTTCGATGGGGCGGAGGATCTGCGCCCGCTGCCCTTCGATGCGCGGCGGGCGCGGCTGGAGGCCTTTGTGGCGCGCGAGACCCCGGCGCGCTTCGACGTCTCGCCCCTGGTGCCCTTCGCCGATGTCGCGGCGCTGGCCGAGAAACGCGCCGGCGCCCGGGGGGCCGCGATCGAGGGGCTGATGATCAAGCGCGCCGACGCGCCCTACGTCCCCGGCCGCGTAAAAGGGCTGTGGTGGAAGTGGAAGCGCGCGGCGCTCACCGTCGATTGCGTGCTGATGTATGCGCAGCGCGGCCACGGCAAGCGGTCGTCCTTCTATAGCGACTATACGTTTGGGATGTGGCGCGGGGAGGAGCTGGTGCCGGTCGGCAAGGCCTATTCCGGCTTCACCGACCAGGAATTGGTTTTCCTCGACCGCTGGGTGCGCGAACACACCACGGGGCGCTTCGGCCCGGTGCGGGAGGTGGAGAAGGGCCTGGTGCTGGAGGTTGCCTTCGACGCCGCCCAGGCCAGCACGCGGCACCGCAGCGGGCTGGCGATGCGCTTTCCGCGCATCGCCCGCATCCGCGCCGATAAGCCGGCGGCGGAGGCGGATCGGTTGGAGGTGCTGGCGGCGCTTGTGCCTGGCGCAGTGGCGTGATGGCGTGGCGGTGGAGGGCCCACCCATGCCGCTGAAAACCCCCAATACCGCCCGCGCCAAACTCCTGGCCGGCGACCTGGCCCTCGGCTTCGGCGTGCACGTGCTGCGCGGCCCTGTGGCCGGCGCGGTTGCCGCGGCCAATGGCTTCGACTGGCTGTTCATCGATATGGAACATGGCGCGCTGTCGATCGATGATGCGACGCAGATCAGCATCGCGGCCCTCGGCCAGGGGGTCACGCCGATCGTGCGGGTCTGCAAGGATGCGGTGCATGAGGGGACGCGGTGCCTGGACAATGGCGCCCTGGGCGTCGTCGTCCCCCATGTCGATACCGCCGAGGAAGCCGCGGCCGTGGTCCGCGCCTATCGCTACCCGCCGATCGGCGACCGGTCCTGGGGCGGGCCGAGTTTCGCGCATGGGCTGAAGCCGCCCCAGGCGGCCCAGGCCCAGGCGGAGTTGAACGCCGAGGTGCTGGTCGTGGTGATGATCGAAACCCCAGCGGCGGTCGCCAATGCCGCGGCGATTGCCGCCGTGCCGGGGGTGGATGTGCTGCTGTTCGGCACCTCGGACCTGACGGCGACCATGGGCATCGCGGGGCAGATCGGCCACCCGGATGTGCGCGCCGCCTATGCCAAGGTGGGGGCCGATTGCGCCGCCGCCGGCAAGGTGATGGGCATGGGGGGCGTGTATGACG
>JBBQHE010000169.1:0-9958 GCA_038323655.1 Acetobacterales bacterium | reverse complement strand
GGCCGGCTTCAGCCCGGCCGAAGTGCTGGTCGCCGGGGAATGGCGCCCGCAGGGCACGGCCACGCGGCAGCTCACCACCCTGGCCAGCGTGCCCGGCGGCTGACCGCGCGCCACGCAGATGTGATGAGGCAGGCAGGCCGCGGCGCCTAGGATCGTGCGTATCGGAGAACACGTCCCATGACCCCAGAAGATTACCTGCGCCGGTTCCATCCGTTGAAGGTCGTGGATGCCAAGCTCGGCATCAGTGCGGTGATCGATGTGCAGAAGTACATCAGCGGCATGCCGGCCGACGGCGAGACTGAATACAACAAGATCAGCGGGCTGATCGCCGGGCGGTACTTCGGCAGCAAGCACTGGTCGGTGTCCGACCTCAACAAGCAGAGCCAGCCCTTCTGCATCAAGGACGCAGAGGGGATCGACCCCAGCGAGACCTGGACGATCGGGTCCATCCGCCGCGCCTTCGGCGGCCGTGCGTCGCCGGAGGAAATGATCGACGGGCTGCGCCTGGCGGTGCTGACCAAGCGCTGCAAGGCGGCGGAGGTCGCGACCTATGGCGCGAAGTTCCTGGGCCTCGACTGCAACGCCTTTGTCGGCAACTGGCTGGGCGTGTCGCCGTCCACCTCCATCTCCGCCTATGCCAACGGCTACGGCAATAAAACGCCGTCGGGGGCCACGCCGGATGTGCTGGTCACCAAGGACATCATCCAACTGCCGCCTGTGACCGACCCTGCGAAGATCAAGGCGGGCACCGTGCTGGCGACCTTCAGCAAGGTCGGTGGCGTGGGCAAGAGCAACTGGCGGCATATTGCGCTGGTGCAGTCCTGCGGCGCCGTGGCCGGCGGCAAGTACCAGGCGCAGATCTGCGAATGGGGTGGTGCCGGTGGGCTCGAAGCGCACAAGAACGCGATCACCTTCGCCCTGACCGCGGAAAAAAATCTGGCCGGCATCAAAGAGACCATGCTGGCAGGCAAGCCGACGCTTGCGCTGAAGACCACCTGGCTCGGCGCCCAAGCGTTTCGCGTGTTTCTGGATTCGACCGAACTGGATTTTCTCGAGTCCCGCGGCTGGGACGTCGGCGGGCATTACGGCACCTGACGAGGGCAACTGACCGGGTGAGATGACGGCCCGGATCAGGCAGCCCCGATCAGGCGGCCTGGGCCCGGCCCGGCAGCAGCCGCGCCAGCGCCGCCGTCTGGGCCGGATCGAGGCCCGCAAAGGCAAGGCCCACGACCTCGCCCCCGTGCCGCACGACGGTGACAGGCAGGCCCGGCAGACCCTCGATCCGCAGGCTGGCCTGGCGCAGGCCGGCCGGCACCACGCCGCGAAAGCCCGCCCCGGAGAGGGACAGGTCGCGCACCTGGCCCACCGCCTCGCCGCCCGTCCAGGCCAGATGCGCGGGTCGCCCGCCACCCGGCAGCGCATGCCGTTCCTCGACCCGTCGGTTGAGTTCCGACATGCGGATGCGCATCACCCCGACCAGTTGGCCGCGCAGCGCGCCCATGGCGGCAGCGACCTCGGCGGCACTCTGTTGCACCTGGCCGGCGCGCGTACCGGCCTGGGCCGCATCATCGGCCAGGCTGCCGATCTGCGTCGCGACCGCGCCGGCGCCCTCGGCGGCATTGCCGACCGAGCGGGCAATTTCGCGCGCGGTCGCCGATTGTTCCTCGACCGCGGCGGCGATCGCCGTCGCCACATGGTCGATCTGGCCGACCGCCTGGGTGATGCCCTCCATCGCTGCCATCGCCTCGCGGGAGGTGGCTTCGATGGCTGCGATCCGCTGGCCGATTTCCTCGGTGCTGCGGGCGGTCTGGCCGGCCAGGTTCTTCACCTCGGTCGCGACCACGGCGAAGCCCTTGCCGGCCTCGCCGGCGCGCGCGGCCTCGATCGTCGCGTTCAACGCCAGCAGGTTGGTGCGCGCGGCGATGTCGGCGATCAGCCGCGACACGCCGCCGATCTGCGCCATGCTGGTGGCGAGTTCGTCGAACACCTGGCGGGCGCGGCCAGTGCGCTCCACCGCCTGGCGCGTCGCCGCGCCGGCCAGCGCCATCTGGCTGGACACCTCAGCCACCGCGCCGGCCAGTTCGCCGGTGGCGCCGGCCGCCGTTTCGGAATCGCCCCGGCTTTGCCCTGCCAGGGCCGCGGCGGAGGCCGCCGATTGCGCCGCCCGCGCGGCCGAACCCGTCATCTCGGCGGCCATGCTGTCCAGCGCGTCGGTGCGCTGGCGCACGCCTTCCATGGCGATGGTGGTCTCGCGTTCGATCAGGCTGGCCACGTCCTCCAGCGCCGCGGACCGGGCGCGGTCCAGGGCGCGCGCACTTTCGGCGGCTTCGGCCTGCATCTGCGCGTTCTGGGAAAGCAGGTCGCGGAACCGGGTGGTCGCCGCGGCGAGTTGGGCAATCTCATCCTGCCCGCGTACGGGCGGGATCGGCGTGTCCAGCCTGCCTGCGGCCAGGCCCGACAGCGCCGTGACCACCCCACGCAGGGGGCGGGTCACGCGGTGCCAGACATACCAGGCCGCGGCCAGGCCCGTCAGCAGGCCCGCGACCAGCATGCCAATGTTGATCGCCAACTGGCCGGCCGCAGCGCTGCGGGCGGCGCCTTGCGCCGCGGCCAGGGCTTCCGTTGTCAATCCTTCGGCCTGCTGCAGCGCCGCGATCGCGGCCGTGGCAGTGGTGAACCAAGCGCCGGCGGCGACGGGATAGGCCTCTCCGGCCACGCCGGCCGCCAGGACGCGGGTGCGCAGCGGCGCAAAATCCCGCGCGATCTGGCTTTCGGCCGCCATCACGGCGGCGGCGACAGAGGCAGGCAGATTGGCCAGCCGGGCCGAAAGACGCGCCTCCGCCCCTTCCTGCCGGCCGCGCATGGCGCCGAGGGCGCCGATCTCGGCCGGGGCAAGGCGCCGGTTGGCGGCGATGATGCCGTTCAGCAGGCCGCGTTCTCGCCCGCGGTATTCGGCGATTTCCGACAGGGCGTCGCGGGCGGCGTAGAGCGCATCGACGCGGTTCGCGCCGGCCCCGGCGTTTTCCATCGCCCGGCGCAGCGCGGTCAGCGCATCGATCCGCGCTGAGGCGGCAGCGAACCAGGCGGGCGCCGCTGGCCGGGCCTCGGCCGGGCCATCGACGCGCGTTCGCAGGGCGGCGACGGCCGCCGCGGCGGCGTCATGCGCGGTGCGGGCTGCGGCGACCGAAGGATCGGTCAGGGCCAGCCTGTCGATGTCTGGCCGGGCCGAGGCCACCAGCGCCTCGGCCTCGGCCCGGCGGATGCGGGCGCGCGCCCAATCCTCGGCCGGGGCATTCGCGACGGAAAGCAACCCGTTGGTTTGCCCGCGCTCAAGCGCCAGCCCGCCGCCGGCAACGGTCAAGGCGCCCGTCTGGCGGCTCAGCACCTCACCCTTTTCGGCCGCGCCTTGCGCCTGCCAGGCCGAGAGCACGCCGCTGCCCAGCAGCCCGCCGAACAGCAGGCCGATGATCAGGAGCGGTGCGAGGATGCGGTGGGCGAGGGACATGCGGCGGCTTCCGGTCAGACCGCGCAGCATTACCGAAGCAGGCTTTGCCGAAAGGTTACCCGCGTCAGCCGGAAAACCGCCCGCTTTTCGGAAAGCCGTTCGGCGGCATGCGCCCGGCGCTGCCGCGCGTGCCCAGCCAGTCCTTCATCGGTTCGGTCCGCACCCTTTCGCCGAGGCGCCAGGACAGGCCGTCAGCCATGCGGAAGGGCTTTGCGTCGGCCAGGCCGCCGTCCTTGTAGGCCTGCAGCCGCACCCCGGCGCCGCGCTGCATCCGCGGCACCTGATCCAGAGGGAAGACCAGCAGTTTCCGATTGTCGCCGATCACGGCCAAATGATTGGCGACGCCGAGGGGCAGGCAGAGCATCGCCTCCATGCCGGGATCCAGATTCAGCAGCGTGCGGCCGGTCCGCTTTTCGGCCAGCAGGTCCTCGGCCGAGGCGACGAAGCCGCGCCCGTCCCGCCGCGCCAGCAGGAAGGCGTCGTCCGCCCGCCAGACAAACAGCGACACCACCGCGTCTTCCTGCCCGAGGTCCAGCAGCAGGCGCACCGGCTGGCCATCGCCGCGGCCGCGCGGAATGGTCTCGGCCCTGATCGTGTAGGCCCGGCCGTTGGTGGCAAACAGACAAAGCCGGTCCGTCGTCTCGCATGGGATCAGCGCCTGCACCCGATCGCCGTCCTTGACCTTCACCTCGGCATCCGGCGCCAGCGTGCCCTTCTGCGCGCGTATCCAGCCCATTTCGGTCAGGATCACGGTGATGGCTTCGCGTTCGACGAAGGCCGTCTCGTCCAGCGCCACCGCATCGGGCACAACGCCGGTGGTGGTCCGCCTGCGGCCGATCTCCGTCTCCTCGCCGAATTTTTTCCGCGTGGCCTCGATGTCCTGGCCGATGCGGCGCCATTGCTTCTTCGGGTCGGCGAGCAGGCTGCGCAGATTGTCGCCCTCCTTCGAAAGCTTGTCGTGCTCGCGGCGGATTTCGATTTCTTCGAGCCTGCGCAACGACCGCAGCCGCATGTTCAGCACGGCTTCTGCCTGCACATCGGTCAGGCCGAAGCGCTTGATCAGCGCGGGCTTGGCCTCATCCTCCTCGCGGATGATGCGGATCACCTCGTCGATGTTGAGGTAGACGATGAGGTAGCCGGCGAGGATTTCCAGGCGCCGCTCGATCGCCGACAGCCGGTGCTGGCTGCGCCGCACCAGCACGACCTGGCGGTGGTCGAGCCAGGACCGCAGCACCTCCACGAGGCCCATGACGCGCGGCGTGCGGCGCGCATCCAGCACGTTCATGTTCAGGGACAGGCGTTGTTCCAGCGCGGTCGCGCGGAACAGGCTTTCCATCAGCTGCGCCGGGTCCACCGTGCGGGCGCGCGGTTCGAACACGAGCCGCACCTTGTCGGTGCTTTCGTCGCGCAGATCGGCCAGCAGCGGGAGTTTTTTCTCCTCCAGCAACTGCGCGATCTGTTCCACCAGCCGCGACTTCTGCACCTGGTAGGGGATTTCGGTGACCACGATGGACCAGAGCCCGTTCTTGCCCAGGCTCTGTTCCCAACGCGCGCGCAGGCGGAAGCCGCCGCGGCCGGTGGCATAGGCCTCGCGCATGGAGGCCGCGGATTCCACCAATATGCCGCCGGTCGGAAAGTCGGGGCCCTTGATATGGGTCAGTGCGCGCGTGAGGAGTGCATCATCGCTTATGACATCGAGGTCCGGCGCACCTGCCGCGGTTCGCGCAGATTGGCCGCGTGCGATCATCGACGGCAAAAATTCCAGCGCCGCCGCACACAATTCCCCCGCATTGTGCGGCGGAATGCTTGTCGCCATGCCGACGGCGATGCCGTTGGCGCCATTGGCCAGCAGGTTCGGGAAGCCCGCCGGCAGCACCAGCGGTTCCTGTTCCTCGCCATCATAGGTGGCACGGAAATCGACCGCGTCTTCCTCGATGCCCTCCAGCATCGCCTGGGCGACGAGGGTCAGCTTCGCTTCCGTGTAGCGCATCGCCGCCGGGTTATCGCCGTCGATATTGCCGAAGTTGCCCTGGCCCTCGACCAGCATGTAGCGGGCGGCAAAATCCTGCGCCAACCGCACCATGGCGTCGTAGATCGAGGCATCGCCATGCGGGTGATACTTGCCCATCACATCGCCCACGATGCGCGCGCATTTCTTGAAGCCGCTGGCCGGGTCCAGCTTCAACTGATGCATCGCCCAGAGCAGCCGCCGATGCACCGGCTTCAACCCGTCGCGCACATCCGGCAGTGACCGCGCGGTGATGGTGGACAGGGCATAGGCGAGGTAGCGCTCGCTCAGCGCCTCGGCCAGCGGGGTCTCGCGAAAGCGGTCGGCTGGGGGGACCAGATCATCGGGCATGGCGGAATCGCGTTTTGTTCACGGGGGCATAGCTACACGGAAAGCGGCGCCATGGCGACGGGTGGCAGCGCCTGCGCCATCTGCGCCGCCGTCTGGCCGGTGCCGGGGTGGACCCAGTCGGGCGCGACCTCGGCCAGCGGCCGCAGCACGAAGTGGCGCAGATGGGCACGGGGATGGGGGATGATGGGGTCGGGCGCCGCGCGGACCAGCGGGCCCATGCCGATGATGTCCAGGTCCAGCGTGCGGGGCGCATTGACGAAGGGGCGGTCGCGGCCGGCTTCGGCTTCGATCGCCTGCAAGGCCGCCAGCAGTCTTTCGGGCGCGATCTCGCCTTCCAGGCGCGCCACGGCATTCACGTAGTCGGGGCTGCCTGGCGGTTCGGCGCGCGTGCGCCACAGCCGGGATGCCGCGACCAGGCGCAGCCCCGGCAACCCGGCCAGGTCGCGCAACGCCGCGCGGACCGTGGCCTCGGGCGGGGCGCCGGCCGCGGAGGGCAGGTTGGCGCCGAGCGCCACCAGGATGGTGTCGGAAAACATCGCCGAAGCCCTGCCCGCTCACCGCGGCGGCGGCAAGGCTTGACGCGCGGCGGGGCTGGCCGCAACGCCCGGGGATGCTCCCCCCCGCCCCCGATCGCGACTGCCCGCTCTGCCCGCGCCTGGCCGCCTTTCGCGACCAGAACCGCAAAGCCTTTCCTGGCTGGCACAACGCCCCTGTGCCGTCCTGGGGGCCGCTGGACTCGCCCCTGCTGATCCTGGGCCTCGCACCGGGCTTGCGCGGCGCCAATCGCACGGGCCGGCCCTTCACGGGCGATTTCGCCGGCAAACTGCTCTACGCGACGCTGCTGAAGTTCGGCCTGGCGCAAGGCATCTACGGCGCCGAGGCGGATGACGGGCTCGCCCTGACCGGGGCGCGCATGACCAACGCGGTGCGCTGCCTGCCGCCGCAGAACAAGCCCGAGACCAGCGAGATCGCGGCCTGCAACCGCTACCTGACCGGGGAGATCGCGGCCATGCCGCGGCTGCGCGCGATCCTGGCCCTGGGCGGCATCGCGCATAACGCGGTGCTGAAGCACCATGGCCTGGTCGTCGCACGCTATCGCTTCGCGCATGGCGCGCTGCATCTGCTTCCGAACGGGCTGATCCTGGCCGATTCCTACCATGTCAGCCGGTACAACACGCAGACCGGGCGGCTGACCGAGGCGATGTTCGAGGCGGCCATGACCGCGCTGCTGGCGCGGCTCGGCGCGGGCTGACTTCCCGCCGGTTCGGCCAGCGCGCACCCCAGGCCCGGGCCGCGGCGGCGCTCAGCCCGGGTGAGCCTCCGCCAGCCACTGCCGGCCGGCCGGGGTCGCGGCCGGCCGCACCCCGCCCGCGCCATCTGGGCTGCAGGCGATCCAGCCCGCCTCCATCGCATCCTCCCAGACCGTCAGCCGGGGGCCGTTGGTGCGCCATGCGGCGATCGCCGCGGCATGGGGCGCGGGCGGCGCTCGACCCAGGCCACCAGGTCGAGGATCAGCGGGGTGATGTCCTGGGCCGTGGGTGCCCCCTGCCTACCGCGCCACCAGCAGCCAGGCGCCGTGGATGATGAAATACAGGCTGATGGTGGTGATCATCCAGCCGGCCCAGCGACGGTAATGCACATCGGTCATCGCCTCCAGCACCGGCCGGGCGGCCAGGGTGCCGGCCAGGCTGGCGAGGATCGCCAGCCCGGCCATCAGCGGATCGACCGAACCCGCCTCGCTCACCAGCCCGCCGAAATACAGCCACTTGGCGCTGTGCCCGAGCGTCTGGCAGACCGCCTTGGTGGCGATAATCTGCCGCCGTTCCAGCGCGCCCCCCAGGAAGAAGCGGTCGAGCAGCGGCCCTGCGACGCCGGTCAGCAGCATCAGCGTCATGCAGACCAGCCCATAGACCACGCCCTGCACCGGGCTTTCCGCATCGGGGCGCAGACCGGCCGGCAGCAGGCGCACGGCGAAGGGGCTGAGGCCGAGCAGCAGCATCGCCTCGCCGCGCCCCGGCACGTAGCGCGTGAAGGCCCAGCCCAGCAGGGCCAGGGCACAGCCCCCGCCATAGGCCGCCACCGGCCGCCACCGCACATGGCCGATCCAGGACGCCGCGCGCCAGCCGTTGGAGGAGAGTTGCGTCACCGCATGCAGCGCCATCGCATCCGGCACCGGCAGGATCGCGAGCAGGATGCCGATCAGGATCAGCCCGCCGGCCATGCCGAAGATGCCCGACAGGAAGGCGGTGCCGACCATGGCGCCCGTCAACAGCAGGAGGGTGAGGATCGGCATGGGGGAAGTCTCGCCCCTGGCGCCCGCCCGGCGCAAACCGGCCCGTGGCCCGGGGAGGCACCCGGCCGGCGAGGCTGCCGTTGCTGTTGCCGATTGACCCCCGCGCCGGGCGGCGGCAGGGTCCGCGGGCCATGCCGCACCCCTTGCCCCGACGCGCCCTCCTCGCGCTCACCGCCCTGCCCGTCGCGGCAGCAGCCCAGGCCCCCTTCCCCACACGCGCCGTCACGCTGATCGTGCCCTTCCCGCCAGGCGGCGGCACCGACGTGCTGGGCCGGCTGTTTGCGCGCGCGGCGGCGGAACAATGGGGCGTGCCGGTGGTGGTGGAAAACCGCGCCGGCGCCTCGGGCCGCATCGGCACCGAGTTGGTGCGCCGGGCCGCGCCCGATGGGCATACCATCGTGCTGGCCTCCACGGGTGCGTTGATGGCCGGGGCGCCGATGGACCGGCCCTTTGCCGTGCGCGACAGCCTGGCGCCGATCACCCTTTCGGCCGCGCCCGCCTATCTGATGGTCGCGCACCCCTCGGTGGGTGTGACCGATGTTGCGGGGTTGATCGCGGTCGGGAAAGCTCGGCCAGGGTCGCTCGCCTTCGGCTCCTCCGGCGTCGGTTCGGCCAGCCACCTGTCGGGCGAATTGTTCGGCGCCATGGCGGGGGTGGAGATGCTGCACGTGCCGTTTTCCGGCACGGGCGGGGCGCTGAACGAATTGCTGGCAGGCCGCATCCAGCTGATGTTCGCCCCACCCCAGACGGTGATGGCCAATGTCGCGGGCGGCGGCTTGCGGGTGCTGGGCATCACCTCGGATAGGCCTTCGCCGCTGTTCCCCGGCGTGCCGGCCGTGGCCGCGACCGTGCCGGGCTATGCCGCCGTCGGCTGGTTCGGGCTGCTGGCGCCACGCGACACGCCGCCCGCCGTGGTCGCCGCCCTGCATGCCGCGGCCGCCCGCGCCTATACCCTGCCCGAAGTGGTCGAACGCCTGGCCCAGCTCGGCGCCGTGCCCGACCCGATCAGCCCCGACGCTTTCGCCGCCTACATCGACGCCGATATCGCCAAGTGGCAACGGCTGGTGCGCGAACGCGGCATCCGCATGGAGTGACAGATTTGATCCGACTGGTGACCTTTTCGGCCCCCGCCACGGGTCTGCCGCGGCTCGGCGTGGTCGAGGAGGATGGTATCCTGCCGCTCGACCCTGGCTTTGACATGCGGGCCGCCCTGGCCCTGCCCGAGGCAGCCCTGCGCGCCCTGGTGGAGATGGCGCCACGCCCCGGCCTGCCTCTGGGCAGCGTCCTGGTCCTGCCACCCATCCCCGACCCCGGGGTGATCTTCTGCGTCGGCAAGAACTCCCGCGTGCATCGTGCTGAATTGGTTGCACAGGACATGCTGCGGGAAGACCCGCAGGAACCGACCGGCTTTGTGAAACTGGCCCGCACCATGACCGCCGAAGGCGGCGCGGTGAAGCGGCCCGAGGGGCTGACCACCTTTGACTACGAACCCGAACTGGCCTTCATCCTGGCCCGCCCTGCCGCCGGCTTGACGCGGGAGAACGCCCGCGACGCGGTGGGCGGCATCACCGTGCTGAACGACCTGACCGATCGGGCGACCCAGAAGCGCGAAGTGGCCACGGGCACGCGCTTCTGGACCGCGAAGAACTTCCCGGGTTTCTGCCCGGTCGGCCCCTATGTCGTGCCGATGTTCGAAATTTCAGATCCTTACGACCTTTGGCTCACATGTCATGTGAATGGCGAACAGCGGCTGCGGGTCAATACCTCCGAATACATTTACCGCATCGAGGATATCCTGGCC
>JBBQHE010000168.1:0-9977 GCA_038323655.1 Acetobacterales bacterium | reverse complement strand
CATTCGGCATCCTCGGCCGCCGGGTCACTGTCGTGCAGCAGCGTGGCCCCGGCGCGCACCTCGGCGACGCCGTCCTTCATGCGCGCCGTGCGCAGGGTCAGCCCGGTGTTCAGCGCGCCGTCGAAGCCGAGCCAGCCGATGGCCCCGCCGTACCAGCGGCGGGGCGTCTTCTCCATCTCCTCGACGAAGCGCATCGCCCAGATCTTCGGGGCACCGGTGACGGTGACGGCCCAGGCGTGGGTGAGAAAGGCATCGAGCGCATCGAAGCCGATCCGCAAGGTGCCCTCGACATGATCGACCGTGTGATAGAGCCGCGGCGTCGCCTCGATCTGCCGCCGCGCGATCACGCGCACGCTGCCGGGGAGGCAGATGCGTGCCTTGTCGTTGCGATCGACGTCGGTGCACATCGTGAGCTCGGCCTCGTCCTTGTCCGAGTTCAACAGCATTTTCAGCCGCGCGGCATCCTCCAACGCGTCGGTGCCGCGGGAGATCGTGCCGGAGATCGGGCAGGTTTCGACCCGCGTGCCCTGCACCCGGACGTACATCTCGGGGCTGGCGGAGACTAGGAACTCGCCCTCGCCGAGGTTCATCAGCGCGCCATAGGGGGCCGGGTTGCGGGCGCGCAGCCGACGAAACACCTCGCCCGGCTGGACCGCGCAGGGGCGGGCAAAGGTCTGGCTGAGCACCGCTTCGAACAGGTCGCCGCAGGCGAATTTCTGCTGCGCGGTGCGGACATTGGCCTGGTACTGCTCGGGGCTGTGGTCGCGTGCCGGGGGCAGCACGGCGGGCGGGGCCGGGTCATAGGCGGCCGGCACCTCGGGCCGCGGCAGGCCGACGGTGCCGCGCGACCCGTACCAGACATCGTAGTCGTACCGGGTTGCTTCCTCCCGCCGGTGGTCCACGACCAGGATGCTGTCGGGCAGATACAGCACCGCATCGCGCTGGTCGGGCTTGCGGGGTCGCGCCAGGTCGCAGGGTTCGAACTGGAACACGAGGTCGTAGCCGAAGGCGCCGTAGAAGCCGAAGTGATGGTCGTCCTCGGCGAAGAAGGCCGCCATGGCGGCGCGCAGCACGGTGAAGGCCGAGGGGCGGCGGGTGCGCTGTTCCTCGGCTTCCTCGACAGGGGCCGGCGCGGGGCTGGCCACCAGCAGCACGGCATCGGGGGGGGTGGTCACGGTCACCAGGGGCTCTGCGCGCAGTGCGGCCTCGATCGCCGCGACCAGCACGGCGCCGCGCGGAGTCAGCGCTTCGAAGGTGACCTGCGTGCCCCGGACGGTCGCGGCCAGCGGCGGGTCGCAGAATCCGATGTCCCAGCGGGTGTAGCGGTCGGGCTGTTCGAAGGAGGAGGCGAAGAGCGCGCCGCGCCGGGCTTCGATCTGCCCGACCAGCGGTTCGGCGGCGGCTTCGTAGGTGACGCGCGTGGCGCGGCGCATCACGGCGATGCCGGCGGCGGTGCGGTAGGTGAGGGTCGTTTCGGACATGGGGGGCGGGATCCTGCAGCGGGGAGAGGGATCGCGCGGACGGAAAAATTCGGCAAGGCCGCCCGCGGAGGGGGCGGCGGGGCGTGACGCTAAGCGCGCACGCCCGGGCCACCCGGGAGGGGCCAACGCCAACGCCAGGTGATGCGGGGCACGATAGGCATGAATGCAGCGTGCTGGCGGGGTTGGTGGCTGTCAACTGCCGGCTTGGCGGCGGCAACCGCCCGCTTGCGCGGTGGGCGCAGGCACGGCATGTGATGCCACCCCGACCGGAGACACCCGCGATGACGACCGCCACCCGCCGCACCGTTCTGGCGACCGCCATCGCCGCCCCCTTCATCGCCCCCCGCGCCGGCTGGACCCAGGCGGGCAGCGTCAAGCTCGGTATCCTGCAACCGCTGACCGGCGCCCTGTCGCAGGACGGCGAGTATGGCCGCATCGGTGCGGAGATCGCGATCCGCGAGATCAATGAAGCCGGCGGCATCCGCGGCATGCGGATCGAACCCGTGTTCGGCGATGCGCGCAGCGCGCCCGAAGGCGGTGTCGCGGAAGTCGAGCGCATGCAGGCCGAAGGCGTGGTCGGCGTGGTCGGCGGTTTCGCCAGCCCCATCTGCCTCGCCGCCAGCCAGGCGGCGTCGCGCTACGACCTGCCGTATGTCGTCGATGTCGGGGTCGCCGACACCATCGTGACCCGCGGCCTGCGCAACACCTTCCGCTTCGGCCCCGGCTTCGGCGTGGTGACGCAGACGGCTCTGGACAATCTTTCAGCTCTGAACGATGCCGCCGGCAAGCCCGCGCGCACCGTGGTGCTGGTGCATGAGGATGGGCTGTTCGGCACGGGCCTGGCGCGGCTGATGAACGCCGAATTGCCCAAGCGCGGCTTTGAGGTGCTGGAGACCATCCCGCATCCCTCGCCGTCGCGCGACATGTCCAACGTCGCCTTGCGTATCCGCGCGCTGAACCCGGACCTTGTGATCCCGTCGTCCTACTACGCCGAGTTCGCGCTGCTGGCGCAGACCATGCAGCAGCGTCGCATCCGCCCCAAGGGCATCTATGCCGTGCTGAACGGGGCTGCCTCCAACTTCCGCTTCGTGCGCGAGTTCCCCGAGGCCGCGCAGGCGGTCATGGACTGCAACCACTGGGCCGATCCGCGCAAGCCCGCGACCGCGCGCGTCAAGGCGGCGGTCGAGGCGATGGGGCGGTTCTGGCTGTACAATGTCGCGCTGAACTATTCGGCCGTGCAGTTGATGGCGGATGCCATCGGCCGCGCTGGCCGCCCCGACCGCGCCGCTGTGATCGAGGCCCTGGCCGCGACCGGCCCCGCCTTTACGAGCCACATCATGCCCTATGGCCCCACCCGCTTCGTCAATGGCCAGAACCAGTCGGCGGCGCCGGTGAACACCCAGGTCCAGGGTGGCGACATCAAGGTCATCTTCCCCAATGACTTTGCCGATGCCCGGCCGATCTTCCCCGTGACCGGCTGATCGCATTTGCGGTCCTACCCGCCGGAGATCGTCGCCGAGGTCGTGCTGAACGGCCTGTTGACCGGCAGCGTCTATGGGCTGGTGGCCCTGGGGCTGACCCTTGTCTACGGCGTGCTGCACATCATCAACTTCGCCCATGGCGCGCTGCTGACGGCGGCGATGTTCGGCGTCTTCGTGCTGCACGAGGTGTTCGGCATCGACCCTTACTGGGCGCTGCCGGTGATGGCGCCGGTCTTCTTCGGCTTCGGCTATCTGTTGCAGCGCCTGGTGATCGGCCCGGCGGCGCGAGGGGATGACAGCAATATCCTGCTGGTGACTTTGGGGCTGTCGATCGTGCTGGAAAACCTCATGCTCGCCGTGTTCCGGTCGGACACGCGCAGCGTGCGCATTCCACTGGCCAATGAGATGCTGGAATGGGGGCCGATGCTGATCCCGGCGCCGCGCGCCATCGGCTTCGTCGTGGCCTGCATCGTCGCTGTGCTGCTGTTCCTGTTCCTGGCGCGCAGCAGCACGGGGCGGGCCATACGCGCGGTGGCGAAGGAACGCACCGGGGCGACGCTGGTCGGCATCGATGTGGCGCATATCTATGCCATCACCTTCGGCATCGGCACGGCGTGCCTGGCGGTCGCGGCCTGCCTGCTGCTGCCCTCCTTCTATGTGAACCCGCGGGTCGGCAATGCCTTCGTGCTGGTGGCCTTCACCATCGTCGTGCTGGGGGGCATGGGATCGGTGCCGGGTGCCCTGCTGGGCGGGCTGTTCATCGGCGTCGTGGAAAGCCTGTCGGGGCTGTATCTTGGCGAATCCCTGGGCCAGATCGGCATCTTTGCCATTTTTATCCTGGTGCTGCTGGTGCGGCCAACCGGGCTGTTTGGGGCGAAGGCGTGAGAGCGATCCTGCTATTTGCCGGTATCGCGGCGCTGCTGCCGGTGTTTGTCACCGCGAATACGGTGCTGAACTTTGCCGTCTTTACCCTGGTCGTGGCCCTCGCCGCCCAGGGATGGAACATTCTGGGCGGGTTTGGCGGACAGTATTCCTTCGGCCATGCGGCGTTCTTTGGCACGGGCGCCTATGCGGTCGCGGTCCTGCAGATGCGCTATGGGCTCAACCCCTATGCCGCCTTTGCCGCCGGGATCGCGCTGGGGGCGGCGGTGGGTGCGGCGATCGGGGCCATGACCTTTCGCGCCGGGCTGCGGGGGTCGTATTTCGCCCTGGTGACGCTGGCCTTCGCCGAGGTGTTTCGCGTGCTGGCCAACAGCCTCGCGTTGACCGGTGGCGCGGCCGGGCTGCTGATCCCTCTCGATGTGCGGCCGGAGAACTTCCAGTTCGCCTCGCGCGCCGGGTTCTACTGGATCGCGCTCGGCCTTGTGGTGTTGTGCCTGCTGCTGTCCTTCTGGCTGTCGCGGTCGCGCCTGGGCGCGCATCTGGTCGCGGTGCGGGAGAATGAGGCCGCGGCCCGGGCGCTCGGCGTCGATGTCTTCGCAGTCAAGCTGCAGGCCATCGCGCTGTCGGGCGCGATCACCGCCGCGGCGGGCGGTTTCTATGCGCAGTACTTTCTCTATATCGACAGCAGCATCGCCTATGGCACCTGGATTTCAGTCGAGGCCCTGCTGGCGCCGATCATCGGAGGCGCCGGCACGGTCTTCGGCCCGGTCATGGGGGCGATCCTGTTGCATGCGCTGGGTGAGGCCAGCCGCCACCTGTTCGGGCGGATCCCAGGCGTTGACCTGATGCTGTTCGGTGCCGTGCTGATCCTGGTCGTGCGCTACCCGCCCCGCAACCTGTGGCGGCGGTCATGATTCTCGATGTGCAGGGCGCCACCAAGCGCTTCGGCGGCCTGCTCGCAGTGGATGCGGCGTCCTTCACCGTGGCGCAGGGGTCGATCACGGGGCTGATCGGGCCGAATGGCGCGGGCAAGACCACGCTGTTCGCCATGATCGCGGGCTTCGAGACACCGACCGCCGGCCGCGTCGTCTTCGATGGCCGGGACGTCACCGGCCGGCCTGCGCATCTGCTGGCGCAGGCGGGCCTGGCCCGCACCTTCCAGATCGTGCAGCCCTTTGCAGGGCTGAGCGTGCGGGAAAACATCGCCGTCGGCGCCTTCCTGCGCCACCCGCGTCGCGCCGCGGCACTGGCCGCGGCCGAGGCCGTGGCGCTGCGCGTCGGGCTGGAACCGATGCTGGACCAGCAGGCGTCGGCGCTGACCGTCGCCGGGCGCAAGCGGCTGGAACTGGCCCGGGCGCTGGCGACCGAACCGCGGTTGATCCTCCTGGATGAGGTCCTGGCCGGGCTGAACCCATCCGAGATCCGCGACATCATTCCCGTCATCCGCGGCATCCGCGATGGTGGCGTGACGGTGCTGATGATCGAACACGTGATGCAGGCGGTGATGAACCTGTGCGAGACGGTGCAGGTGCTGGCGCAGGGGCGCATCATCGCCGCCGGTTCGCCGGGCGAAGTGGTACGCGACGTCGCCGTGATCGAGGCCTACCTCGGCCGTGGTGCGGCCCAGAAACTGGCCGCGCATGGCTGAGCCGATCCTTTCCGTCCAGGGCATCGTCGCGGGCTACGGCGGCACTTCGGTGCTGGAGGGCGTGGATCTGACGGTTGCCGACGGTGCGGTCGTCGCCGTGCTTGGCAGCAATGGCGCGGGCAAGACCACGCTGAACATGGTGCTGTCGGGCGTGGTGCGTGCGCGTGCGGGCACGGTGCATTTCGGCGGAACCGACATCACCGGCGCCAGCCCCGCCGCGATCATCGCCGCCGGCCTGGTGCAGGTGCCGGAAGGGCGCAAGATTTTTCCGAACCTGTCGGTGCGGGAGAACCTGGACCTCGGCTGCTACCGCCGTGCCGGTGCGCGCCGGCGGGAGAACATGGCCCGGGTGATGGAAACCTTCCCCCGCCTGCGCGAACGCAGCGGCCAGTCGGCCGGCACGCTGTCGGGTGGCGAGCAGCAGATGCTGGCGATCGGGCGCGGCATGATGGCCGAACCGCGACTGATGATCCTGGACGAGCCCTCGCTCGGCCTTTCGCCGCTGCTGGTCGAGGAGATGTTCGCGCTGATCCAGCGCCTGAACCGCGATGGCATGACCATCCTGCTGGTCGAGCAGAACGTCGCGCAGTCGCTGGATATCGCGGATGCGGCGCATGTGCTGGAACAGGGCCGCGTGGTGCTGTCGGGCACGGCAGCCGAGGTGCGGGCCGATGCGGGCCTGGCCCGTGCGTATTTGGGGATGTGAGATGACGGCAGTCCGGACAGCGACCCAGTTGATGGCCGAACCAGTGCCGGCATGGCTGGACACATGGGGCGATTTCGCGGCCGGCCGCCCCGCCTTGCCGGCAGAGGTCGCGGCACGCGCGCGGCTGGCCTTGCTCGACTGCATCGGCGCCATCGCGGCCGGCGCCGCCGAGGCCGAGGTGCAGGCCCTGGCCGCGCGCATGACGGCGGGCGCGTTCGGCGTGCCAGGGCTGGCGGGCGGTTATGCGGCGGCTGACGCCGCGTTGCTCGGCGGCACCGCCGGCACCATGCTGGAACTGGACGAAGGCAACCAATACTGTCGCGGCCATCCCGCCATTCACGTCGTGCCGGCGCTGCTGTCGGTCGCCGCATCGGGCACCACCGCCGAGGCGCTGCTGCGCGCGCTGGCGCTGGGCTATGAGGCGGGTGCCCGCGTCGGCATCGCCGGTACCTTGCGCGTGACCATGCACCCCCATGGCACCTGGGGCGCGATCGGTGCCGCGGTCGGCGTCGCATCGTTGCATGGCGCCGATGCGGCCGGATTTCGCGCGGCCTTTGGCCTCGCCTCCTCGCTTGGGCTTTCGACGTCGCGCATGACGATGCTGGAGGGTGCTACGGTGCGGAATGTCTATGCCGGCGTCGCCAACCGCATGGGGCTGCTGGCCTGGGACCTGGCGCAGGCCGGGTTCACCGCCGAACGCGACGGCGTCGGCATGGTCTTCGGCCAGATCGCCGGCACCGCCTGGAACGAAGCCGCGATGACCGAGGATCTGGGCACGCGCTGGGAAGTCGCGCGCAACTACTTCAAGCGCCACGCCGCCTGCCGCTATACCCACGGCGCGCTGGATGCGCTGGAACAACTGGGTCCGCTCGACCCCGCCCAGGTCGCGTCCATCGATGTCGCGACCTATGTCTGGGCGGCGCAGCTCGATCACCCCGAACCGCGCGGCATGTTGGCGGCCAAGTTCTCCGTGCCCTTCGCGCTCGCGACGCGCATCATCCAGGGCCATTCGGGCGTGCCGGCTTTCCGCGCGCCCTGGCTGACCGATGCGGCGACCCTGGCACTGGCCGCCCGCGTGACGGTGCGGGAGGATGCCAGCCTGACGGCGATGCTGCCCGGGCTTCGCCCCGCACGCCTGGCCGTGACGATGACCGACGGACGCGTGTTGCGGGCCGAGGCGCTGACCAACCGCGGCGATACCGAAGACCCCTATACCCCCGCCGAGGTCGCGGAAAAGTTCATGGATTTGACTGGCCCCGTGTATGGCCCGGTGCGCGCGAAAAGCCTGCGCGACCTCGTGCTCGGGCTTGATGGCGACATGCCCATCGCCCCGCTGCTGAAGGCCCTGCCGTTGTGATCGATCCCGTGACGCTGGCCGTGCTGAAGGGCCGGCTGGAACAGATCGCCGATGAGATGGATGCGACGCTCTATCGCTCCGCCTTCAACCCGATCATCGCCGAGGCGCGGGACGCCTGCCACGGCATCTACCACGCGACCACGGGCGATACGCTGGTGCAGGGCACCAAGGGCCTGCCGATTTTTGTGGGGGCCATGTCCTTTGCCGTGCAGGCCGTCATTGAACGCGCGCAGCCGCCGCGAGCGGGCGAGACCTGGGCCTTCAACGATCCCTACCTCGGCGGGACGCATCTGAACGACATGCGGCTGGTGCGCCCCGTGTTTCGCGGCGGACATCTGTTTTGCTGGCTGGCGAGTGTCGGGCACTGGTTGGATGTCGGCGGCAATGTGCCGGGCAATTTCAACGCCCGTGCGACCGAAAGCCTGCAGGAGGGCTTCCGCCTGCCGCCGGTGCGCCTGGTGCGCGATGGCGTGCTGGACCAGGACATCGTCGATATCCTGGCGGCCAATTCGCGCACGCCGCAATCCAACTGGGGCGATTTGAACGGGCAGTTGAATGCGCTCGACCTCGGCGAGCGCCGGCTGCATGCGCTGCTGGACGATCATGGCGAGGCGACCGTGGCCGAGGCTTTTGCCGCCCTGCTCGACCGCGCCGAGGCCTTGATGCGCAGCACCCTCGCAGCCCTGCCGGCTGGCCGGTATTCCTTCGAGGATTACCTCGACAATGACGGCATCCTCGACGAACGCCTGACCATCGCGCTGGACATGACCATCAGCGGTGGCGCGTTGCGCCTGGATTTCTCCCGCTCCTCGCCCGCCTGCCAGGGGCCGCTGAACATCGCGCGGTCCACCGCCATCGCCGCCTGTTATGTCGCGCTGAAACACGCCTTCCCGGATGTGCCGGCCAATGCGGGGGTGATGCGGCCGATCGCCTTCGACATTCCCGCAACCTCGCTGCTGGGTGTCTCGGCCCCGCGCCCGGTCGGTGGCTATACCGAGACCATCCTGCGGGTCATCGGGGTGGTGTTTGGCGCACTGGCCCAGGCCGATCCTTCGCGCGCGACGGCCGCCCCCTTCGGGACGATCAACGCGCTGTCGATGGCGGGCACGCGGGAGAACGGCAGCCGCTTCGTGCTGTTTTCCTTCTTCGGCGGCGGCATGGGCGGCAACCCGCAGAGCGATGGTCTGAACCATGCGAACAACCCGATCAGCACGGCGACCATGCCGCCCGCGGAAATCCTGGAATCGCAGTCGCCCATCCTGTTCACCCAATGGGCGCTGCGCCCCGACAGCGCGGGCTTGGGCGAACACCGTGGCGGCTATGGCGCGATCTATGAGATCGAGGCCCTGGCCCCCGGCGTCACCGAGGTTTTTCTGCTGGGCGAACGCGGGCGGCACGCCCCCTTCGGCGTGATGGGTGGCGGCCCCGCCGCGCTGAACCGCTTTTCCTGGCAGACGGATGACGGCTGGGCCGAACCGCCCATGGCCAGCAAGATCGTCGGCGTGCGCATCGCCCAAGGCCAGCGCATCCGGCTGGAATCCCCGGGCGGCGGCGGCTGGGGCGATCCCGCCAAGCGCGACCCCGCTGCCATCGCCGCCGACAAGCGCCACGGGTTGCAGTCATGATCATGGGCGTCGATGTCGGGGGCACCTTTACCGATCTGTTCCGGTTCGACCCGGCGACGGGTGGGTTCGACGTCGCGAAAGTGCCCTCCAACCGCGGGGATGAGGCGGCGGGCTTTCTTGCGGGGCTGGACGCGGTCGGCGGGCCTGCGATCCTCACCGCCATCGTGCATGGCACCACGGTCGGCACCAATGCCCTGCTGGAACGCAAGGGCTGCCGTCTTGGCGTCATCACCACCGCGGGTTTCCGGGACGTGCTGGAAATGCGCCGGCGGGACCGGCCGAACACCTGGGGCCTCTGGGGCGATTTCACCCCCATCGCGGAACGGCATCTGCGGCTGGAAGTGCCGGAACGCGTGTTGGCCGACGGCACCATCCGCAGCCCGGTCGATCTGGATGCCGTGCGGGCCGCGGCGACACAACTGATCGCTGAGGGCTGCGAGGCCTGCGCCATCGTCTTCATCAACGCCTATGCCAATGACGCGAACGAGGCCGCGGCCGCCGCTGCCGTGCGCGCCCTCTGGCCCAATCCGCATGTCAGCGTGTCCTCGGAAATCCTGCCCGAGATCCGCGAATTCGAACGCGCCTCCACCACTGCGCTGAACGCCTATCTCCAGCCCAAGGTCGCCGATTACATCGCGCGGCTGGATGCGGCCTTGGCGTCGCGCGATTTTGCCGGGCGCTTTCATATCGTGCAGTCGAACGGCGGGGTCATGCCGACCTCGGCTGCGCAAAAATATCCGGCCCGCACGGCGCTGTCGGGCCCAGCGGCGGGGGTGATCGCCGCGGCTGCCATCTCG
>JBBQHE010000167.1:0-10106 GCA_038323655.1 Acetobacterales bacterium | reverse complement strand
CGAACGCCCGATCAACGTGGGCCGCCTGATGGGCGAGTTGAACCGCGTTCTGCCCGCCGATGCCGTACTGGTGGCCGATGGCGGCTTTGCCGGGCATTGGGGCGGGCTGCTGTTCGACACCAAGCAGGCCGGGCGCGGCTTTGTTGCCGACCGGGGCTTTGCCAGCATCGGCTATGGCGTGCCGGGCGGCATCGGCGCGCAGCTGGGCGTGGGGACAGGCCGCCGCGTTGTCGCCATGACCGGCGATGGCGGGTTCAACATGAGCATCGGTGACCTCGAAACCGCACGCCGCGTCGGCGCGCCGATCGTGGTCTGCGTCTTCAACAACGCGGCCTCGGGCTATGTGAAGGCGCTGCAGCATGCGGTCTTCGGGCCTGGAGCCTATCAGTCCTCCGACCTCGTGGAGATGGACTACGCCGCCATCGCCAATGCCATGGGCTGCAAGGGCATACGCGTCGAGGATCCGGAGCAGCTGGCCGATGCCATACGTCAGGGCCTGGCCAATACCGCGACGCCCACGGTGCTGGACATCATCGTCACCCGCGACCCCGCCCGGATGCTGCCCGCCGCCGACAACCGGACGTTGAAGGTCGAGAAGGGTGACCGCCCCGTATGATCGCGCGCCATCGAAACTTCATGCGGCCCGCGGGGGTCCAGCACGCCCAGGCCCGGGTTAGTCTGCACTGAAGGAGAGACCCGCCATGCCGACGATCCTGCTAGCCTTCACCCCGCGTTACATCGCCCTGACGCTGGCGGTCCTCGGCACCATCATCTGCGCCATCGCTCTTATGGTGGGTGCCCATGCCGCTTTTTCGATCGGCCTGCTGATCTGCACGGGCCTGGCCGTCCTGGGCCTGCGTGACCTGTTCAACACCCGCCACGCCATCCTGCGCAGCTACCCGATCGTCGGCCATCTGCGGTTCCTGATGGAGGAAGTACGCCCCGAGATGCGGCAGTATTTCTTCGAGGACGAGAAGACCGGCGCCCCCTTCAGCCGCGACATGCGGGCGCTGGTCTACCAGCGCGCCAAGATGGTGCTGGATAAGCGGCCCTTCGGCACGCAATACGATGTCTATGGCGACGGCTTCGAATGGCTGCACCATTCGATCGCGGCGAAGCCTGTGAACCGCACGCCCTTCCGCATCAGCATCGGCGGGCCTGACTGCACCCGGCCCTACGACGCCTCGGTGTTCAACATCTCGGCGATGAGTTTCGGCTCGCTGTCGGCCAATGCCATTCGCGCGCTGAACGGCGGGGCCAGGCGCGGCGGCTTCGCGCATGACACGGGCGAGGGCGGCTACAGCCCGCATCACGCCGCCGGCGGCGGGGACGTCATCTGGGAAATCGGCTCGGGCTACTTTGGCGCGCGCAATCCCGACGGCACGTTTTCGCCCGAGCGCTTCGCCGCCACCGCCGCCGCACCGCAGATCAAGATGGTGGAACTCAAACTCAGCCAGGGCGCCAAGCCCGGCCATGGCGGCGTGCTGCCCGCGGCCAAGGTCAGCGCCGAGATCTCCGCGACCCGCGGCGTGCCGATGGGCCAGGACTGCGTTTCGCCCGCCGCCCATTCGGCCTTTTCCACCCCCTTCGAGATGATGCATTTCATCGCACAGATGCGCCGCCTGTCGGGCGGCAAGCCGACCGGCTTCAAACTGTGCATCGGCCATCCGTGGGAGTTCCTGGCGATCTGCAAGGCGATGCTGGACAGCGGCATCACGCCCGACTTCATCGTGGTGGACGGCAAGGAAGGCGGCACCGGCGCGGCCCCGCTGGAATTCATGGACCACCTTGGCATGCCGCTGCGCGAGGGCCTGTCCTTTGTGCACAATGCGCTGATCGGCGCGGGCCTGCGCGACCGCATCCGCCTCGGTGCCAGCGGCAAGATCGCGACCGGATTCGACATGGTGCGCGCCTTCGCGCTGGGTGCGGACTGGTGCAATGCGGCACGGGGATTCATGTTCTCGCTGGGCTGCATCCAGTCCTTGTCCTGCCACACCGACCGCTGCCCGACCGGGGTCGCGACGCAGGACCCGACCCGGGCGCGCGCGCTGGTGGTGGCCGACAAGACGACCCGCGTGTACCAATTCCATGCAGCGACCCTGCAGGCGCTGGCCGAGCTCGTGGCGGCGGCGGGGCTTGAGCACCCCCAGGAATTCCGCCTGGACCACCTGTCGCGCCGCGTCTCGCCGCAGGACATCCGCAGCTTCGCAGACCTCTATCCGGAACTGGCCCCGGGGGCGCTGCTCGCCGGCACGCAGGATGCGCGCTTTGCCCGCGCCTGGGCCATGGCCGATGCCTACAGCTTTGCGCCCCGGCCGGCCTCGATGGCCGGATGACGGCGGCCAATCTGGGGCGGCTGCTGACGCAGACGGCCCGCCGCCTGCCGGACGCACCCGGCCTGATCTGGCGCGACCGCACATGGACCTGGGCCGAGATCGACGCGCGGGTGGACCGGCTTTGCGCCGTGCTGCGCGCGGCGGGCGTGGGCCTCGGCGACCGCGTGCTGGTGCAGAGCCGCAACACCAACGCCATGTTCGAAAGCCTCTGGGCCTGTTTCAAGATCGGCGCCGTCTGGGTGCCGACCAACCACCGCCTTACCCCGGCCGAGGTCGCGATCCTCGGCGCTGACAGCCGGCCCGTCGCCATGCTGCGCGACCACGGCTTCGCCGCCCATGCCGACGCCGTGCCGGGGCTGCGCCTGGTGCTGGCGGTCGGCGATGCGCGGCCGGGCGAGGTCGATTACGAAGCGGCGCTGGCCGCCGCCACACCGCCGCCGCCCGACCACGAGACCGCCGTCACGGCCGACCACCCCTGCTGGTTCTTCTTCACCAGCGGCACGACAGGCCGGCCCAAGGCGGCGGTGCTGACGCATGGCCAGATGGGCTTTGTCGTCACCAACCACCTGGCCGACCTGATGCCCGGGCTGACCGAGCACGGCGCCTCGCTGGTGGTGGCCCCCCTCTCCCACGGCGCCGGCATCCATGCCCTGGCCAATGTCGCGCGCGGCGCACCCTCCATCCTGATGCCGGGCGACAGGCTGGACGTGGCCGAGGCCTGGCGGCTGATCGCGCAGCATCGCGTGACCAACATGTTCACCGTGCCGACCATCCTGACCGCGCTTGCCGACACGCCCGGCGATGCCACCAGCCTGCGGCATGTGATCTATGCCGGGGCGCCGATGTACCGCGCCGACCAGGACCGCGCGCGGCGCGTGCTCGGCCATGCCATGACGCAGTATTTCGGCCTCGGCGAAGTCACCGGCAACATCACCGTGCTGCGCCCCGACCAGCACGACATGGCCCCCGGCAGTTGCGGGACGCCGCGCACGGGGATGGAGGTCGCGATCCTGGCCGCGGACGGCACCCGCCTGCCCGCCGACACAACCGGTGAGATCTGCGTCCGCGGCCCCGCGGTCTTTGCGGGATATTTTGAGAACGACGCGGCCAATGCCAAGGCTTTTGCCGGCGGTTGGTTCCATACCGGCGACCTCGGGCACCTCGACCCGCGCGGCTTCCTCTTCATCACCGGCCGCCAGTCGGACATGTACATCTCGGGCGGCAGCAACGTGTATCCGCGCGAGGTGGAGGAGGCGCTGCTGCTGCATCCCGCCGTCTCGGCCGCCGCAGTCGTGGGGCTGGCGCATCCCAGATGGGGCGAGGCCGGGGTCGCCTGCGTCGTGCTGCGCGACGCCGTGACCGAGGCCGACCTGCTGGCCCACCTCGGCCCGCGCCTCGCCCGCTACAAGCAGCCCCTGCGCGTGGTGGTGTGGGACGCGCTGCCGATGTCGGGCTACGGCAAGGTGCCGAAAGGCCTGGTCAAGGCACGGCTGGCCGAGGACGGCGTCGGCTTCACGCAATCTCCACCAGGGTGATCTCAGGCGGCACGCCGAAGCGCACCGGGGCGATGGAACAGCCAAGCCCCCCCGATACCACCAGGCTGCGCCCGGCCTCCCGAACCAGCCCATAGGCGAAGCGGTTGCCGAAGGCCGAGGGCACCCGCGGCGACCAACCGCCCACGCGTATCTGCCCACCATGGGTATGGCCCGAGATCTGCAAATCGAATCGCGGCGTGGCACGGGCGAAGATGTCGGGCTCATGCGCCATCAGTATGGCCGGCGCGTCATCGGTGATCGCGGCCAGGGCGCGGCCCATGTCATGCGCCCCGCCCCGGCGGCCAAAGGCCGTCTGGCTGTCGAGCCCGGCCAGCCAGAACCCGTCCGCGCCATCGCGCAGGCGCACCGCCCCGTTGCGCAGCACGCCGATCCCCACCGCCTGCAACGCCGCCACGGTCTGCGGCGCGTTATGCCGGCTGGCCAGCGTGTCATCCCACCAGTCGTGGTTGCCCAGGACGCCATGGACGCCAAGCGGCGCCCGCAACTGACCCAGCAGCGCCGCGATGGCCGGCAGCGGTACGGGGCGCGTCTCAAACCGGGCGTGGCCGGCGTGATCACCCGGCAGCAGGATCAGGTCGGGCCGCAGCGCATTGGCCTCGGCCACGATGGCGGCGATCCGCGCGGCCGGCATGACCGGCTCGCCGGCATGAATGTCGGACAGCACGGCGATGCGCAACGGCGCGCGGCTTCGCCAGCCGGCCAGCAGCGGCCGATGCCGCACGAGCGACAGGCGCATCGCGGGCTCGACCCAGGCCGCATAGCCGAAGCCGGCCGCCGCCAGCCCCGCCCCCCCCAGCAGCACCCGCCGACCCATCGCCATGCCGGGCGCTTAGCATGGCTTGCCGGCTGCGCGAACGGCGCCAGATCGCGCGGGATGCAGACAAACCCGACACGGGCCGCGGCCCTTGCCCGCCTCGCCGCCTTCGCGCCCCGCATGGGCATGGCCTATGCCACCGGACGCAATGCCGACCCCGGCCCGGGGGGCGCGCAAGCGGTCTCCGCCCTGTCACCCTTCATCCGCCAGCGCTTGATCACCGAGGCCGAGGCGGTCGGCACGGCCCTGGCCCATCACAGCCCGCAGAGGGCGGAAAAATTCATCCAGGAAGTGTTCTGGCGGACCTATTGGAAGGGCTGGCTGGAACAGCGGCCGGGCGTCTGGGCGGCGTATCGCGACCGCGTTGCGGAAGAAACCGCGCGGCACGCCGACAACCCCGCCTATCTCGCTGCCTGCGTCGGCCAAAGCGGCATCGCCTGCTTCGATGCCTGGGCCGAGGAATTGCGCGACACCGGCTGGCTGCACAACCACACGCGCATGTGGTTCGCCAGCATCTGGATTTTTTCGTTGCGGCTGCCCTGGGTTCTGGGCGCGGATCTGTTCCTGCGGCATCTGCTGGATGGCGATGCGGCCAGCAACACGCTCTCCTGGCGCTGGGTCGCCGGCAGCCAGACCAAGGGCAAGCACTATCTGGCGCGGGCGGAAAACATCGCGCGCAATACCGAAGGTCGCTTCAACCCGGTGGGCCAGTTGGACGAGGACGCGGCCCCGATCGTGGAGCCCGATGCCGCCCCCCTGGTGCCCCTGCCGCTCGCACGCCCGCAGCCCGAGGGCGCGGCCGCGCTGTTGCTGCATGGCGATGACCTGCATCCCGAAAGCCTGGCCCTTGGCGACATTACCGCCGTCGCCGGCCTGGCCCTGGCCCCGCAAGGCGCCAGCCCCGCCGTGGTGAGTTTTGGGCAGGCGGCGCTGGCCGATGGCCTGGCCCGCGCCGCCGCCCATTTCGGGGTGCCGGCCGTGGTGCTGACGCCGCAAACCTACCGCGCCTGGGTTGCGGCCCAGGGGCGCGTGGTGACGCCGGTGGCCCCGGTCGGCTGGACGGCCGATGCGCTGGCGGGGCTGCCGCTGCATCCGATCCGCCGCGACTGGGACCAGGCCTGCTGGCCGCATGCGACGCGCGGCTTCTTCCCGTTCCGCGAAAAGATCCCGGGCCTCATCCAGTCACTGAAGCCGGCAGCACCTTGATCTTGGCGGCATCTGCCGCGCGCCACAGGTACCAGGCGGCGGTGGAACGGAACGGCGCCCAGGCCTCGCCGATCGCGGCCAACGTGCGGGGCTTGGGTTGCTCGGCCAGGCCGGCGCAGACGCGATAGCCCTCCCGCACGCCGAAATCATCGACCGGCAGCACGTCCGGGCGGCCGAGGGTAAAGATCAGCAGCATCTCGACCGTCCAGCGGCCGACGCCGCGGATCGCCACCAGGCGTTCGATGAGTTCCGCATCGGACAGGCGCGCGGCGACGCGCCGCGTCGGCACATGGCCGCCGGCCGCGTGATGCGCGATGTCGGTGATGGCGGCGACCTTGCTGCCGGAAAAGCCGCAAGCCCGCAGCGCGCCCTCGGGCATCGACAGGATCGCCGCGGGGGGCGGGAAATCCTGCCCCGGGAAATGCGCGAGCAGGCGACCCAGCATCGCCTCGGCGGCGCGGCCATGCACCTGCTGGTGGGCGATGGCGCGGACCAGCGCCTCATAGGGTTCGCGTTTCGCAGGCACCAGCGCGCAGCGCCCGATGCGGGGAATGAGTGCGGTAAAGAGCGGGTCGCGCAGCAGATGCGCGCGGGCGTCGCGTTGGGCCATCGCGCGGAGCCTAGGCGCAGTTCACCGCCCGGGCAAAAGCGGGTAGCCTTGGAGGCGTGACCTCTCGCCACCCCAAGGCACCGCCCGTGCCGCCACATCCGCTTGTCGATCTGATCAGCGATGAGGTTGTCTTCGCCGAACGCTTTGCGCTCCAGAAAGTGCGCTTCCGCTATCGCAAGTTCGATGGCGCCTGGTCGCGGGTGATGACCTGGGAATTGTGGCGGCGTGGCGGGGGGGTGGTGATCCTGCCCTATGACCCCTGGACCGACCGGGTCGCGCTGATCGAGCAGTTCCGCCTGCCGGCGCTGGCCGCGGGGCTGGACCCGGTGATGCTGGAATGCCCCGCGGGGCTGCTGGAACCGGCCGAGGACCCGGCCGAGGCCGCGGCGCGCGAAACCACCGAGGAGACGGGGCTGGTCCCCGACCGCTTCCTGCACCTCGGCCGCTTCATGCTGATGCAGGGCGGCTGCGATGAGCTGATCGACTTTTCGCTCGCCCGCGTGCGGCTACCGGAGGACGGCCGCCTCGCCGATGGCGGGTTGGAGACGGAGGGCGAGAGCACCCGCGTGCTGGTGCTGCCGGCCGAGGAGGCTTTCGGCATGGTCGCCGACAACCGCATCCGCAACGCGCCGGCCGCCCTGGCCCTGCTGTCGCTGCAAACCCGCCGCATGACGCTGCGCGCCGAATGGACCGCCCCATGACCGAATTGTTGTTTCGCGACGATGCGACGCTGCGCGAGGCGCCGGCGACCGTGCTGAGTGCAGGGCCCGAGGGCGTCACGCTCGACCGCACGCCTTTTTACGCCCGCGCCGGGGGGCAGCCCGGCGATGCGGGGTTGTTGCTCTGGGAGGGCGGCGCGGTGGTGGTGACCGAGGCGCTGAAGGGCGAGGCGGTGCTGCATGCCGTGCCGCCCGGTGCTGCGTTGCCGCCGGTGGGTGCCACCGTCACCGCGCGGCTCGACTGGCCGCGCCGGCACCGGCACATGCGGATGCATACCGCACTTCACCTGCTCTGCGCCGCCCTGCCCGGCGTCGGCGTGACCGGCGGCCAGATCGGCGCGGAAAAGTCCCGGCTGGATTTCGACATGGCCGAACCGCCGACCAAGGAGGCGCTGGAAGCAGCCCTCAATGCGCTCGCGGCCGGCGGCCACGCCGTGACCGACCGCTGGATCACCGAGGCCGAACTCGACGCCATGCCAAGCCTGGTTCGCACCCTGTCGGTGCAGCCGCCGCGCGGTGCCGGGCAGATCCGCCTGGTGCGTATCGGGCCGGAAGCGGCGCCCATCGACCTGCAGCCCTGCGGCGGCACGCATGTCGCCAACACTGCAGAAATCGGGGTGATCCGCGTACAAAAAATGGAAAACAAGGGCCGGCAGAACCGCCGCGTCTCGATCACCCTGGAGGATGCATGATGGGCCCCGTCGTCTCGGTCGCCTGGCTGGCGCAACACCTGGGCGCCCCCGACCTCGTGGTCTTCGACGCCACCATGTACCTGCCGACCGAAGGCAAGAACGGGGCCGCCGAATACGCCGCGGCCCATATCCCCAGCGCCTTCTTCTTCGACATCAACGTCGTGGCCGACCAGGAAACCAGCCTGCCGCACATGGCGCCCACGGCGGGGCGCTTTGCGGCGCTGATGGGGGCGGCGGGGGTCGCGAACACCACCCGCGTCGTCGTCTATGACCAGACCGGCATGACCCGCAGCCCGCGTGGCTGGTGGTTGTTCCGCCTGTTCGGGCATGACCAGGTTGCGGTGCTGGATGGCGGCCTGCCGGCCTGGCGCGCGGCGGGCCACCCGTTGGAAGCAAGCCCCCCTGCCCCGCGCGCGGCCACGACCTACATCCCCGACTTCCGCGCCGAGCGCATCAAGGGCATCGGCGATGTGAAGCGCATCGTCGCTGATGGCTCGGCCGCCATCGTCGATGCTCGCGCCCGCGGGCGGTTTGATGGCACCGCCCCCGAACCCCGCCCCGGCCTGCCATCGGGCCACATGCCCGGGGCCGGCAACCTGCCGGCGACCGAGATCGCCGGCCCGGACGGTTTGTTGCTGCCGGCCGACACGCTGCGCGCGGCCTTTGCCGCCGCGGGCGCCGATGGCAGCCGGCCGATCGTGACGACCTGCGGCACCGGCGTCACCGCCTCCGCCATCGCCCTTGCCGCCCTGGTCGCGGGCCTGCCCGAACCCGCCGTCTATGACGGCTCCTGGACCGAATGGGCCGCGCGCCCCGAAACCCCGAAAGCGACACGATGACCGAGGATTCCTTCGAAACCCGCATGAGCCACGCCGGCCGCGCGGGCACCCGCGCCTATGGCTTCGTGAACCCGCCCGTGCACCGCGGTTCGACGGTGCTCTTCCCCAATGTCGCGGCACGGCGCGAAGCCGCGGCGCATCGCACCGAACAGGTGATGACCTATGGCACGCAAGGCGGCCCGACTCATTACGCGCTGGAAGACGTGGTCGCCGAGATCGAAGGCGGCAGCCGCGCGCTGATTGTCGGCACGGGCCTGGCCGCCGTCGCCGTGCCGCTGCTGGGGTACCTGAAGGCCGGCGACCACTGCCTGATGCCCGACAGCGTCTACGGCCCCGCGCGCAACCTGGCCGAAGGGCTGATGAAGGGCTGGCACATCGGCACGACCTTCTACGACCCCACCGTGGACGCCGCCGGCATGGAGGCGCTGATCCAGCCCAACACCAAGGTCGTCTACACCGAAAGCCCCGGCAGCCATTCCTTCGAGGTGCAGGACATTCCCGCCATCGCCGCCGTCGCCCATGCCGCGGGGGCCAAGGTGCTGATGGACAACACCTGGGGGCTGCATCACTTCCAGCCCTTCAAGCACGGCGTCGATGTCTCCATCCAGGCGCTGACGAAATACCTGGTCGGGCATTCGGACGCGCTGCTCGGCAGCATCACCGTGAACACCGAAGAAGACTGGCAGATCGTGAAGGGCGCGGGCGGGGCCATGGGCCATTTCGCCAGCCCCGATGACTGCTGGCTCGGCCTGCGCGGCGCACGCACCATGCCCGTGCGCATGCAACGCCAACAGGAAAGCGGCATCGAAGTCGCCACCTGGCTGGAAGCCCAGCCCCAGGTCGCCCGCGTGCTGCACCCGGCCCTGCCGAGCCACCCGCAACACGGCCTCTGGCAACGCGACTTCACCGGCGCGGCGTCACTCTTCGGCGTCGTGCTGCACCCCCGCTACACCGACGCCATAGGCGTCGCCTTCATCGACGGGCTGCGCCTGTTCGGCATCGGCGCCTCCTGGGGCGGCTACGAATCCCTGGCCATCCCGAGCACCGGCTTCATCACCCGCACCGCGACCAGCCAGGACCTGGGCGGCTTCACCATCCGTATCCACATCGGCCTGGAAAACCCGGCCGACCTGATCGCCGACCTCGCGAACGGCCTGGCGCTGCTCGACGGGTAGGCCTGGGTTCGGGGGGCGCGCCGCTGGAAGGGGCTTCGCCCCCTCCAGACCTCCCCCACCAGGAGCCTGAGGCCCCTGGACCCACTCTGAAAATCGGCCAAGCCGAGGGAGGGGCATGGCGCGCCCGCGTCACCTGGAGCACCCATGACGCCCCTCCCT
>JBBQHE010000166.1:0-10251 GCA_038323655.1 Acetobacterales bacterium | reverse complement strand
GGCCGTGATGACGGGCGCACCATGCTCCTCCCTCCGCTTGGTCAATTTTCACAAAGTGTGTCCAGGGGCCTCAGGCTCCTGGTGGGGGGGAGTTTGAGGGGGGCAAAGCCCCTCTCAAGGACGCGCCCTCACCCTTTGCTGGCAAACGGGCGCCAGGCGCCGATCTTGCGGGCCCGGTCCCAGGCGGCGTCTTCCATCAGGGCGATCCGGGTCGCCATTTTCGGCCAGCGGCCGGCGAAGGCGCCGAAGGCGCGGCCGGCCCAGAAGTGTTGGTCGCGCAGCACGAAGACGCCCAGGCCGAAGAACACGGCCCCTGGCAGGATCGGCAGGATCAGCCCGACCGGGCCGAGCGCCATCAGCCCATAGCCCATGGCCTTCCGCTTCGGGCAGGGGCTGAGATTGGACAAGGGGGAGGGGTCTCCGGAGGTCGTCTGGATCATCACAGCCATTCATGAAGGAATGATGGCGGCCCTGCAATGCCAATCAGATATGCAGCGCCCGCCCTTCGACTGCCATGGCGGCTTCCTTGACGGCCTCGTTCAGGCTGGGGTGGGCGTGGCAGGTGCGGGCGATGTCTTCGCTGCTGGCGCCGAATTCCATCGCGATGGCGATTTCGGCGATCAGCGTCCCGGCATCCGGCCCGATGATATGGGCGCCGAGGACGCGGTCGGTCGCCTTGTCGGCGATGATCTTCACGAAGCCGTCCAGGTCGCCCATGGCCCGCGCCCGGCCGTTGGCCATGAAGGGGAACTTGCCAACGTTGTAGGCTTGGCCGCGGGCCTTCACCTGTTCCTCGGTCTCACCGATGCTGGCGACTTCGGGCCAGGTGTAGACCACGCCGGGGATCACGCCGTAGTTCACGTGTCCGGCCTGGCCGGCCAGGATTTCGGCGAGCGCCACGCCTTCTTCTTCGGCCTTGTGGGCCAGCATGGGGCCGGCGATGACGTCGCCGATCGCCCAGATGCCGGGGATGTTGGTGGCGAAATGCCCATCGGTCGCGACCCGGCCGCGGTCATCCAGCGTGACGCCGGCCTCGGCCAGGCCAAGCGAGGCGGTGTGCGCCCGGCGGCCGATCGCGACCAGAACGACATCGGCCTGCAGGGTTTCGGCGGGGCCGCCGGCGGCGGGTTCGAGCGTCAGCGTGACACCGGTGTCGTCGGTCGTGGCACCGGTGACCTTGGTCTTGAGGCGGAACTTGAAGCCCTGCTTGCCCAGGATCTTTTCGAAGGCCTTGCCGACTTCATGGTCCATCGCCGGCACCAGCCGGTCGAGGAATTCGACCACCGTCACCTCGGCGCCGAGGCGCCGCCAGACGCTGCCCAGTTCCAGCCCGATATAGCCGCCGCCGATGACGACCATGTGCTTGGGCACCGCGGTCAGTTCCAGCCCGCCGGTGCTGGTGACGATGCGGGTCTCATCCACCTCGACCCCCGGCAGCGGGATACTGTCCGACCCGGTGGCGATGACGATGTTCTTGGCTGTGTAGGCGGTGCCATCCACCGTGACCTGGCCGGGGCCGGCAACGCGGCCTTCCCCCTTTAGCCAGGTGACCTTGTTCTTCTTGAACAGGAATTCCACGCCCTTGACGTTGGCGCCCACCACTTCGCCCTTGCGGGCCTGCATCCGCGCGAGGTCGAGCGTCACCGCGCCCACGTTCACCCCATGGTCGGCCAGCTTGTGCAGCGCTTCCTCGTAGTGTTCGGAGGAATTGAGCAGTGCCTTGGAGGGAATGCAGCCGATGTTCAGGCAGGTGCCGCCCAGGGTTGCGCGCTTTTCCACGCAGGCGACCTTCATGCCGAGCTGGGCCGCGCGGATGGCGCAGACATAGCCACCAGGGCCGGCGCCGATCACGATGAGGTCGAAGGCGGTTTCGCTCATGGGCTTGGCTCCTGCTCGTCCGTCACGCTTCATGGCCCGATGGGGCAGGCGGAGCAAGGCTTGGCGCGACGCATGCTGCCTGCGTATGAAACGCCAAAGACGGAGGATACCCCATGACCGCCATCACCCGCCGCGCCTTGCCAATGCTGGCGCTACCCATGCTGGCTTTGGCCGCCACGCCTGCGCTGGCGCAACCCGCCTGGCCCGACCGGCCGGTACGGGTGATCGTGCCCTTCCCCGCCGGCAGCACGCCCGACATCGCCGCGCGCGCGGTCGCGGCCCATTTCGCCACCGTCTTCGGCCAGCCCTTCGTGGTGGACAACCGGGCAGGCGCGGGCGGCAACATCGGCACCGATGCCGTGGCCAAGGCGACGGACGGGCATGTCATCGGCGTGTCGATCAATTCGCCGCTCGCGGTCGCCCCGGCGCTGTTCCCCAACCTGCCCTATGACCCGCGGCGCGACCTGGTGGCCGTCTCGCTCCTGCTGCGCTTGCCGCAGGTGCTGGTGGTGCATCCCTCGGTGCCGGCGACCGACGTCGCGGGGCTGATCGCCTATGCCCGGGCCAATCCCGGCCGGATGACCTATGGCTCGGTCGGCGCGGGGTCGGGCAGCCATCTGGCCATGGAGGAATTCATGGCCCGCACCGGCACCCGGCTGGAACACGCGCCCTACCGCGGCTTCCCGCAGGCGGTGCTGGACCTGGTGGCCGGGCGGATCGAGGCGATGTTCGTCTCGGCCGGCGCGGTGCTGCCGCAGATGCGGGAAAACCTGGTGCGCGGCCTGGCGGTGACCGCCGATGCGCGCATCCCGCAGGCGCCCACCATCCCGACCCTGGCCGAGGCGGGGCTGCCGGGTGCTGCCTCCTACGGCTGGATCGCCCTGATCGCGCCGGCCGCCACCCCCGCCCCGCGCGTCGCGCGCCTGGCGCAGGAAGCCCAGGCCGCCCTGGCCGACCCGCGGACCAAGGCGACACTGGAAGGTGCCGGCTTCGAAATCGTCGCCAGCACCCCGTCCGAAGCCGCCGCCTTCATTGCCGCCGAGGCGGAACGCTGGGGCGGCCTGGTCCGGCGCCTGGACATCAAGCCCGACGCGTGACGGGCGGAGGGCGGTCCATTGAGAGGGGCTTTGCCCCCCTCAATGGACCGCCACCAGGAGCCTGAGGCCCCTGGACCCACTTTTTAGATATTGGCCAGGGTGAGGGAGGGGCGTCGAAGGGTTCGCCCTTGATGCAGGGCGCACCATGCCCCTCCCTCACCCTGGCCAATCCCCAAGGCGGGTGCAGGGGACACTGTCCCCTGCTGGGTGGGGTCTGGGGAGGGCAAAGCCCTCCCCAGGGACCGCACCCCCAGGACAGCGGCCTTTTCAGCCCAGCCGCGGCCCACGCCCCGCCGGATAGAGCCAGCGCGGGTCACGGAATTCCTGGATTTCCAGCCAGTAGCCTTCGGGGTCCTTGAAGAAGGCCGAATACACGTTCTTTCCCCCGCGCATGTCAGGCGGACCGTCGAAGACGACGCCGCGGGCGAGCAGCGTGGCATAGGCGTCCTCGACGTTCTCCACCAGGAAGGTGAACATCATGCCCCTGGTGCCGCGCGGCCGCCCGGCCTTGTCGCAGACGCCGAGAAAGCCGGTCGGCGAGACCTGGAAGACCCGGCACACGCCTTGGTCCAGCACCTGCGTCAGCCCGATGACGTCGCGGTAGAAGGCCGCCAGCGGTTCGATCGTGTCGGTGTAGAGCCAGACCACATTCTGCTCGATGAACAGCGGCTTGGCGGGGGCTTCGGGCATGGCGCAGTCTCCGTGACGAACAACCCAGGCGTGCCGCATCCCGCGCGTGCCGGCAAGGAGCCAGCGATGACCAAGACGCCCCTGGACGACAGCCTGCGCGCGGCCCTGCTGGCCGTGCCGGTCGCGACGCTTTCGGCGGTGCTCTACGCCCGCGGCCTGCGGTCGCGCTTCCTGCATGGCGTCGTCGCGGTGGGGGCGCCGAAGATGGTGGGGCTCGCCCATACCGTGCGCGCGATCCCGGTGCGCGAGGATATCCGCACCGAATTCGAAGCCAGGCGCCAGCCCAGCCTGCATCGCGCGGCGCTGGATGCGGCCCGGCCCGGCCAGGTCGTGGTTTTCGCGACCGAGGGGGCGGCAAGGGTTTCGGTGCTGGGCGACATCATCGCGACGGCCTTGCAGGCGCGCGGGGTCGCGGGTTTCGTGACCGATACGGGGGTCGCGGACCTGACCACGGTCGCGGGGCTGGGCTGGCCGGTCTATGCGGCGGGCGGGTCCGCGCCGGTGCCGTCTTCGGCCATCATCATGGTCGCCGACCACGGCAATCCCATCGGCATCGCCGGGGTCGCGGTGTTTCCTGGCGATGTGATGGTGGGGGATGCCAATGGCGTCGTCTGCATCCCCCGCGCCATCGCCGCCGAGGTCGCAGAGGCCGCCGCCAAGAAGGAGGCGATGGAAAGCTGGATCGTGGCCCAGGTCGCGGCGGGGGCCCCGCTGGAAGGGACCTACCCGCCGTCGCCCGAGGCCCTGGCGCGCTACCACACGGAGACCGGGCGGTAGCGCGCAGGGGTTCAGCCCTTGTGGGCCATCTGGCCGCGTTCGCCGCAGGCCCAGCCGTGGCTGTGCACCAGGCCGTCGTCGTGGTCGGCTTCGATCGTCGTGGGTAGGCTCATCCGCATCGGGCTGCGGCCGGGGCGGGGCGGTTCGCTCGCCCAGGCGTGGCTGTGGACCAGGCCGTCGTCGTAGTCATGCGTGTTCATGGTCGTGTCTCCCTTCATTCGGCCGCGACCGGCAGGATCGCCGGCGCGGGGTCGTGGAACTGCTGGGCCTCGGTGCTGTGGGCGAGCGCCGTCGTGCTGCTGTGGCCGCCGGCAGCGGCGGTCGCGATGGCATCGAAGTAGCCGACGCCAACTTCGCGCTGGTGGCGCACGGCGGTGAAGCCCTGCGCTTCGGCGGCAAATTCCGCCTGCTGCAACTCGCTGTAGGCGCCCATGCCGCGTTCGGCGTAGCCGCGGGCCAGGTTGAACATCGACAGGTTCAGGCTGTGGAAGCCCGCCAGCGTCACGAACTGGAACTTGTAGCCCATGGCGCCGATTTCGCGCTGGAACCGCGCCGCGGCCTCGACCCCCATCTTCCGCTGCCAGTTGAACGACGGCGAGCAGTTGTAGGCCAGCATCTTGCCGGGGAATTCGCGGTGGATGGCTTCGGCGAAGGCGCGGGCATCGTCGAGGTCGGGGTCCGAGGTCTCCCACCACAGCAGATCGGCATAGGGCGCGTAGGCCAGCGACCGCGCGATGGCGTAGGCCTTGCCCATGCCGGGGGTGATGCGGTGAAACCCCTCGGCCGTGCGGTCGCTGCTGATGAAGGGGCGGTCGCGTTCGTCGATGTCGCTGGTCAGCAACTGCGCCGATTCGGCATCGGTGCGGCAGAGCAGCACGGTCGAGACGCCCTCAACATCGGCGGCCAGGCGCGCCGCGTTCAGCGTGCGGATGTGCTGGCTGATCGGCACCAGCACTTTTCCGCCCAGATGGCCGCACTTCTTTTCGGAGGCCAGCTGGTCCTCGAAATGCACACCCGCCGCACCGGCCTCGATCATCGCGCGCATGAGTTCGTAGGCGTTCAGTGCGCCGCCGAAGCCGGCCTCCGCATCCGCGATGATCGGGGCCATGTAGCGGATCGGGTCGCCTTTGCCTTCCTGGACAGCGATCTGGTCGGCGCGGCGCAGGGCGGCGTTGATCTTCGTCACCACCTTCGGCACGGAATCGACCGGGTAGAGCGACTGATCCGGGTACATCTGCCCGCCCGAATTGGCGTCCGCCGCGACCTGCCAGCCCGACAGATACACAGCCTTGAGCCCCGCCTTGACCTGCTGCAAGGCCTGCATGCCGGTCAGCGCGCCCAGGGTGTTCACGAAGGGCTCGGTCTGCAGCAACTCCCAAAGGCGCTGCGCGCCCATCTCGGCCAGCGTATGGCGGATGCGGAAGGACCCCGCGAGCCGGGCGACGTCGGCGGGGGAATAGTCCCGGCGGATGCCGTCGAAGCGGCCGGGCTGGGGGGCGCTGGTGCTGCCGTCCGGGGCCATGGGGAAGTCGGTACGCATCGGCGGGTGTCTCCTGCATGAGCGGGCTGGTGCATCGCCCGGTCTGTAGAGAATTGACATTGCAGTGCAGAAAAGCAGCCCCCAAACTGGGCATACTGCCGCAAGACGGTCGCGCCCTTCACCGGCGGGGCCGAAAACTCGTAAAGGTTGTAAAGCATGGCCCCGCCCCTGATCGGCCGCACCATCCGCCGCCTGCGCCTGGAACGTGGCCAGACGCAGCAGGGCCTGGCGGTGCGCCTGGGCATTTCCGCCTCCTACCTGAACCTGATCGAACATGATCAGCGCGCCGTCACCGCCGCCCTGCTGATCAAGCTGACCGAGGCGCTGGAGGCGGACCTCGCCACGCTCTCAGGCCATCAGGAACGCCAGATGGAGGCGGGGCTGCGCGAGGTCCTGGCCGATCCCCTGCTGGGGCTGGACCAGGTGCCGGAGGAGGAGGTGCGTGCCCTGGCCGGATCGGCGCCCAACGCCGCCCGCGCCATGCTGGCGCTGTATCGCGCCTTTCGCGTGGCGCGGGAGGATGCGAGCGGCATCGCCTTGCCGACCGGCCGCCGCCTGCTGCTGCCGACCGAGGAGGTGCGCGACATCTTCCATGACCGCGCGAACCATTTTCCGCTGCTGGAGGAGGCAGCCGAACGCCTGGTGGCCGACCTCGGCGTCGCACCGGCCGAAATGAACCACGCCATCGCCGACCGCCTGCGCACGCGCCATGGCATCGTGGTGCAGGTCGGGCCCATGGCCTCGTCCCACCGGCGCTATGACGCCGAGACCCGGCGCTTGCACCTGGCCGAATCCTTGCCGCGCGAAAGCCGCGGCTTCCAGATGGCGTTTCACCTGATGCTGCTGGAAGCGCGCGAGGCGGTGGAGGCAGTGATCACCCAGGCCGCACCCACCTCGACCGAGGCCGCGGCGCTGCTGCGGGTGGGCCTGCTGAATTACGCTGCGGGGGCGCTGCTGCTG
Organism: Acetobacterales bacterium; assembly: GCA_038323655.1. Taxonomy (GTDB): domain Bacteria; phylum Pseudomonadota; class Alphaproteobacteria; order Acetobacterales; family Acetobacteraceae; genus Humitalea. The sequence continues at coordinate 3,309 of JBBQHE010000166.1, read as the reverse complement.
CCCTACGCGCCGTTCCTGGCCGCCGCCCGATCGCTGCGGCATGATGTGGAGGCACTGGCGGCGCGCTTCGGCGTGTCCTTCGAACAGGCCAGCCATCGGCTTTCGACCCTACAACGCGATGGCGCGCGGGGCGTGCCGTTCTTCTTCCTGCGGCTTGATCCGGCGGGGAATGTGGGCAAACGGTTTTCTGCGGCGGGCTTTCCCTTCGCGCGCTACGGCGGGTCCTGTCCGCGCTGGGTGGTGCACGCGGCCTTTGCCACGCCTGGGACGATGCGGGTGCAGGTCGCTTCCCTGCCGGATGGCGCGACCTTCCTGTGCTTCGCCCGCACGGTGCAGGGGGCGGCGGCGCAATGGGGCGAACCGCCGCCCGTGCATGTCGTCGCCATGGGCTGCGACATCGGGCGCGCGGCGGAGATGGTTTACGCGGATGGCATCGATTTGAATGCCGCAGTGGTCGGCATCGGCCTGTCCTGTCGATTGTGCGACCGGCCCGACTGCCGCAGCCGTGCCTTCCCGCCGCTCGACCATCGGCTCGCGCTGGACCCGATGGAGGAGAGTGCGGCGCCCTACCGCTTCGCGCCGAAGCGGCTGCGCGTCACTCCGGCGTGATGCGGCTGATCTTGGTGCCGTTCAGCGCGAGCGCCGCCATCAGCCCCTGCTGGCCGAAGGTGATGGCATAGACCGGCTGGGCCAGGGTCGTGGCGGTCATGTTCGCCTGCAGGCCGCGATCGACCGCGACGACGGAGGGGCCGGTACCGATTTCCCAGCCATCCGCCCGCATCAGGGCGTTCAAGGCTTCATCGGTTATGAAGAACATGCCCAGGCCCGCGGTCTGCGCCCCGGCCAGCAGGCCGAAGCTGGCGCCGGCGATGTTGTAGTAGCCGGTGGTACGACCTTCGCGCACCAGCGCGCCCTCGCCGAACTGGCCGCCGATGATGAAGCCACCGCTGATGATCTTCGGGAAGACCAGGACGGCCTTGGCGTGCTCGAACAGCACGCGCGTGTTGTCGAGGCCCCGCAAGGTCACGAGGGCGGAAGCGACCTCGCGGTCGATTTCGGCGCGGGACGCGGCCAGGGCGGCGCTGGGGCGCAGGGCGGCGGCAAGCGGCAGGGCGGCGAGCAGGGGGCCCAGGGCACGGCGAGGGATGGTCATGGCGCTTTCCTCCGGCGCCCGCGATCGGGCGCTGTCGCGTAATGAACGCGCCAGCGAACGGCCGGTTGCAAGTCACCCGTCGTCACCCATCCATGCGCAGACCGGGGGCCTGCTGTCAGCTTTTCACGTCCATCGCCTGGCGCAGCCCATCGCTCAGCAGGTTGAAGCAGATCGAGGTGACGAAGATGCAGATGCCCGGCAGCACCGCGATCCAGGGCTGCACATAGATCGCCGTGCGCAGCGTGTTCAGCATCAGCCCCCATTCGGGCTCCGGCGGCCGGGTGCCGAGGCCGAGGAAGGACAGGCCGGAGGCCAGGATCATGCAGACCGAGATCAGCGAGGTGGAATAGACGAAGATCGGGCCCAGCACATTGCCGAGCACATGCACCCGCACGATGGTGAAGGCCCGCGCGCCGGAGGCCCGCGCCGCGTCCACGAAATCCAGGTTGCGGACCGAGGTGGTCACGGTTTCCGACACGCGGATGATCGGTGGCACGAAGACCAGCGTCAGCGCCAGGATGGCATTGGCCAGGCCCGGCCCGAGTGCGCCGGAAATGGCAACGGCCAGCAGCACCGAGGGGAAAGCGTAGAAGACATCGGTCACGCGCATGATCAGCATGTTGATCTTGCCGCCGGCAAACCCCGCGATGACGCCGAGCGTGCCGCCGATGATGAAGGCCAGCACCACCGGCAGGATGCCCATGATCCAGGACAGCCGCCCGCCGTAGATCAGTCGCGTCAGCATGTCGCGGCCCAATTCGTCGGTGCCGAGGATGTAGTTCGGCGTGCCGAGCGGACGTAAGCGCCGCAGCATCCCGCCCTGGAAGGGATCATGCGGGGCGAACAGCGGCGCGCCCAGGATCACCACCAGCATGACCAGCAGCACGAAGCCGCAGAACAGTGTCACGGGGTCGCGCGACAGGCGCTTGGCGACACCGCCCCAGTAGCCGGTGGAGCGCACCACAGCGGTCTTGGCCTGAACGGCGAGTTCGGCTTCGGCTGCGGTGGGGGTCGTGCCGCTCATGCGCGTTTGATCCTTCGCGCGGGGACGCGCGTTTCTGGCATAGGCGCGGGGACGCGCGTTTCTGGCATCGGCGCGGTGACGCGCGTTTTTGGCATAGGCGCGGTGACGCGCGCTTTTGGTATGGGTGCGGTCACGTGCGCTTTATCCGCGGGTCGAGGGCGGTCTGGATCAGATCGACGATCAGGTTCAGCGCCACGAAAAACATCGCCAGCACCAGGATCGTCCCCTGCAACACCGGCAGGTCGCGCTGGAAGATGGCGCTGTTCAGCAAGAGCCCGGTGCCGGGCCAGGAGAAGACCGTCTCGACCAGGATCGACCCGCCCATCAGGTAGCCGAGTTGCAGCCCCATCACCGCGAGCGCCGTGGGCGCCGCGTTCTTCACCACATGCAGGAAAATGTGCCAGGGGGTGAGGCCCTTGCCGCGCAAAGCGGTGACGAATTCCTGGTTCATGATCTCACCCACGATGCCGCGAATGGTGCGGGTCACGATGCCCATGGGGATGACCGACAGGGTGATCGCCGGCAGCACCAGGTGCTGGATGTGTTCCCAGTTCCACTGCCAGTCGGCCGAACCGCCAGGCCCGGCACCCATCGCCGGCAGCCAGTTCAACTGCACCGAGAAGATCACGACCAGCACCATGCCCAGCCAATAGTGCGGGATGGACACGCCGGCGACGGCGAAGGTCGTGGCCGCCCGGTCCAGCAGCGTGCCGCGGAAGGTGCCGGCCAGCCCACCGAGGACGCAGCCCAGAATGAAGCCGAGCAGCGAGGCGGTGAAGGCCAGCATCAGCGTATTGCCGATGGCGCTATGCAGGTCGGACCAGACCGACCGACCGGTCGCCAAGGACTTGCCCAGGTCCCCCTGCACGACCTTGCCCAGCCACAGCCCGAACTGCACGACCAGCGGCTTGTCCAGCCCATAGTCGCGCCGGACCTGTTCCACCACATCCTGCGGCGCATCCGGCGGCACGATGGCATTGATCGGATCGCCCGGGGCGATCTGCACCAGCATGAAACAGAACAGCCCGACGGCCAGCGCGATCGGTACCGCGTAGAGAATGCGGCGCAGGAGGTAGAGCAGCATCAGCGGATCGATGGCAGGCGCAGATCGACGAACCAGGACTGCGGCTGG
>JBBQHE010000165.1:0-10267 GCA_038323655.1 Acetobacterales bacterium | reverse complement strand
GGCCGAGCGCACGCCCGCCATCAGCCGCCGCCAGCGGTCGGGGTCGTAGGCGCGGTCGGTCAGCAGGAACCACACGGGACGGCCGGTGATCGCGGCCATCTCGCGCATCCAGCGGAACTCGGCGGCCTCGTCCTCGAAGTCGCTCAGCATGCCGAAGGCGCCGCGGCCGGCCCGGCCCATGGCGCGGCCGATGGCGAGCAGTTCCTCGTGTTCCGCGTAGCGCCCGGGCACCAGGTCTCCGGTCGGCGTCTTATGCTGGTCCGTGCGCGAGGTGGTGAAGCCGAAGGCGCCGGCACGCAGGGCTTCCTCGGTCAACCGCGCCATCAGCGCGATGTCCTCCGCCGTCGCGGCTTCCCGGTTCAGCCCGCGCTGGCCCATGGCGAAGACGCGCAAAGGGTGGTGCGCGACCTGGGCCGCGATGTCGATGGTGCGCGGAAAGGCGTCGAGCGCATCGAGATACTCGGGGAAGCTTTCCCAGTTCCACTTCAGCCCTTCGGCCAGGGTGATGCCGGGAATGTCCTCGACACCCTCCATCAGGTCGATCAGCGCCTGGCGGTCGGCCGGGCGCACGGGGGCGAAGCCGACGCCGCAGTTGCCGAACAGAATGGTGGTCGCGCCATGCCAGACCGAGGGCGCCAGCACCGGGTCCCAGGTCGCCTGGCCGTCGTAATGCGTATGCACATCAACCCAGCCCGGCGTGACCAACCGGCCCTCGGCCGCCACATCGCGGCGGGCGGGCCCGGCCTTGCCGCCGACCTGCACGATGCGGTCGCCGTCGATGGCAACATCGCCGGTGAAGCGATCGGCCCCGGTGCCGTCCAGGACGGTGCCGCCGCGGATGACCAGATCATGCATGGGACAGTTCCTGTCGCGTTCGGCGCGGAACATGACCCCGCCGGCCCGTGAAGGCAACGCCGGGCGGGCTTGAATTTCTGGCCGGCAGAAGCGTCAATGCGGCGGCACGGAGTTGGGGATCATCATGGCAGTGGAACGGCGCGACATCCTGCTGGGCCTGGCAGGCGCCACACTGGCCGCACCTGCGGTGCTGGCGCAGGGCCGGGCGGGCCGCACGCTGCTGCTGGCAGCCCCCGGCGCGCCGGAGGGTTTTGACGGCGATGCCCTGCGCCCCGGCACGCAGGAAGTGGTGGTGCAGGTCTATGAGGGGCTGACGCGCTACGGCCGCGTCATGCGCGACGGGCGCCCCTTCCTCGACCCCGATGTCATCGAAGGCCACCTGGCCGAATCCTGGACCAATTCTGCCGATGGCAAGAGCTGGGTCTTCAAGCTGCGGCCCAATGTCCGCAGCCCCTTTGGCAATGAGTTGACGTCGGCGGATGTGGAATGGGGCTGGCAGAAGGCGCTGGCCCAACGCCGCACCGGCGCCTTCATCGCCAATGTCGCCAATGTCACGGCGGTGCGCGCCCTGTCGAAGTATGAGGTGGAGTTCACGCTTTCCGCACCCAGCCTGATCCTGCTGGCGGCGCTGACGCTTTACGTCCCCGGCATCTATGACTCGACCGAGGCCAAGCGCCACGCGACTGCGGAAGACCCCTGGGCGCTGAAGTGGATGGAGACAAATACGGCGGGTTTCGGCGCCTATCACCTGGAATCGGTGCGGGCCGGCGAACAGGCGGTGTTTGTCGCAAACCCGAACTATTTCCGCGAACAGCCTTTCTTCAACCGCGTGGTCTATCGCGCCGTGCCTTCGGCGGCGTCACGCATCACCTTGCTGCGCAGCGGTCAGGTGCAGTGGATCCATCGCCCCGTCCTGCAGCAGGTTGCGGAGTTGCGCGGCGACCGACGGGTCAAGGCACAGGACACGTTCGGCCGCACCATGGCCTCGGTGCGAATGAACCTGCGCTACCCTCCTTTTGGCGACAAGCGCGTGCGCCAGGCGCTGAACTTCGCCATCGACAAGAATGCGCTGATCCAGGGCGTGTTCTTCGGCCAGGCGGAACAAGCGCGCAGCATCATCCCGCCCATCGTCGCCGGCTACGACCCCAGCTTCTTCCGCTACGACCACGACCCGGCGCGGGCGCGGGCGCTCCTGGCCGAGGCGGGCTTCGACTTCGACCAGACCATCGAACTGCTCTATTCGCAGATCTTCACCTGGGAAGAACCGCTGGCGATTCAGGTCGCGGCGCAGTTGCAGTCCCAGGGCATCAAGGCGCGGGCCGCGCGCATCACCGACAGCGACATGCGCGCCCGCGGCGCCCCGGCGCGGCAGGACATGCCCATCTTCACCTTTGAGGACGGGCCGATCGTGCTGGACCCCGTCTACACCACCTTCCTTCTCGCGCATTCGCAGGGCGTGTCGAACCGCGCGCGCTTCGCCGATCCGCGGATGGATGCGCTGATCGACGAGGCCCGACAGAGCCTGGACATCCCCCACCGCAACGGCTTGATGCGCCAGGCGCAGCAGTTGTGGATGGAGGAAGCGCCCTGGATCGCCACCGTCTATGCCACCGTCTGGGAAGCCATGGCGGCGAACATCAGCGGCTGGTGCCCGCATCCGGATGATCATGAACGCTGGGTCGATCTGAAGATCGCCTGATGGGGGGCCTGCTGCTGCGGCGCGTCCTGCTAACGGTGCCTCTGCTGTTCGTGATCCTGCTGGGCACATTCCTGCTGGTGCGCATCGGCGGGCAGGACCCGGTGGGGCTGCTGGCCGGGCCGACGGCGACCGAGGCTGAGATCGCGCTGGTCCGTGCCTCGCTGGCACTCGACCAGCCGGCCTGGGTGCAATTCCAGGTCTATATGGGCCGGGTCCTGAACGGCGATCTCGGTGCCTCTTGGCTCAGCAACCGGCCGGTGTTGACCGAGATCCTGGAACGCGCCCCGGCGACGCTGGAATTGCTGTTCTGGGGCGTGCTGATCGGCGCCGGGATCGGCATCCCCGTCGGGCTGCGCGCCGCCTTCCATCCTGATCGCAGTTTTGACCAGGTCAGCCGCGGCCTGTCGCTGCTGGGGTTTTCCGTGCCGACCTATTGGCTCGGGCTGATCATGTTGTTCGTCTTCTTCTACCTGCTCGACTGGGCGCCGCCGGGCATGGGGCGGATCAGCCTGATGCTGGACCCGCCGCCGCGTGTGACCGGCAGCTATCTGATCGATGGGTTGCTCTACCGTGACTGGGAGGTTGCGGGCTCCGCTTTCGGGCAGTTGGTCCTGCCGGTGCTCTGCGTGGCGATCATCTCCGCTGCCCCCATCGTGAAGCAGACGCGGGCCATCGCGCTGGAAGTGCTGGCCACCGACTACATCCGCCATGCCCGCGCCCAGGGCCTGCCACCGCGGCAGATACGCGCCATGGCGCTGCGGAACAGCGCGACCCCCATCGTCACCTTCATCGGCACCGAGATCACCGGCCTGGTCGGCACCACATCGCTGATCGAATACGTCTTCGCCTGGGGCGGCCTCGGGCAATACGGGTTGTCGGCCATCATCGCCGGGGATTTTGCGGCGGTGCAGGGCTATGTGCTGATGCTGGCGCTGTTTTCGGTGCTCGTGTTCCTCGCGGTCGATGCCTTTGTGATGCTGACGGAACCGCGCGCGTGAGCGGCCTCGCCTTGCCGCGACTGATCGGCATCACCCGGCGCAGCCCGACCCTGGCGATCGGGGCCGCAATCCTGCTGGTCTTCGCCGCCATGGCGATCGCAGCGCCCTGGATCGCGCCCTTCGACCCAGTGCAGGCGCAGCCCTTCAACGTGCTGGCCGCACCGGGCGGCGCGCATCCTTTCGGCACCGACGGCAATGGCATGGATGTGCTGTCGCGCGTGATCGCCGGTGCGGGCTGGGCCTTTGGCATCGCCATCCCGGCCGTGCTGGTGGGCATCCTGGCCGGCGTGCCGCTTGGCCTCTACACCGGCTATCGCGGTGGCTGGTTTGATGAGATCGCGATGCGCTTCTTCGATGCGCTACGGGTCTTTCCCTCGATCATCCTGGCACTCGCCGTCGTCGCCGCGGCCGGACCGTCGCTGTTCAACGTGGTGTTGGTCATTGGGCTGCTCGACAGCCCCGTCTTCGCCCGCGTGGTGCGGGCCGAAGTGCTGGCGCTGCGCCATTCGGGCTTTGTCGAATCGGCACGCGCGGCGGGCAACCCCACCTGGCGCATCCTGTTCGTGCATATCCTGCCCAATGCCATCCAGGGGGCGATGGCGCAGGCGGCGGTGCGCGCGGCCTGGGCGGTGCGGATCAGCGCGACGCTCGCCTTCCTCGGTGTCGGCGTGCAGCCGCCGACGCCCGAATGGGGCGCGATGATCCGCCAGGGCGCCGAGTATCTCGTCACCGGGCAATGGTGGGTCGGCGTGTTTCCCGGCCTGGCGCTGATCCTGATGGTGTTGGGGCTGAACATGCTGGGCGATGGCTTGCAGGACCTGCTGGACCCACGGCGCAAGGCTGCGACGCGGTGAGCCTGCTGTCGGTCGAAAACCTGCACACGCATTTCATCTCCCGCGACCTCGACAACCGGGTCCGGGTGTTTCGCGCGCTGAACGGTGTGTCCTTCACCCTGGACGCGGGCCAGGTGCTCGGGCTGGTGGGCGAGACCGGGGCGGGGAAATCGCTGACCGCGACCTCCATCCTTGGCCTGCTGCGGCCGCCGGCGAAGGTCGTGGCGGGGCAGGCCGTCTTCGCCGGGGAGGACCTTCTGACGATAAAGGAAGGCGCGTTGAACGCCCTGCGCGGGCATGACATCGGCCTGGTGGTGCAAAGCCCCAAATCCTCGCTGGACCCGCTCAGCCGGATCGGGGACCAACTGATCCGCATCCATCGTGCGCATACCAACGCCAGCGGCGCTGAGGCGCGGGCGCGGGCCGAGGCCATGCTGACCTCACTTGGCATCCCAGGCCGCATGCGCGCCTGGCCGCATGAATTGTCGGGTGGCATGGCGCAGCGTGTGCTGATCGCGCTGGCACTGATGAATGCGCCGCGCTTGCTGATCGCCGACGAGCCAACCACGGGGTTGGATGTCACCGTCCAGGCGCAGATCCTCGACCTGCTGCGCGACCTGGTGCGGCGCAGCGGGGTCGCGGCCATGGTCATCACGCATGACCTCGGCGTGGTGGCGCATTACTGCGATGCGATGGCGGTGATGTATGCCGGCGCCATCGTGGAATCCGGTCCGGTGACCGCAGTCTTCGCGCGCCCCACGCATCCCTATACGGTCAACCTGATCGCGGCGACGCCGCAACGCCTGCGCCTGGGTGCGGCGCGCACCATCGGCGGTCCGCCGCCGAACCTGCTCGCCCTGCCCGAAGGCTGCGCCTATCGAGACCGCTGCCCGTTGGCCGGCCCCGATTGCGCGACACCGCCGCCCGAACGCGCGCTGGCCGATGGGCATGTCGTACGGTGCCATCGCGTATGACCGCGCCGGTGCTGGAGGTCCGTAGCCTGGTCAAGCATTTTGCCGCCGGGCGGGCGACCGTCCATGCCGTGAACGATGTCAGTTTCACACTGAACGCGGGCGAGACCCTGGGCCTGGTTGGGGAAAGCGGTTCCGGCAAATCCACCATCGGGCGCTGCGTCACGCGACTGCTGCGCCCGACCGGCGGCAGCATCCACTTCCTGGGTCAGGACATCACCAGCCTGTCCGACGCCGCCTGCCGCCCGATGCGCGCGCAGATGCAGATCGTGTTCCAGGACCCCTGGTCGGCGCTGAACCCACGCATGCGCATCGGTGACCTGATCGCCGAACCCTTGTTGCTGCACAGCCGCCTGCCCGCCACCGAGCGCCGTGACCGCGCCGAATCCCTGGCCCGACGCGTGCGCCTGACCACGGAATTGCTTGGCCGCTTTCCCGCCGAATTATCGGGCGGGCAGTTGCAGCGCGTCTGCATCGCCCGCGCCATCGCGACCGACCCACGGCTGATCGTCTTGGATGAACCGACCAGTTCGCTCGACCTGTCCGTGCGCGCCGGAATCCTCGACCTGCTGGCCGAACTGCGGGCCGAGACCGGCACGGCGATGATCTTCATCAGCCACGACCTCGGCACAGTAAAGCTGATCTGCGATCGCATCCTGGTGCTGTACCTGGGTGCGGTGGTGGAGGAAGCGTCCGCGGCGACTCTGTTCGAAGCACCAGCCCATCCCTACACCCAGGCGCTGATCTCCGCTTATCTGCCGGCCGATCCCATCGCGCCTCTGCGTCGCATTGCGCTGGAAGGCGAGGTGCCTTCGCCGATCAATCTGCCGCCCGGCTGTCATTTTGCCGGGCGTTGCCCGGTGGCCCTGCCGCGTTGCCGCAGCGAGGCGCCACGCCTGGACATCCTCAGCCCCGGGCATCGCGCCGCCTGCCTGCGCATCGGCGATGGCGGCAACCGGCTTTAGCCTAGCTCGGCCAGGTCCAGCGCCGCCGGATCGACACCGGCTCCGACATGCCGCCGCCACATCCAAAGCCGCTTCAGCACGCGACGCTTGCCGGCCCCTTCCGCATCATCGGCATAGGCTGCGCGTCCGTGCAGATTCACGAGGTTGTTCACGAACAGGCATTCGCCAGGCTGCAGCCGATGGGAGAACCCAAGGTCTGGCCGCTGGATCAGCGTATCGAGCAGGTCCAGGGCCTCGATCTGCAAGGGCGTCAGCGGCGTGCCGGCCAGCGCCATGCCCGGCTCCACCATCACGCGCGCATAATGCACGCGCGTCTCGGCAGGCTGCCCGGGTCGCGGCACCGCTTCCAGGATCGGCTTGACGATGGTTTTTGGCCCGGCAGGCCAGGTGTGCAGATGCGGCGGCAGGAAGTGGAAACCCTGGTGCAGCAGGGCCGCCAGGTCGGGGCGGTGGCGCCACATCTCATTGTGGATCGTGGCCGCGGATACGACCCAGCTTTCCCCACCCGCCAACGCGTCGGACACGCAAAGCAGCCCGATCGCGCAGGGCGGCCGGGGTTCCAGGCAGCCATTGTCGGTATGCGGTCGGCTTTCGCGCGACGAAGCGCCGATCCGCGTGGGATCGTTGTTGGCACGCCCCGCATCGGTCACGGTGAAGAGCCGCCGGTCGCGGCGGAGCCCCTGCCGCACCGGACGGCCCAGGTAATTCGCAATACCCCAGGCAACGATGCCGGCCTGCTCGTCATCCAGCCCCGACAGGTCGATGCCGCGCAGCACGAAAAACCCCGGGCCGTCGTCCAGCAGGGCTCGCAAGCGACCGGCCTCCCGCGCCAGGGAAGGCAGGCGGATATCCTCCTGCTCCACAGTGTCAAGGTCGAGGTTGTTTGCCGCGACATGCGCCAGGGCCACCCGCAATTCGGCATTGGTAGCGGCCGGCAGGTCGATCAGATGGGCCATCCGGCGCGGCTCGATGCTGTCGCGCGTCCAGAGTCGCGGGGCATCCTCAGACACCCCGATGAAGGGCGGCGGCGCCGGGGCGCGGATCAGCAATTCGGTCGGCATCATGGGGGGCTGGGCCTCTCCTGCACGACAAGATGGTCGCCCGATCGGTCCGTGCGTCAAGCGGGGCGTGTGCGCTTTCCGCCTTCCGCCGATCCGGGTAGGGGATGCCGCGACATGACCATCGCAATCGACATCGGCCGCACTGCCTCCGGCGAGGCGGCCACCCTGGACCTGGAGGAGTTGCTCTCCACGCGCCTCCTGGTCCAGGGCAATTCCGGCTCGGGCAAGTCGCACCTGCTGCGCCGGCTGCTGGAACAGAGTGCGTCCTGGGTCCAGCAGGTGGTGATCGATCCGGAAGGCGACTTTGTCTCGCTCGCCGAACACCACGGCCACCTGGTGGTGGACGCCGAGGAGCACAGTGAGCAGGCGTTGCAGCAGGTCGCTGAACGGGTGCGGCGGCATCGGGTCTCGGTCGTGCTGAATCTGGAGGGGGTGGAGGTGGAGGCGCAGTTGCGCCGCGCCGCGGCCTTCCTGGGTGGGTTGTTCGATGTGGACCGCGATGCCTGGTCGCCGGTGATGGTGGTGGTGGACGAGGCGCAGCTCTTCGCGCCCGCGGCCGCCAGCGAAACATCGGATGAAGCACGCCGTGCGTCGCTGGGTGCCATGACCAACCTGATGTGCCGCGGGCGCAAGCGGGGCCTGGCCGGCGTCATCGCCACGCAACGCCTGGCGAAGCTGGCGAAGAACGTGGCGGCCGAAGCTTCCAACTTCATGATGGGGCGAACCTTTCTCGACATCGACATGGCGCGTGCGGCCGACCTGCTGGGGATGGAACGGCGCCAGGCGGAACAGTTCCGCGATCTGGAGCGCGGGCAGTTCATGGCGCTGGGCCCCGCGCTTTCACGACGCCCGCTGCGGCTGCGTATTGGCACGGTCGAAAGCGGCTCGCGCAGCGCGGGGCCCAAACTGGTGCCGCCCCCGGCGCAGGTCTCGGCAAAGGAAACCCGCGAACTGATCCTGGCTGCGCACGAAGTAGGGGCCCCGCGCGCGCCGCGCCGCCCGTCACGGCCCGCAGGCCCAGACCTGCTGACCCAATTGGGGCAGCCGCGAACCGAGGCGCAGCCCGTGCCCGTGGACAAGGCAGCACATCGCGCCGCCTTGTCTGCAGTCCTGCGGCAGATCATCGCGGATCCCGAAGCCGCGTTTCGTCCGGCGAGCGTGCTTTACCAGGATTTTCTCGTGCGCTGCCGGATCCAGGAAATCACCGGCCCGGCCATCGACATCCCGGCCTTTCGGCGCCTGCTGACCACCGCCCGTGCCGGAATCGACGACGCGACGGCAGCGGGCGAGGATTGGGCTGGCGCCGTCGCGCGGGCCGACGCTTTGCCAGAGGATGTGCAAGGCGTCTTTCTGCTGATGGCGAGGATGGCGATGCAAGGACTGCCCTGCCCGTCCGATGCGACCATCGCCCGCGCCTACGGCAGCCGGTCATTGGGCCGTGCACGGCGCCTGCTTGCCTACCTGGAGGAGCAGAACGTGCTGATCTGCCGTCAGGAACGCAGCGGCCTGCGCCGCCTGGTGGTGATCGGCCTGGGCTGGGAAACCGCGCCTGGTGATCCGAACGGCCCCGAGGTGGTCAATTCAGTCGAAGATCCTTGATGTGCCGCGGATCGGCCACGATCTCACCCCGCTCCACCTGCGTCACGATCCTGGTCAGCGCCGCATTGGCTGGCGTCGCGATGCCGATGTCCGCCGCACGATCCACGATATGACCGTTGAGGAAAGCGATCTCGGTGCGTCGCCCCTTCACCATGTCTTGCCCCATGGAAGGCCGGTGCGCACCGCCGCCCTTCTGAGCTTCCGCCACGCGATGCGCGTCGTAGATACTGGCCGAAGCCGCATCCCCTTCGCCCGCGAGGGCGATGACCTCCGGGTCCAGGTGATGGATCTCCTCCAGTGCGTATCCGAGTGCCTGGCCGACGCGTATCGCCTCGCTGCCCAGCCGCGCGGTGAAGCGGCGCAGCGTGTCGTCCAGAAGGATGTCACGGCTGATCAACCCCGTGCAGGCGGAAACCCCGTTGCCCATGGCGTTGGTGACAAGCTTGGACCAGCGCTCGCCCCAGAGGTTCGTGGTCACGGTCGTGCTGTCTGAAAGCCCGGTCAGCCGGCCCACGTCCTGCGCTCGGTCGGTGATGCGGCCATGCACTTCACCGACGCGGTAAACCGTGTGCGCCGCCCCGCCCTTGCCGGAGGCACGGCGCACATGCCCCGGTTCGCAAAGCTCCACCGTAATAGAACTCGCGATCGCACCCAGCGTACGCCCCCAGCCGACGATGCCGGCGATGGTTTCCTCGTTCATGCAGTTCTGCAGGCTGACGACATAGCCCCCCGGTGCGAGGTACTGCTTCACCATCATGGTTGCCCAGGCAGTGTCGTAGGACTTGACGCAGACGAAGGCGATGTCGAAGGGCTTCTCCTTCGCCATGCCCTGCAGTTCGGTCAGGTGTAGCGCGCGTACCGGAACGGTGAATTCCGGCACGTCGCGAAGGTGGCTGACGCGCAGGCCCTGGCTGCGCATTGCGACGACGTTCTCTGGCCACATATCGACGAAGGTCACATCCTCGCCGGCCTGCGCCATATGTGCACCGGCATAGCAGCCGACCGCGCCGGCCCCGATGATGGCGATCCGCTGTCCCATGGTCGTCGTCCTCCTGCGGCAATCTGCGGGAGGATCGGCGCCGGCGCCAGGGTCACCGCATCGGCGGCACCGGATTGGCAAAGCGGAACGCGTGTGCAGGCTGCCGGTAAGCGCGGCGCCGAGGCCCGTCTTCCGGCGCGGGCGCTGAATATGCTTGGTCGGTCTGTGGCTGGGAGCTTCGGGCTGACGTTATGGTCGACGTTAATGATGACGCGAAGGGTGGCGCGTATCGCCGGGTTGAGCTTCT
>JBBQHE010000164.1:0-10458 GCA_038323655.1 Acetobacterales bacterium | reverse complement strand
GGCCCATGTTCACCACAGGCCCCGGCTGCGCAGCGGCGATGGCCCCGGCTACGTCGCGAGTGAACCGGGCGAAGATGTTGTAGCCCAGCGCATAAGCCATGTGCGGGGCGGCTCGTTCCATGCCCAGACCCCGGGCAAAATCGAGCGCTGGCACCAGACGCTGAACAACCGCATGACGCTGGAAAGCGCCTTCCTGCCTGGAGACCCCGAACGCCAGATGAGGCGTTCGTCGAGCACTGCAACCAGCAGCGATATCATGAGAGCCTGTACAACGTGACGCCTGCCGACGTCTACTTCGGCAGGCAGACATCACCATCTGCTTGCGCGAAAGGATCACGCGACAGACCATCGAACATCGCCGATTGTAGCATCGATAGATCGCCGCCTAGCATCAACCCGCCAACACGCCACTCATCTGCGTCGCGCGTCGCGCCGAAGGTGCTGATGGCGGACACGTCGACCGATCGAGCCCAAGCAATACACCTCGGTGGCCGTCGGGATGCGATGCCGCGAAGCAGGCGTGCGTCCTTCCACCGGCCTGGCCGGCGAGGCCTATGACAACGCCATGGCCGAGGCGTTCTTCGCCACCCTCGATTTCGCGTTGCTCGACCGGCGCCGCTTCCGCGCCCAGGCCGAGGCACGCATCGGCGTGTTCGACTTCATCGAGGGCTTCTACAATCCAACCATGCGCCACTCCGCCCTGAGCTATCTCTCCCCCATCGCATACGAAGTGAGGACGACGCTCAGGAAGGGCTGATCGCTACCCGCCAACCGTCCACGAAAACACGGGAACGTCAGCCGCCGTTGTGCGCGTCGTAAGCGATCCGTTGGAGCCCACCGTTCGTTAACGGGGAGCGGCGGCCGCATTTACCGCGCCCGCGACCAGGCGCGCGCCGATGTATTCCACGACATCGAGCGCTTCTACGATCCGAGGCGAGACACTCGACCAGAGGATGTTTCATCTCTATTGAGTAAGGATCATTGGCCCGGGCAGGCTACACTCGGTGTCAATCAAACCGGCCGCAGGCCAAACCGTGCATAGCGATCGTGAGGCGCGTGACGTAGGGCGCCTTATCGCACTGCCTTCCTGGCCGCCTTCGATCGCGCCGACACAGACCAGAAACGCGCGATGATCCCGTCCACCACCTGGCACGCCTACGGCACCGTCAAGCTGCCGGACGGGGAGCGCGGGCTGATCATGCACGTCACCAGCACCCCGCCGACCTCAGTGCCGTTGCTCGGCGAAGGCGGGACTGGCCACAGCCAATCGTTACGACAATGCGGTCATTACCTGGCATTGCGCGCCCGCGTCGCGCTGGCAGCGGCTCCAGCCCGGCATGCCGACCATCCGGATCAGCCAAAACGTGATCGGCAGAGCGAGCCAGGCAGACCCCTCCAGGAGAGGGGTTTCTCGAAACATCCATCCGTTAAACGAAATTTTAACGCAAACAATTCAACCTTAGGTTGATGTCCTCACGTTAAATTGATAACTCATTGTCGCACGCAACCGGAGAAAACCTTGCATGTCGGTGCCCTCAACCTTGCCGTCGCTCCGCTTCGAGAATGCAGGCGTGGCCCTGCTGGATGCTGGGATAGCAACGCTCGGCCAGGTGTTTCTCAAGGGCGAGGTGCCGTCGGGGAGCGGGCTGACGGCGCTGGTGAATGGCGTATCGGTGGCGGTCCAGCTGGACGTAAAAACGCGTTATGATGACGGTTCCGTGAAAATGGCCGCCCTGTCCGTCGAGCGGCCATCGCTCGCCGCCGGGCAATCGGTCGCGGTGGACCTGGTCGTGGGCGCCGCACCCGCAGCGCCGGCGCTCGATCTGGGCCAGGCGCTCGTCGGACATTCCCTCGTGGTGGATATGAGCGTGGCCGGGGGGGCTACCTACCAGGTCGACGTGCTTGCCGAGTTGGCCAAGGCATTGAGCGCAGGCACCGCAAGCTTCTGGCAGAAAGGCGCGCTTGCCAGCGAGGCGAGGGTCGAGGTGATGCTCGCCGGATCGCAGCGGATGGTGTTCGACGTTACCGCGTTCAAGGGCGGCGGCTTCTCGGTGGACGCCCAGTTCAACAATGACCGCGCCATGGAGACCCTAGGTGGCACGGTTAGCTACAACCTCGCCGTGGAGTTGGACGGCCGCAAGGTGATGCAGGAAAGCGTGACGCAGGCGCAGTACCAGAACGTCCAGCGTAGCTTCAGCAGCAACAGCACCGACGGTGGTCAGGGGCTCGGCGACGCCAGCACTGGCTGGCTCAACATCCGCCAGGACATTGCGCATCTGCAAGCCACCGGCGCGGTAGCCAATTATGACCTCAGCCTGGTTGTGAAAGCGGATTTGCTGGCCTCCTACGGCAATGCCATCGCCGCCAGCACCTGGGGCGATGTGCTGGCGAACAACGGCGTCACCCAGTACATGCCCGCGACCGGCGGTCGCGCTGACATCGGCATGACCACGCTTTCCAACACATCATGGCTGATCAGCCAAGACGTGCGTGCGGCGGAATACTCGCTGGGCCAAGCGCAGGCTTCGGGGGCGGTGCCGTGGAACATGTGGAACGCTCGGGGAAATACCTGGCTGAATGACGACGCCTATCCCGACCTGTGGCTTGATGCTCGTGGTGGTACAGGCACCGCGGGTAATCCGAATTCGGGCGGTCTGACCCAGCAGGTTTCGGGCAGCACCGGCTGGGCACCCGACACCGCCCACCTGCCCGACCTATCCTATGTGCCCTATGTGCTGACCGGTGAGCGCTGGATGCTCGACAACTTGCAGGCTCAGGCCGCTTGGACAGTCCTGATCGCTTGGCCAGGCTATGGGCTCCGCGGCGACACCGACGACATTGTGGTCAACCAGCAGGTGCGCGGCGCAGCATGGTCGCTGCGCCAACTCGGCGAGGCAGCCTGGACCGCACCGGACGGCAGCGCGGAAAAAGCCTATTTCCAGAGTGTGGTCGATCACAATTGGGCTTGGCTGGTGTCCAAGATCCCCGAGTGGACCAACCAGCAGGGCGAGGCACATGGCTGGGTGCCCGGCGAATACGGCATTCCCGGCGCGCTGCCGCCTTGGCAGCAGGACTACTTTGCCTCCACCACCATCGCTGCTGCCAAGCAGGGCAATGCGGACGCGCTGACTTTTCTCAAGTGGCAGGAGAACTTTCTCGTCGGGCGCTTTCTGGCCACCGCTGACGGCTTCAATACCCGCGATGGCGTCGCTTACCTGATCGCTACCCATGACCCCGCTTCAGGCCGCATCTACACAACTTGGCAGGAGATCGGCGCCAAGACCGTCGCTGCCGGCTGGTCCAATGGCGACAGCTGGGTCCGCAGCGACGGCAACTATGGTCAACTCGGTCTCGCCACATTGGCCGCCCTCTACGACCTGACCGGTTCTGCCCAGACCAAGGCCGCCTATGACAAGCTCGTCGCGTTAAATCCACCCTACACCTCGGACTTCTCCGGCGACCCAGGCCTCGCCATCGCAAAACCCGACCCGTCGCAGCCGCCCTTTGTCATCCAGGATACAACATCTGACGTTGCGCCGGTGACCGGGACCCCGCCAAATCTCGACGTTCAAGTTCCGCTCACGATCAAGCTTGGCGCTGACAGCTGGCTTGGCGATCCGAACGTCATCATCAAGGTCGACGGCATCCAGGTCTTCAGTGGCACCATCTCGGCCCAGCACGCGACGGGCGGCAAGCTGATGGAGCTGGGAATGGTCAGCGCCTCTAGGCTGCACGAGATTTCCGTCAACTTCACCAACGACGCCTGGGGCGGAACAGCCGACACCGATCGGAACCTGTATGTTGAGGCGATCCTGGTGAACGGCGTTGCAACGGGCCAATCACAGGCCTTGATGGCGGCCGGCGTAGCGACGTTCAGCGTTGACCCGGCGAAGTATGTCGTCACGAAAGCGGTGCAGGCGCCCCCACCGTCACTACTGGTTCCGCTCACGATCAAGCTCGGCGCTGACAGCTGGCTTGGCGATCCGAACGTCATCATCAAGGTCGACGGCATCCAGGTCTTCAGTGGCACCATCTCGGCTCAGCACGCGACGGGCGGCAAGCTGATGGAGCTGGGAATGTTCAGCGCCTCTGCGACGCACGAGATTTCCGTCAATTTCACCAACGATGCCTGGGGCGGAACAGCCGACACCGATCGGAACCTTTATGTTGAGGCGATCCTGGTGAACGGCGTCGCAACGGGCCAATCACAGGCGTTGATGTCAGCCGGCATAGCGACGTTCAGCGTTGACCCGGCGAAGTATGTCGTCACGAAAGCGGTGCAGGCGCCCCCACCGTCACTGCTGGTTCCGCTCACGATCAAGCTTGGCGCTGACAGCTGGCTTGGCGATCCGAACGTCATCATCAAGGTCGACGGCATCCAGGTCTTCAGTGGCACCATCTCGGCCCAGCACGCGACGGGGGGCAAGCTGATGGAGCTGGGAATGTTCAGCGCCTCTGCGACGCACGAGATTTCCGTCAATTTCACCAACGACGCCTGGGGCGGAACAGCCGACACCGATCGGAACCTGTATGTCGAGGCGATCCTGGTCAACGGCGTCGCAACGGGCCAATCGCAGGCCTTGATGTCAGCCGGAATAGCCATCTTCAACGTTGACCCTGCGAAGTATGTCGTCACGAAAGCGGTGCAGCCGCCCCCACCGCCCTCTTATCTCGGCGACGACAACGTCGTGCTCACCACCGCCACGCAGTTCCTTGCGACCGACCTGCTAAGCGGCAACGACACGCTCACGCTCGCCGATGGTGGCAATGCGGGCACCGTGACGAATGTCGAACAACTTTTCGGCGGCGCCGGCAATGACATCATCACCCTGCTGGCGCCGCCGGCCGGCATGCTGATTGACCTCAAGGGTGGCTTGAACGAGGTCCGTATCTCCGATGGGGGGTCGTCGCTGCAACTGCTCAACGTGCAAACGGTCAAGGGCGGCACCGGTGCCGACGCCGTTACCCTGAAAGGTGCCATGCTGGGCTGGACCATGGACGGTGGTGCAGGCATGGACAGTCTGCGCTTGGCCAATGGCACCAACCGCGTGAGCCTCGCCAACGTCGAGACCATTTCCGGCGGCACCGGCAATGATGACGTTACACTCGTCACACCGGCAGCGGATGCTTTCATCGACCTCGGCCTGGGCACTGACAGCCTGACGCTGGCCGCGGGCGGCAATTTGGTTCGCGTCGTTGGCGTGGAGACGATCATCGGCGGCGCCGGCAATGACGTGGTGAAGCTGCAGGCGGCACAGGTGGGCTTCAGCATTCAACTCGGTGCTGGGCTGGACGAGGTCTGGCTAGGAAATGGGGGGAACACCGGCACCATTGCCAATGTTGAGAAGATCGTTGGCGGGGCCGGGGTCGATCAGATCACGTTGGGCACCGCCTGGAGCTTTGGCAGCCTCGACCTCGGCGACGGACTGGACCGGCTTACCCTGTCATCAGCCGGCGCAAACACCATTACCGTGTTCAACACCGAGAATGTGCTCGGCGGCATCCAAGCCGACACCCTGACGCTCGGCACCGCTGTGCTCAACGGTTCCTTCGACCTGGGTGGCGGGAATGACGTGCTGTTCCTTGCGGCGGCCACCAACTCGGTCACCACGACCAATGTCGAGACGGTCAAGGGGAGCAGCGGCGCCGACACCATCACCGCCCTGGGCGGCACGTCGGTTCGGCTCGAAGGCGGCGGCGGCCGCGACATCCTGCGCGGTGGCGGTGGCAATGACGTCATCTACGGCGGCACTGGCGCGGACGTCATGTCGGGAGGAGCCGGCGCCGACCGTTTCCTGTTCACATCGCTTAGCGAATCAACCACCAGCGCGCCGGACGTGATCAGCGACTTCAACGCGACAATGGACCTGATAGCCTTTCAGGACGTCGCCCATAACGGCTTCTCCTGGCGTGGCGCCTCAAGTTTCGTAAATAACGGCCTAACGCAGGCGCGCTTTGAGGACCGGACGGACGTTCTGTCCATGGACATCGACGGTAACGGCACCGCCGATTTCACCCTCATCCTCACAGGGGTGAATTTGGTCGATCTGTCGGCCAGCGACTTCATCTGGGGATAACGACATGCGTCTGTTTACCCCGGCAGTCCGCGACTTACACACGCAGCACGGCACGCTGGCATCATTTCCCTGCGCGTCGGCGGACGGATCGCTGGTGATATCCGGCGCGCGGGTGGAGTCACTGCGAACTTCCCATCTGCCGCGGCCCGATCGAAGCAAGCCCGGATCAGTGCCCCTCGGCCCTGGATGTAGAGCGCCTGGTAGATCGCCTCGTGGCTGATCCGCATCGTCGTGTCATCCGCGTGGTCACGCCGTTGTCGCTCGGCAATTTGCTGCGGGGCTCCAAGCCATACGCCAGCGTCGGTTCTGCCGCTGCCCGTGCCGCCGTCCCTTCCACGGTAACGCCGGCCCAGGCAGCTTGGCCCCGCGAGGTGCTACGACAGCGCCGGCCAGCCGGTCCTGCACCTTTTCTCGCAGCACCGTGTTGGTCGCCAGTTTCGCGGCTTTCGGCCGAGTTGCCGCTCGCTCCGCATGCCACTGCGCAATCATCGCCCGGTCATCCAGGTTGCCGCACCGCGTCGCCGCGTTGCAGTTCCCGCGAGATCGTCGACGGCGCTCGACCCAAGCGGCGTGGCACTTCGCGAAAGCCAAGACCACTGGCCCGCCACAACGCGATTTCCTCTTGCTCGGCATAGGTCATGCAGCGCGTGGACGGCGTCTTTGTCGACGCCAACAGATGGGACGCGGCCATGCTGCCCGCCTCACGCAAGCACCGAGTCCCGACCGGCTGCGATACACCGACCTTGACTGCTGCGTCCTCGCTCGAATGCCGTTCGGCGATCAATGCCCGAAACCGGCGCCGATGCTCCTGCCGCGCTACAGGAAGTAGCGCCGGCGACCGCAGCTTATCCCGCAGCGCCTGATCAGATCGTCGCTATCCCGCCATCGCACCATCCTCCACCGGCTTCTTGCCCCGGTTGGGCGGTGGCACGAGCACAGCGCCGTGGGTGGAATCATGCTGCGCACGAATCACGCCCGCCGTGAGGTCTGCTGATGAAGGAAAGACCACCCTCCCCAGACCCCTCCCAACAGCGGGCTCAGGCTCCTGGTTGCGGGAGTTTGAGGGGGGCGAAGCCCCTCTCAAGGCGCAACCCCCCGCCATCAGACGCCCACCCCCGCCAAGTCCACGTAGCCAAGCGGGTGCGGTCGGAACCCTCGCACGCCGGGCCTGACGCCAGCCAGGACGTCGGCGGCGTAGAGGGGCAGCACCGCTATGTCGGCGTGCACCAGGCTTTGTGCTTCGGCGTAGAGGGGGGCGGATTGGGCGTCCGCTGTTTGGCGGGCTTGCGCCATCAACGCGTCAAGGCGCGGGTTGCTGTATGCGCCAGCGTTGAAGGCGCCCTTGGTCACGAGGTCTCGGGTGAACAGGATATGCGGGTGTGGCCGGGCTGAGGCGCCTTGGAAGGCCATCTGCCAGTCGCCTTGCAGGTAGACCGACGGCCACCAGGGCGGGTCGGCATAGCCGCGCAGGTCGAGCGTGATGCCGATGCTGGCCAGGGTTTCGGCGACATGGGTTGCGACGCCGGGCATTGGCGGCATGGCCGTGTGGGCCACTTTGACGCGGACGCCGTCGCCGTAGCCGGCGGCAACCACCAAGGCGCGCGCTCGCGCCAGGTCGACGGTCCAGGGGGTCAGCGGCACGGCCCAGGGGTCGTCATCCGGCAGCACCCCATCCACCCGCCGCCCGCGATCGCCCAGGAAGGCCTGCCGCAGGGCGTCGCGGTCCAGCGCATGGGCGACGGCCGCGCGCATGCGCGGGTCGTTGAAAGGCGGCACGGTATGGCGAAAGGCGATGACCGTCTTGCGCGGCGAATGGACGCCGAGCGGTTCGATCAGCCCGCGGGCAGCAAGATCGGCGGCCAGGGTTTGAGGCAAGGTCTCGACGATATCGCATGCCCCGCCCTCGATCGCGGCGATCCGTTGCGTCGCCTGGGGCGCCCAGCGAATGACGATGTTATCGGCCTCGTACTGGTCGGCGGCGTAGTGGCCCGCGAACTTCCGCAAAGCCACATGGCTGCCGGCGATCCACGCTGTGACTTCGTAAGGCCCGGCCCCGACCGGCTGCACCGCGCCGTCATCACTGATGTAGGTGCGCCACGCAAGGTTGGCGAGAAAGGGCACGCAAGGCTCGGCGAAGTGGAAGACCACGCGCAGCGGTCCTGTCGCGGTGACGGAGTCGAGCCCGGCGTAATCGGCCTGCTGCGGGGTTATGGTGCGCGGGTCCATCATCCGGCGGAAACAGGCGGCAACGGCTTCGGCATCCAGCACCCGCCCGCTATGGAAGGTCAGCCCCGGGCGCAGGTCGAAGGTGAAGATGCGGTCGTCCTCGACCGTCCAGGCTTCCGCGAGGTCCGGTCGCAGCGTCATCTCGTGGTCGAAGCGCACGAGGCTCGGGCAAGCGAGCTTCAGGATCACCGTGGCGGCGGAGCTGTCCGCCTCATAGGTGTTCGGATGCAGCGATGTGTGTTCGTGATTGAACAGCAGGCGCAGGGATTTCATCAGTCGATCTTGGCCCCGCTGATGCGGATGATTTCGGCGTAGCGCGCGCGTTCGGCGCGCATGAAGGCGGCGAATTGCTCCGGCGGCATCGCCATCGGGAAGGCCCCTAGATTGGCCAGCCGCGCCGCATGCGCGGGGTCGGCGGCCGCCGTCGCCAGACGGGCATTGAGGCGCGCGATGATCTCGGGCGGGGTGCGTGCCGGTGCCATCACGCCGAACCATGCGGTGATGTCGAAATCGGCAACGCCTTCTTCCTGCACGGTCGGCCATTCGGGCGACAGCGGCCAGCGCGCGGCCGAGGTCACGGCCAGCGGACGGACCGCACCGCTGCGGACCTGGGGGATGATCTGGGGAAAATTGTCGAAGGCCAGTTGCACCTGGCCCGCGACTAGGTCGGCGATCATGGCCGCCCCGCCGCGATACGGCACGTGCACGATGTCCACGCCGGTGCGAATCTTGAACAACTCGCCCGCCAAATGCAACGTGCCGCCTGCCCCGGCCGAGCCGAAGTTCAGCCGCCCCGGATTGGCGCGCGCATAGGCGATCAGTTCCTGGATGCTGCGGATCGGCAGCGAGGGATGCACGACCACGATATTGGTGATGGTGGCGAAGGGCGCGACGGGGGCGAAGTCGGTCAGCCCTTCGTAGCCCGCATTGGGAAACAGCAGCGGCGCGTTGATATGGGTCGCGGTATTGCCCAGCATCAGCGTGTAGCCGTCGGGGGCCGCCTGGCCGACAAAGGCGGTGCCGACCGTACCCCCGGCGCCCGGCCGGTTGTCGACAAAAACCTGCTGGCCAAAGCCGTCGGTGATGATCTGCGCGATCATCCGGCCCATCAGGTCCGACGCGCCACCCGGGGGCAGGGGGACGACGAAGCGTATCGGCCTCGCCTGCGGCCAGGGCGGCGTCTGGGCGAAGGAAGGGCAGGGGGCCCCAAGGCCGAGCAGCAGCAGGGCGGCGAACAGGCGGAGCATGGCGGTCCTCCAGGCGGGGCAGCGATCATGCAAGCCCAGGGCCAGCAACCTGGCCAGGTGACGTCGGCCGTGTCGAGGATGATCTTGAACGGATACCCGGGCGCCATGCCGGGCGATGTCGGCATTTTCATCGGCTGAACGATGGCGCTGGACTGACCGCGACCGGCCAGCCGATGCCGGGGTGACAGAACGACAGCAACGCGCCGATGTCGGGATGACACTATGACATCGGCGACCCGATGTCGGGGGCCCGGAGGCCCTACTTCGGCCGGCGCGTGGCTGGGCTGCGGCGTGGCGGCGGGCCGCGGTGCTCGGCTGCCTGGGGCTCGGCCGGTTCGATGCGGATATGCGCGTCGTCCGGGTCGGGCTTGCGGGAGGCGGCGTCGAAGCGCTGGGCCGCGTAGTCCGCGACCTCGAAGCGCGTCTCCCGGTCCATGATGCGGATCCGGCCGATCTCGGCCCGGGTCACATGGCCGCGCTTGCAGAGGAAGGGCAGGATCCAGCGCGGATCGGCATTGCCGTTCCGGCCGATGTTCATGCGGAACCAGACGCCCTCGGTCTCGGCCTCCGGTGCATTGGGGTAGCGGGGTTCCACCGGGGCGCGCGGCGCTTGCGGGCGGTTGTCGGTCGCGGCCAGTTCCTCGGGCGCGGGCAGGGGGCCCCGCAGCGTGCGGATCAGCAGGGCCGCAAGTGTTTCGGGCGGCATGTCGGCCAGTAGGGACTGGCCGAGCGCCACGTCGGCCTCGGCCGGTTCCTCGCCCGCCATGCTGCGCGCCTGTTCCACGATGCGTTCGCCATCGCGGGCCGAGATTTCGTCGGCCGTCGGCGCCGGCGACCAGGCGGCGGTGACGCGGGCGCCCATCAGCAGCCGTTCGGCGGCGCGGCGCTTGTTGTGCGGCACCAGCAGG
>JBBQHE010000163.1:0-10460 GCA_038323655.1 Acetobacterales bacterium | reverse complement strand
TCGCGTCGCACGCTGCACGATTGCGCCCGGCGGCAGGTCGGGCGGGGTGCCCTGCGGCGGTCCATCCATCCGCAGGAAGGTCACATCGACCTCGATGCGCTGCACTGGTTCACGAATACCGGTGCGCGCCATCGTCGCCATGGCTCAGTTGTCCAGGAAGCTGCGCAGCTTGCGGCTGCGGCTGGGGTGCTTGAGCTTGCGCAGCGCCTTCGCCTCGATCTGGCGAATGCGCTCACGCGTTACGTTGAACTGCTGGCCGACTTCTTCCAGCGTGTGGTCGGTGTTCATGCCGATGCCGAAGCGCATCCGCAGCACCCGTTCCTCGCGCGGCGTCAGGCTGGACAGCACCCGCGTGGTGGCCTCGCGCAGATTGGACTGGATCGCGGCATCAAGCGGGATGATTGCGTTCTTGTCCTCGATGAAGTCGCCGAGGTGGCTGTCTTCCTCGTCGCCGATGGGCGTCTCCAGGGAGATCGGCTCCTTCGCGATCTTCAGCACCTTGCGGACTTTTTCCAGCGGCATGCCGAGCTTTTCGGCCAGTTCCTCCGGCGTCGGTTCCCGCCCGATCTCGTGGAGCATCTGGCGCGACGTGCGGACCAGCTTGTTGATCGTCTCGATCATATGGACCGGGATGCGGATGGTGCGCGCCTGGTCGGCGATGCTGCGGGTGATGGCCTGGCGGATCCACCAGGTGGCATAGGTGCTGAACTTGTAGCCGCGGCGGTATTCGAACTTATCGACCGCCTTCATCAGCCCGATGTTGCCTTCCTGGATCAGGTCGAGGAACTGCAGCCCGCGGTTGGTGTATTTCTTGGCGATGGAGATCACCAGGCGCAGGTTCGCCTCGATCATCTCCTTCTTCGCCTGGGTCATGTCGCGTTCGCCGCGGCTGACCACCGCATGCACGCGCTTGAACTCGACCACAGGCAGCCCGGCCTCGGCCGAGACCTTGGTGATGTCGGCGCGGATCGCATCCACATCCGGCCGCGCCTTGGCCGAGAAGGTCTTCCAGGCCTTGCCCGGCAGCTTCTCCAGCCGGTCGAACCAGGCCGGGTCCAGCTCGCTGCCGCGCCATTGGGCGACGAAGTCTTCCTGCTTGACCTTGTATTCGCGCGCGACGCGGAGAACCTGGCCTTCCAGCACCGTCATGCGGCGATTCAGCCCCTTGAGGTGATCGACCAGCTCCTCGATGCGGTTGTTGTGCAGATGCACTTTTTGGACGAGCTGCACCAACTCGATCCGCAGCTTTTCGTAGGCCTTCTCGCTGCGGCCGGCCAATTCGCCGCCCGCGGTATAGGCATCCATGCGCTTGGTCGACATCTTGGCCAGGCGGCCATAGATCTCAGAAATCGCCTCGAAGGCCGCCAGCGCTTCGGGCTTCAGCTTGGCTTCCAGCGCCGACAGCGACAGGCCCACGCCCTCGCCTTCCTCGCCTTCCTCGAATTCCTCCGGCTCCGGCGGCGCGCCCTCGGGCATGTCGGCGTTGTTGGTGGCTTCGAGGTCGATGACGTCGCGCAGCAGCATCTTGGCCGGGACCAGGATATTGCCCTTGTCGTCCCGCTTTTCCTTCAGTGCCTCGTGCCAGCGCAGGATCGCCTGGAAGGTCAGCGGGCTTTCGCACAAGCCGCTGATCATCATGTCGCGGCCGGCCTCGATCCGCTTGGCGATGGCGATTTCGCCCTCGCGGCTCAGCAGTTCGACCGACCCCATCTCGCGCAGATACATGCGCACCGGGTCGTCGGTGCGGCCCATGGTCTCTTCGTTGACGTTGCCGGCGGGGGTCTCGTCGTCCTCCGCCTCTTCCTTTTCCTCGGCCGGCTTCTTGTCGGCCGCGACCGGGGTGTCGCCGTCCTCGGCTTCCTCGTTCTCGATCACGTTGACGCCGCTTTCGGACAGCATCGCCATGGTGTCCTCGATCAGTTCGGAGGAGACCTGTTCGGAGGGCAGGGCCTGGTTCAGCTCGTCATAAGTGACGTAGCCACGCTCCTTGCCACGGGCGACCAGCTTCTTGACGGCCGCGGTCAGCGTGTCGAGCATGACCGTCTCGACCGCCTCGTCCCGGGTCTCGATCGTCTCGGTGCCGCCCGCCGCTTTCGTCGCCATGCCGATCCGCTCCATGTCCTGTGGCCGGGGGAAAAAAACACCCCCTATACTATGCGTGCCGCCGCACCGCTTTTCGGGAAGGCGGCCGTCAGGCCTCCTCCCCACCGAAACCATCGCCGCCGAACAGCGCGACCTCGGCCTGGCGCAGGCCCAGCACCTGGGCCTGCGTTGCCGCCGAGGGCGCCGCCTGGAAGGCGAGCCGGGCAGCACGCAAGGCTGCCTCGATCTCACCCCGCCCTTGCAGCAGCCCGTGCCAATGCCAAAACGCCGCCAAAGCCTCGGCCGGTTGTGCTTCCGGCAAGGCATCGGCGGGCAGGCCGGCACGCAACAGGGTTGCCGCCGCGTCGGCAGCAAGCCCAGAATCGGTCAAGTGGGCAAGGATGGCCTGCGGGTCAAGCAGGTCCGCCGTTGCATGCCATGCGAGCAGGGCGGGACGGAGCCGCGCGGCCGGGCCGTCGGGCAGGTCCAGCCGGGCCATGGCTTCCTCCACCTCGTTCAGCAGGGCCGGGTGATGCAGCAGCAGGGCCATCAAGCAGCGGGCCTGTTCCTGGCGGGTGGCGTCGCTGGTGATGGCCGGGCGGGCCGGCATGTCCCAGACGCGGGCGGGCGGGCCGAAGCGGCTGTTGCTCTGCCGCGGGCGCGCCGCGGGGGCCGTTCGGCGCGGACCGTACCAACGCTCCAGCAGGTCCCGCCGCATCGTCTCGGCCAGCGCCCGGTCGGCGATCGCGCCCGCCAGGCCCAGCAGCCGGTTTTTTCGCGCGGCACGGGGGGCGGGGCCATCGCCGAGCTGTTCGGCCGCAACCAGACGGAACAGCACGGTCTCGATCGGCTCGGCCGCCTCCAGCACACGACGAAAGGCCTCCGGCCCGCCGCGGGCGATCAGCGTGTCCGGGTCCTCCCCCGGCGGCAGGGTGGCGAAGCGCAGCAGTTTTTCGGGCGTCAGCGCCGGCAGCGCGGCCTCGGCCGCACGCGCGGCGGCCCGCTGGCCGGCGGCGTCGCCGTCGAAGCACAGCACCGGTTCGGGCGCCATGCGCCACAACTCGGCCATCTGTTCCTCGGTCAGCGCCGTGCCCAGCGGGGCGACGGCGCCCGAAAACCCAGCCTGGTGCAAGGCGATGACATCCATGTAGCCCTCGGCCACCAGCAGTCGCGCACCGTCATGCACCGCGTGCCGGGCGCGGTCATGGCCGAACAGGTTGCGGCGCTTGGAAAACAGCACCGTCTCCGGGCTGTTGATATACTTGGGCTTTTCATCGCCCATGACCCGCCCGCCAAAGCCGATCAGCCGGGCGCGGCGGTCGCGTATGGGGAACATCACCCGCCCCCAGAACGCCTCGCGCAGCGGCTTGCCGTCCTCGGCCGGCTTCAGCAGCCCGACGTCCAGCAATTGTTCGGTGGTAATGTCGCTGTCCTTCAGGTCGGCGACCAGCGACCCCCGCCCGGGGCCGGACCAGCCGAGGCCGAAGCCACGGATGGTCTCCTCGGTCAGGCCGCGACGGCGCAGGTAGTCGAGCGCGGGCTTGCCTTCCGGCAGCCGCAACCGTCGCACAAAGGTTTCGAGCACGGCTTCCATGACGGCAAACAGGTCGCGCGCGCGGGTTTCGCGGGCCGCGTCCTCGCGCGAAGGCTTCGGCACTTCCATGCCCGCCTCGGCCGCCAGGCGCTCGACCGCCTCGGGGAAGGTCGCGCCATCGGTCCGCATCACCCAGGCGATGGCATCGCCATGGGCGCCGCAGCCAAAGCAGTGGAAGCCGTCGTCATAGACATAGAAGGACGGGGTCTTCTCGTTGTGGAAGGGGCAACAGCCTTTCCAATTCCGCCCCGACTTCGCCAGGCGCACGCGCCGCCCGACCAGCCCGGGCATGGCGGTGCGGGCGCGCAGGGCATCCATGAAGGCGGGTGGCAGGGTCATGACGGGCTGCGCTGTCGCTTCGCCGGCGGGTGGTCCCAGCCCATCCGGGCCGGAAACCGCTTGTCTAGCCCAATCCCGCCCGATTGTGACCCAGGCCCTCCGCCGGCGCCGCGCGCAGCCGGTCGAGGAAAGCGCGCGCCCAGTCACCGCCGGCGGGCGCGGCCAGGGCGTCCCAATCCCGCCGCCAGCGCGCCTGGCGTTCGGCCAGCGGCATGGTCAGGGCCGCCTGCAGCGCCTCGGTGATGTCCTCGGGGTCGTGCGGATTGACCTGCAGGGCGCCTTGCAATTCCGCCGCGGCCCCGGCGAAGCGCGACAGCACCAGCACGCCGGGGTCCTCGGGGTCCTGCGCCGCCACGAATTCCTTGGCGACGAGGTTCATGCCGTCCCGGAGCGGCGTGACCAGCCCGACCCGGGCATGGCGAAGGAACCCCGCAAGCACCTTGCGCGGCAGCGGCCGGGTCAGCCAGCGCAGGGGAACCCAGTCGAATTCGGCATGCTCGCCGTTGATTCGCCCGGCCAGTTCATCAAGTTCCCGGCGCAGCATACGGTACTGCGCGACCGATCCGCGCGACACCGGCGCCGCCTGCAGGAAGCTCACCTTGCCGCGGTGCTGCGGAAAACGACGCAGCAGGGCCGCGTAGCCGCGCAGGCGGTGCGGCAGGCCCTTGCTGTAGTCCAGCCGGTCGATCCCAAGTATCAGCGCCCGCCCGGCCAGGCTGGCCAGCAGCCGGGTCATCTCGTTCTTGCCGACCGCAGAGGCCGCGTCCCTGGCGAAGCGTTGCAGGTCGATGCCGACCGGAAAGGCGCCGATCTGGGCGGCCAGCCGGTGCCCGTCCAGCGTGCCGGCCAGGTGCGCCGCATCCTGTTCGGTCTGCACGCCGATCAGATCCGCCGCCGCCAGGTCTGCCAGCAGCGCCTCCACGCGCGGCAGGGCGGCGAACAGCGCCGGCGGCGGGAAGGGCACATGCAGGAAGAATCCGATCCGCTGCGTGCAGCCATGCGCGCGCAGCCGCCGCAGCAGCGGGATCAGGTGGAAGTCATGCACCCAGACCAGGTCGTCAGGCCGCAATAGCGGCGCCAGCAGTGCGGCGAAGCGTTCATTGACCGCGCGCCAGGCCTCTTCCTCGGCCCGGCGGAACTCAAAGATCCCGCTGCGATAGTGCAGCAGCGGCCAGAGCGTGCCGTTGCTGTAGCCGGTGTAGTAGAGCCGTTCCTCCTCCTCCGTGAGGTCGGTGGTGATGGTGGTCAGGCGCCCGGCCACGACCGTCTGCGGCGGCGGGATCGGGTCCGCCGTCTCGCCCGACCAGCCGAACCACAGCACCTCCCGCCTGCCGATCACCGCCTTCAGCGCCACGGCCAGCCCGCCGGCCTGGGCGCCGCGCGCCCGGGCCGGTGGCACGCGGTTCGAGACGATCACCAGCCGCGCCAAAATCCCTCCTCCCAACTACGCGACAGGCGCATCGCCGAAAGGATCAGACCGACCTGGGAGTAGGTCTGCGGGAAGTTGCCCCAAAGCTGGCCGTTGCGCGGATCGACATCCTCCGACAGCAGGCCGACGTGGTTGCGCAGGGCCAGGATACGTTCGAAGAGCGCGCGCGCATCCTGCGTCTGCCCGATCGCGTGCAGCGCATCGACCAGCCAGAAGGAACACACCAGGAAGGCTGTGTCGGGCAGGCCGAAGTCATCCGCCATGCTGTAGCGCAGCAGCAGGCCGCCCCGGTCGAGGTCCCGGCGGATGGCATGGACGGTGGCGACAAAGCGCGGGTCGCTCGGCGCCACGATGCCGATATCGGCCAGCAGCAGCAGCGCGGCATCCAGCCCCTCGCCGCCCAGGCTTTCGGCGAAGCAGCCGGCCGTTTCGTTCCAGGCGCCCTGCAGGATCACCCCGCGCAGCCGGTCGGCCCGGGCCCGCCACCCGGAGGATTCGGAAGCAAGGCCAAGCCCCGAGGCGATGCGCGCCAGACGATCGAGTGCCGCCCAGCACATCGTCGCCGAAAAAGTATGGACCCGGGCCCTGCCGCGATATTCCCAGATGCCGGCATCCGGCGTCAGCGCCGCGGCCTCGGCGGCCTCGCCCAGGGGTTCCAGGCGGCGGAACAGCGCCTCGTCGCCCGGCGTGGGAAGGCGACGGTCGAAGAACATCATGGCGGTGGCCATGACGACCGACCCCCAGCCGTCGTTCTGCACCTGGTCCGCCGCAGCATTGCCGATGCGCACCGGCTTCAGACCCAGGAAGCCCGCCAAAGCCGGCGCCTCGCGCTCGGCGATCGCGGCATTCGGCACCAGTGGATAGACCGGCCGCGGCGGACCGGCGTCGTCCGGCAGCGCCGCCGTCAGGTAGCGGATGTAGTTTTCCATGGTGCGGGTCGCACCCAGCCGGTTCAGCGCCTGCACGGTGAAATACGCGTCGCGCAGCCAGCAGAAGCGGTAGTCCCAATTGCGCGCCGTGCCCGGTGCCTCGGGGATCGAGGTGGTCAGTGCCGCGACGATCCCGCCCGTATCGTCATGGGCGCAGAGCTTGAGCGTGATGGCGGCGCGGTTCCCCGCATCCTGCCATTCGAAGGGCACGGCCAGCACGCGCACCCATTCCTGCCAGTAGGCGGTGGTGTCGTCCTCCAGTTCGCGGGCGATGCGGCCGGGCGCCTCGGCCACCGTCTCGTCAGGCCCCAGGATGAAGGCGAGCGGACGATCGAGGGTGAACTCCGTCTCCTCGGCGATGAAGCCGAGCGGCGCGTCGGTGGTCAGCCGGATCGTCTCGCCGCTGCCGAGGTAGCGCAGGTGGTTGCTGCCGGCCCGGCGCTCCGGCTGCTCGGCCCCCCAGTCACTGCCGGGGCGGAGCCGGATGCGCACGCGCGGCCGGCCAACCACCGGCTCGATGCGCCGGATCAGCATCGGCGGCCGGAACATCCGCCCGAAACGCCGCAGGCGGGGCACCGTGTCGATGATGCGGAAGGACTGGCCCGCCGTGTCCGTCAGCACCGTCTCGACCACCGCCGTATTGTGCCGATAGGCCTGGGTTGCCGAGGCGAACCGGGCCAGCGTCACGTCGAAGAACCCCTTCTCCGGCGCGTCGCCATCGAGCAACGAGAAGAAGACCGGGTCGCCGTCCAGCCGCGGCCAGCACAGCCAGGTGATGCGTCCCTGCGGGGTGATGAGGGCGGCGATCGTGCCGTTGCCGGCGACGGCCAGGTCGAGCGGCTGGGTCATGCTGCCGCCAGCCCGGCCAGCCAGTGCCGAACCCCCGCCGCGTCACCGAAGCAATTCTGGACGCGCAAACCACGCCCACCCAGGGCCTCGGCGGCGGCGATGCCGTCCTCATCCGTCACGTCATCGCCGATGAACAGGGGTAGGTGGCCGGCGAAGGGTGCGGCGCGCATGAGTGCTGCGACCGCGGTGCCCTTGTCCGCGCCGCGGGGTCGGACTTCCCAGGCCGCGGATGCGGGCATGAGCTGAAACGCCTCCGCGGCGCCGACCAGCGTCTTCAGGGCCTCGTACAGCCGTGGGCCGGCGGCGGGGGCCATGCGGAAGTGCACGACCAAGCCGGCCGGCTTCTGTTCCACGATGACGCCGGCCTTGGCCAGGGCCGCCGCCGCATGACGCCAGGCCAGAGGCACCTCAGGCAGTTCCAGGCGGATCGGCGCACCATCGGGACGCGGCCGCAGCGTGGCGCCATGCTCCCCGGCCGCCGCTAGGCGGAGGGGGGCGAGAAAGGCGTCGATCTCGGACAGCGGGCGGCCCGAGACGATGGCGATCCTGCCACCAAGCCGGTCATGGAGTTTTCGCAGGTCCTCCCTGAGGCCTGGCGGCACCTTCACGAGGCGCGGTTCTGCCGCGATATCCACCAGCGTCCCATCGAAATCGAGCAGCAGGGCCGAACGGGCGAATACGTCGCACGCCGGCGGAATGGCCAAGGTCATGGCAGGTGAATGCTTTTACGCGCCCCGCGGTTGCACCATGACGTCCCTGGCGGCCGGACGGCGCGGCAAAGCCGCCCGTCTTGCCCGGGCTGGCCGCGCGACGGGCGATGACGGGGGGCTCCGACCGCGCTGTCGCGGGGTCAGCGGCGCGCAGTGGCCGGTGCGGATATGGCCCGGGGTGACGCCCGCAGCACGGCCCAGCCGATCAGCCCGGCCAGGAGGGACCCGCCCAGGATGCCAACCTTGACGGCGGTCTGCAGGTGGGGGGCTCCCTCGAAGGCCAGCATCCCGATGAAGAGGCTCATGGTGAAGCCGATGCCGCAGAGCAACGACACGCCCAGCAGCTGCGACCAGTTGGCCCCGATCGGCAGATCCGCCCAGCCAAGGCGGATGGCCAGCGCCGCACTGCCGAACACGCCGATCAGCTTCCCAACGAGCAAGCCGAGTGCGACGCCCAGGGTCAGCGGGTCGAGCAAGGCGTTCGTGGTGACACCATCGAAGGACACGCCGGCATTGGCGAAGCCAAAGACCGGGATGATCCCGAAGGCCACCCAGCGGTGCAGCCCGTGCTCCAGCCGATGCAGGGGCGAGGTGACCATGTCGTCCGTTCGGCCAGGTGCGGCACGCAGCGGGATGGTCAGCGCCAGAACGACGCCGGCAATGGAGGCATGCACGCCCGAACGCAGGACAAAGAACCAAAGCGCCGCACCCAGCAGCAGGTACCAGACAAGGCGTGTGGCTCCGCTGCGGTTCATGGCGAACAGGGCCACCACGATCGCCGCGGCGAGGCCCAGGTCGAGCCTGGCAACATCATCGGTATAGAACAGCGCGATAATCACCACCGCACCGAGGTCATCGATGATGGCCAGCGCCGTGAGGAACACCTTCAACGACGTTGGCACGCGCGAGCCGAGCAGCGACAGGACCCCGAGCGCGAAGGCGATGTCGGTCGCAGCGGGGATGGCCCAGCCGCCGATGGTGGCAGGATTGTTCCAGTTGAAGGCAAGGTAGATCAACGCCGGCGCGGCCATCCCGCCGACCGCGGCCACACCCGGCAAGACCCGGCGCGACCAGGTGGACAACTGGCCGTCCAGGAACTCGCGCTTGATTTCCAGACCGACGAAAAGGAAGAAGATCGCCATCAACCCGTCGTTGATCCAGTGCAGGACGCTCAACGGCCCGAGATAGGCGCTCATGGCGGCGAAGTAGTGCGGCGCCACGGCGGAATTGGCGGCGATGAGGGCGACCGATGCCGCGGCCATCAAAACCAGCCCGCCCGCGGCCTCACTCTGCAGGATCGCACGAAACACTGAGCCAGGGCGCAGGCGGGGGGATGCATCTGGCATAAGGCGCTCTCTGCAGTGAGGGGGCGAAGGGTCGTCCGCGCGTCAAAACGTACCGCGCGCTGCACCGGTTGCAGCCGCGCCTGGCGCCGCCGACACGCCAATTGTATGGACGATTTCTTATCTTTCGGCAAGGCAAGCCGCCCCAGGCCGGGATGCCCCAGGCCGGGATGCCCCCGTCCTGGCGACGAGCGGCCCTAGCCCCCCAGGCGCTGCTTCACCAGCGGCCCGGCCCGGCCCATGTCCAGGGTGGCGCCGTGCGCGGCCTTCAGCGCGGCGACGACGCGGCCCATGTCCTTCACGCTGACGGCACCGCTTGCGGCGACGGCGGCATCGACGGCCGCGGCCAGCGTTGCATCATCCATCGCCTGCGGCAGATAGGCCTCGATCACCGCAATCTCGGCTTCCTCCTTGGCGACCAGTTCGGGGCGGTTGCCCTGGCGGTACAGGTCCACTGACTCACGCCGGCTTTTCACCATGCCGCGGAAGACCGCGACCAGGGCGGCGTCATCCAGCAGCGGCGCGGGGCGGGCGGCGATGTCGGCGTCCTTGATCTTGGCGGTGATCATGCGGAGCGTGCCGACGCGCTCAGCGTCGCGCGCCAGCATGGCGGTCTTGAGGTCGGCGGTCAGGCGGGTGCGCGTGTCGGTCATCGGGGGCTTTTGCCACGACCCATCCTTGCTTGGGAAGTGACTTCCCAGCCGGAAACACCTTCCCCTGGGAAATGATTTCCCATAGGATTCGCGCATGACCAGTGTCGAAGAAATCCTTTCCCTGCTGGGCGGCGCCGAGGCCGCCGCCACGCGCTGCGGCGTGGGCACCGAGGCCATACGCAAGTGGCGCCAGGCCCGCTGCATCCCGCCCCGGCACTGGCCGCTGGTGCTGGCCGCCACCGGGCTTACCCTGGCTGACCTGCCCCGCCCTCCCGAAACGCCAAAGGACCTGCCCATGCCCGATGCCCCGCCCCCCGGCGCCACCGCAGCCCTGGTGCTGGCCGATGGCACGGTGTTCTGGGGCCGCGGCTTTGGCGCCCATCGCACCACGGTCGCCGAGATCTGCTTCAACACCGCCATGAGCGGCTACCAGGAGGTGCTGACCGACCCGTCCTACGCCGGGCAGTCGATCTGCTTCACCTTCCCCCATATCGGCAATGTCGGTTGCAACGCCGATGACATCGAGACCGTG
>JBBQHE010000162.1:0-10466 GCA_038323655.1 Acetobacterales bacterium | reverse complement strand
GGTGAACTGGTAGGCACCGGCGCCGCGGTCGGGCTGGCCCGTGGTCTGCGGGATATCGGCCATGGAGATGCCGTAGCGCAGCACGCGCTCGGCGGGGGCGGTCTGGCTCAGGGCCTCGGACGCATCGAAGACGGGCAGAGTGCCCAGGCCGGTGGCACCGGCGGCAAGAAGGGCGCGGCGGGTCGGGCCGGAAAGCGGCATCGGGTGTTCTCCGAGGGGGGTTGGTCTTTCCCCCGGAGCAAGACCCGCGCCAGTGGTCAGGCGTTACCGGCAAGATAGTCCATCGCCGCCTGCACGCCTTCGGGCTTGTGCGGCACCCCGGCGGCGCGCAGCCCCATCTCGACGCCCGCCAGCGTGCCCATCAGGGACAGGTCGTTGAAATCGCCGAGGTGCCCGATGCGGAAGACCCGGTCCTTCAACTGCCCCAGGCCATTGCCCAAGCTCATGTTGAATTTCTGGGCGATGGTGGCGCGCAAGCCATCGGCGCTGTGCCCTTCCGGCACCCGCACCGCGGTCAGCGCCGAGGAATAATGGCGGGGGTCGTCGCACTGCACCTCCAGCCCCCAGGCGCGGACGGCGCGGCGGGTGGCTTCGGCATGGCGGTCGTGGCGGGCGAAGACATTGTCCAGCCCTTCCTCATTTAGCATGTCGAGCGCGGTATCCAGCGCGTAGAGCATGTTGGTCGCCGGCGTGTAGGGGAAGTAGCCGGTGGCGTTGCTGGCCAGCATCGGTCGCCAGTCCCAGAAGGAACGAGCGCACTTGGCCGTCTCGGCCGCCGCCAGCGCCTTCTGACTGACGGCGTTGAAGCTCAGGCCGGGGGGCAGCATCAGCCCCTTCTGGCTGCCCGAGACAGTCACATCCACGCCCCAGGCGTCGTGCTGGAAGGCGATGGAACCGAGCGAGGAAATCGTGTCGACCAGCAGCAGCGCCGGGTGGCCGGCCGCATCCATCGCGCGCCGCACCTCATCCACGCGGCTGGTGGCGCCCGTGCTGGTTTCATTGTGCACGACGCAGACCGCCTTGATGCTATGCGCGGTATCGGCGCGCAGACGCGCCTCGATCCCCGGCACATCGGCGCCGCGGCGCCAGTCGGTGCGTAGCAATTCGGAGGTGATGCCGAGCCGCCCGGCCATTTCTTCCCACAGATGCGCGAACCAGCCCGTTTCGCACATCAGCACCCGGTCGCCGGGCGACAGCACATTGACCAGGGCGGCTTCCCAGGCGCCGGTGCCGCTGGCGGGGAAGATAATGACCGGCCCCTTGGTGCCGAAGACCGGGCGCACCTTTTCCAGGATGCGCGCCCCCAGCAGCCCGAAATCCGCACCCCGGTGGTCCATGGTCGGGTTGTCCATCGCGCGCAGCACGCGGTCGGGCACATTGGTCGGCCCCGGGATCTGCAGGAAATGCCGCCCCGCGGTCGGCTTGGACTGGAAATAGGCCATGGATCGTCTCCGGTGTCGGCGCCGTAGTAGGGCAGGCGCGCGTCGCCGGCCAATGAGTTCGCCCGCTGGCATGCATGACAAGGACTGATGCGACAGAGGCGCGCGCTACGGCTAACCTATGCTGCATGAACGCCATCACCCATTCCCGCGTCGCCCCTGGAGACCCCCGCCTGGCCGCCAGGCTGAAACGGGAAACGAGCGCCGAGGTGCTGTTCGGCGCCGGCGACCGCGGCCGCTACAGCACGGACGCCAGCATCTACCAGATGGCACCGATCGGGGTCGTCGTGCCGCGCACCATCGCCGATGTCGAAGCGGCGATGGGGATTGCGCGTGAGGAGGGCGTGCCGATCCTTGCGCGCGGCGGCGGCACCAGCCAATGCGGGCAGACGGTGAACACCGCGCTGGTGCTGGACTGCACCAAGTACCTGCGAAACGTGATCTCGGTCGAAGGCGATCGCGCGACGGTGCAGCCGGGCATCACGCTCGGTGCCTTGAACGCCGCGCTGAAGCCGACTGGGCAATTCTTCCCGGTCGATCCTTCCACCTGGCAGCGCTGCACCATCGGCGGCATGGCGGCGAACAATTCCTGCGGGTCGAAGTCCATCCGCTACGGGCTGATGGCCGACAATGTCACCGCCATCGACGCCATCCTGGCCGATGGCAGCACGGCGCGTTTCGACGAACACGGGCCGCAGAACGACTTGGCCGCGCGGCTGCGCGCGCTGGGCGTGGCAGAGGCCGCAGAGATTGTCGCGCGCTTCCCGAAACAACTCCGCAGCGTTGGCGGCTACAACCTCCAGGCGCTGGGCGGGAATCTCGCGCGTCTGCTGGTCGGCAGCGAGGGTACGCTGGCTTTTTCAGCCGCGCTGGACCTGAATCTCTGGCCGATCAAGCCGCGCAAGGTTCTGGGCATCTGCCAGTTCCCGACTTTCCGCGCGGCGATGGATGCGTCCCGGCATCTGGTGACGCTGGACCCCGAGGCGGTGGAACTCGTGGATCGCACGATGATCGACCTCGGCCGATCGATCGCCATGTATCGGGCGACCATCGACCGCATCGTGATCGGGGAACCCGACAGCATCCTGATCGTGGAATTCCACGGCCACGACGATGGCCCGCTGCTGGCGAAACTGGCCCTGCTCGATGAGATGATGGCCGACCTCGGCCTGCCCGGTGCCGTGGTGCGCGCGACCGACCCCGCCTTCCAGGCCGAGATCGCGGAGGTGCGCGAGGCAGGCCTCAACATCATGATGAGCATGAAGGGCGACGGCAAACCCGTGTCCTTCATCGAGGATTGCGCCGTCGATCTGGACGACCTCGGCGACTACACGGAACGGCTGAACGACGTGTTTGCGAAGCACGGCACCAAGGGCACCTGGTATGCCCATGCCTCGGTCGGCTGCCTGCATGTGCGGCCGGTGCTGAACATGAAGGATCCGGCCGATGTCCGCACGATGCGCGCGGTGGCCGAGGAATGCTTCGCCCTGGTGCGCGAATACAAGGGCAGCCACAGCGGCGAGCATGGCGACGGCATCGTCCGCAGCGAGTTCCACGACAGCATGTTCGGACCGCGCATCGTGCGCGCCTTCGAACAGGTGAAGGATGCTTTTGACCCGACCGGATTGCTGAACCCCGGCAAGATCGTCCGTGCGCCAAAAATGGATGACCGGACGCTGTTCCGCTACGGCCCCGCCTACGCTGCCGATGCCGGGGTGAAGCCTGTGCTCGACTGGTCGGCCTATCCCGGCCCGCTCGGCGGGCTGCTGGGCGCGGTCGAGATGTGCAACAATAACGGCACCTGCCGGAAGTTCGATGCCGGCAGCATGTGCCCCTCCTATCGCGCGACACGGGACGAGACGCATCTGACGCGCGGCCGCGCCAATACGCTTCGGCTCGCCATCACCGGGCAGCTCGGCCCCGAGGCGCTGGCCTCGGACGAGGTCGCCGAGGCGCTGTCGCTCTGCGTCTCCTGCAAGGCCTGCAAGCGCGAATGCCCGACCGGCGTGGACATGGCGAAGATGAAGATCGAGGTTTTGGCCGCACGCGCGGCGAAACACGGCGTCCCTTTGCGCGACCGCATCGTCGCGCATCTGCCGCGCTGGGCGCCCTTCGCCACGATCTTCCCGCTGCTGGCCAATATCCGCGAATGGCTGCCGGGTGGGCGCTGGCTGGCGGAACGGGCGCTGGGCATCGCCGCCGCCCGCCCGCTGCCGCGTTTTTCGCGGGGCTTCCACGATGCCGAGGCTTCGGGCGACTCTCCCGGCGCCAAGGGCGACGTGCTGCTGCTGGCCGATACCTTCAACCGTGCCTATGAGCCCGAGAACCTCCGCGCCGCCCGCCGCGTGCTGCGTGCCGCCGGCTACCGCGCGATCATCGCCCAGGCGCCCAAGGGCACGCGGCCGCTGTGCTGCGGTCGCACCTACCTCGCCGCCGGCATGGTGGACCAGGCGCGGGCCGAGGCGCGGCGCACCCTGGCCGCCCTCGCCCAGCACCCGGACCTGCCAGTGCTGGGCCTCGAACCCTCCTGCCTGCTGACCTTGCGGGATGAATTCGCGGCCCTGCTGCCGGGGTCGGTGACGGAGGCCCTGGCGGCGCGGTCCTTCCTGCTCTCGGAATGGATCGCCAAGGTCGCGCCCGAGATCGCCTATCGCGACACGCCCGTCACCGCGCATGTGCATGGCCATTGTCACCAGAAGGCTTTTGGGGCCTTTCCCGCGGCGCTCGCCGCGCTGCAACGCATTCCGGGGCTGCGGGCCAAGCCCATCACCTCCGCCTGCTGCGGCATGGCCGGGGCCTTCGGCTATGATGTGACCAGGCAGGAGGCCTCGCGCGCCATGGCTGGGTTGTCGCTGATCCCGGCGGTGCAGGCCGCGGGGGCGGACGACATCATCATCGCCGACGGCACCTCCTGCCGGCACCAGATCGCCGACCTGGCGGGGCGGCCGGCAGTGCATTCCGTGCGGGTCATGGACGGGGCGCTGCGATGAACGACCTGTTGGACTTCTGGTTCGCCGATGGCCCCGATGGCTGGCGCGATGTCTGGTTCCGCCGCGACGACGGGTTTGACGCCGCGTTACGCCACCGCTTCGGCGACCTGGCCGCGCCCGACGCCTGGGCCGAAACCCCGCCGGGGGCGCTGGCCCTGTGCCTCGCGCTGGACCAGTTGCCGCGCAACCTGCGCCGCGGCACGGCCGCCGCCTTTGCCGAGGATGCGCGCGCCCGGCGCATGGCCCGCCAGGCAGTGCTCGACCGCCGCTTCGACCTGGGCCTGACACCGACCCAGCAGGCCTTCCTTTATCTGCCCTTTGAACACAGCGAAGACTTGGCCGATCAAGACCTATCGGTGGCGCTGTTCGAAGGCCTGCGCGACCATCCTCGCCACGCAGCCCCCAACGGCGCCATCGACTTCGCCTGGCGGCACCGGTCCGTGATCCGCCGATTCGGCCGCTTCCCACACAGAAATCAGGTACTTGGACGCGAAAGCACACAAGCCGAGGCAGCCTACCTCGCGCAGCCGGGCGCGGGCTTCTGACGAATTTTGTTGCACCGCACAATAACTTCGCTCTAACCTTTACCTGGGAAGACTCGCTGCATCACGGCCTTCAGGAAGGAGGTTTTGGATGCGCAGCAGCGCTGTATCGCGTCGCAATCTGGTCAAGGCCGGACTGTTCTTCGCGGCCCCCATGATCATCCGGCCCGCCCGGGCCATGGAGCCGGTCGATGTGGAACTGGTCCTCGCCGTCGATGTGTCGCGCTCGATCGATCCAGAAGAACAGGAAATGCAGTTTCGCGGCTACGCCGCCGCCTTCCGCGACCCCGTTCTTGTTGCCGGAATCGGCCGCGGCGCCATCGGGTCCATCGGCGTTACGCTTTTCACCTGGTCCGACTGGAACATGCAGGAAACCCTGGTGCCTTGGATGCGGATCGGCGACCAGCGCGAAGCCCGCCGGGTGGCCGATGCGATTGACGCCATTCCCCGCCGCGTCTGGCTCTATACCTCGATCAGCGGGGCCATGGACTATGCGGCGCGCCAGTTCGGCCAGGCCTTCGAGGGCACTCGCCGCGTGGTCGATATCTCGGGCGATGGGGTGAACAATTCCGGGCGCCCGGTCGCCGCCGCCCGCCAGGCGGCGCTGGAGGCCGGCATCGTGATGAACGGCCTCGCCGTGCTCGACCGAACGCCACAACCCGCGCAATTCGCCGCCATGACCCCGCCGCTCGATGACTATTACCGCGACGAGGTGATCGGCGGCCCCGGCGCCTTCCTGATGGTGGCCGAAGGGTTCGAGGCTTTCGAGCAGGCGGTGAAGCGCAAGATCGTGCGCGAAGTCGCGGGTCTGTCAGGCCCCGGGGTGGAACGCGCGCTGGCGTAACCCCACGCGGTCGGCGGCAGCCTGAACCCGCGCGCGGGCGCCAGCCTGCATCACGCCCGCCCTCTCCTCGCGGCCGGCGGCACAAGGCTTGGGGCTTGTGCTGGCGCTGCCAGGCGCCATACCGGGGCGCATGACACTCCCCATCGCTGTCCTCGGCGCCGGCCTGGCCGGCCTGGCCTGCGCCCGTACCCTGCGGGATGCCGGCCTCACCCCCGTGCTGTTCGACAAGGGCCGGGCACCCGGCGGGCGCATCGCCACCCGCCGGGGCCGCGCGCCCGACGGCAGCCCGCTGCAATGGGACCACGGCGCCCAGTATTTCCTGCCGCGCGACCCGGGTTTTGCCGCGGCCCTCACCGCGGCCGGCGCCGTGCCCTGGCCGGACGCGCAGCGGCTGACCGGCACGCCCGGCATCTCGGCGCTGGGCCGGGCGTTGGCCGAGGGGCTGACCATCCACCCCAGCCGCCACGCCACCCGGCTGTCGGGCGGCCCCGGCGCCTGGATGGTCCACCATGCCGATTCCGCAGTGGTGAAGCCCGGCCGCCCCTTGCCGCCGGGCACAGAAGAACTGGCTGCCGGCCCCTTTTCTGCCGTCGCCATCGCTCTGCCCGCGCCCCAGTCCGCGCCCATCGCCGAAGCCTTCGCACCCGAGATGGCCGCCCGCTGCGCCGAGGCTGTCTACGACCCCTGCTGGACCGTGATGGCCGCCTTCGATACCCCCTTGCCTCTACCCGCCACGCTGCGCCCTGACACCGGTCCCATCGGCTGGGCCGCCCGCGAATCCGGCAAACCCGGCCGCCCCAGCGCCGAAGCCTGGACCATCCAGGCCAGCGCCGCCTGGTCCCGCAGCCATCTCGAAGACCCGGCCGAGGCAGTGACCGCTGCCCTGCTGGCCGCGCTGACGCCGGTCAGCCCGACCACGTTCAGCGCGCATCGCTGGCGCTATTCGCTGGTTCAAACCCCGCTCGGCACGCCTTGCCTGCACGATGCCACCCTGGGCCTGGGGCTCGCCGGCGACTGGTGCCTGGGCGGGCGGGGTGAGGCCGCATGGCTCAGCGGCACCGCGCTCGGCCAGGCGATCGCCCGGGCCGCGTGATGGCGGACCGTACGATGCGCCCCAGCCACGCCGACGACCTGGCCGAAACCCGCGCCGAGGCCTTCCGCCTGCTGGCCCGCGGTGTCGCCGACCGGCGAAGTGCCTTCCACACCCCGGTACTGGCCAGCCTGGACGCCCACGGCGCGCCCGAGGCACGGACCGTGGTCCTGCGCGGCTTTGACGGCGCGGCCCGCACCTGCCGGCTGCACACCGATGCGCGATCCGCCAAAATCCCGGCCCTGGCGCGGGACGACCGCGCTGGCCTGCACGGGTATGAGGCGGGCGGCCGCGTACAGATCCGCTTGTCTGGCCGCGTCACAATCCATGCGACCGATGCGGTGGCCGAGGCTGCCTGGGCCGCCACGCGGGACTTTTCCCGCCTGATCTATGGTATCGAACCTGCCCCCGGCACGCCCGTCCCGGCACCGCCCGCGGCCCCCACCGAAGCCCCCGATGCGCGGGACAATTTCCGCGTCCTGGTGCTGCATTTCGACCGGCTGGAATGGCTTTGGCTGGCGGCCGAGGGCCATCGCCGCGCGCTCTTCCGCTGGACCCCGACCAGCGAAAGCGCGACATGGCTGGTGCCATGACCAGCGACGCCGCCATCACCGAAACCCTGCTGCGCCTGATCGCCGACCGAGGATCCGGCAAATCCATCTGCCCGTCGGAGGTTGCGCGCGCCCTAGCCCCCGACGAAGCCACCTGGCGGCCGCTGATGCACCGCGTCCGACACGCCGCCCTCGCCCTCCAGGCCGAAGGCCGGCTGGATATCCTGCGCAAGGGCAAGCCTGTGCCCGCCGACCAGGTGCGCGGCGTGATACGCCTGCGCGCCACCCGCACCGAGGACTGACCCCATGGGCACATCCATCATCGCCCTCTTCGCCAGCGGCGCCGGCGGCCTGCCGCCCGCCGAACCGCTGGATCTCGCGACCCTGGTCCTGCCGCCCTCCCCCAACACCGCGCTCGCCGCCCCGCCGGGAGCACCCGGCCCCAACCCCAGCCGGGTGCTGCCGCCCTATCCCGTCGCTTCCGGCCCGCTCTGGGCCGCGCTCCAACAGGCCGCTGCCGACCAGCCCCGCACCACCCTGCTGGCGGCCTGGCCGGAACACCTGCAGGCGCAATGGGTCGAACGCAGCGCCCTTGTGAACTACCCTGACATTATCACAGCCATTCTGCTGCCCGCCGGGGACAGCACGGGCCTCGTGCTCTACTCGCGCAGCCTGTTCGGCTGGTCCGACCTGGGGGTTAACGCCAAGCGGCTCGACCGCTGGATCGCAGCGATCGCCAGCCATTTGAGGTGACACGCAGCGCCTGCCCTGGGCCGTCATAGCCCGGACATTGGGCCTGCCGCGCCCCTTGGGGCGCGATGCCGGGACCCCCGGACCTGTGCG
Source organism: Acetobacterales bacterium (assembly GCA_038323655.1). Taxonomy (GTDB): domain Bacteria; phylum Pseudomonadota; class Alphaproteobacteria; order Acetobacterales; family Acetobacteraceae; genus Humitalea. The sequence continues at coordinate 2,167 of JBBQHE010000162.1, read as the reverse complement.
CAGTATGTCCCGCCGGGTTGTGCAACCGGGGCAGGAGAGCCCGCTCACTTGAAACTCCTTTCGAAACGCTCCACATAGAGGGTGCTTAGTCTTGCGGTGTCGCTACCGCAGCGCGAGCCATTGTCGACAAGCGCGTGCCATGCCTCTGTAGCCGACGGCGTTTCACTGAGGAGCGGAACAGGACTGGGCGAAGGACGATTGGATGCGTGTCGCTTATGGCAAGAGTTCCGACCCGGTCGCCGCCGTTCGTCAGGCCGCCGAAGGGATCGGCGACCATCCGGTTCAAATGCTCATGGCCTATGTCGGCGGCAAGCTCGATCCTTACGCCGTGCGTGAAGCGCTACTGGAGCGATTCGGGCCTGTCACCATCGTGGGCGGGTCGGCGGCCGGGGCGATCTCGCGCCAGGGTTTCGGCATCAGCGGCTTCGAACTGGGGCTGATCGCCTTCATCAACCCCGCGACGACACCACGGCTGGTCATCAACCACGATCTGCAGGCGGATGCGCGGGCAGCGGGCCTGGCCGTTGGCGTCGCCGTGCGGCAAGAAGTGACGACCAGCGCCGTCGCCCTGCTGCTGTTCGACAGTGTCGCGAGCGTTTCGCCCCCGCGCCTGCACCACGCCAGTTCCATCGTCGCAGGCTTCAACGAAGGCATCGGCAACGCGCCGGTGCGTCTTGTCGGGGGGGGCTTGCTGACCGACCTGAACATGTCGGGCGCCTGGGTCTTCGATGGCCAGGGCGTCAGCAAGCACGCCGCGCTGGCCCTGGTCTTCCCGCCCGAGATCGCCGCGGAAACCGTGATCCTGCACGGCTGCCGCCCGGTCAGCGCCTTCATGGAGATCACGCGCATCGATGCCGCGACGGTCTATGAACTGGATGGCCAGCCGGCCCTGCATGTGATCGAGCGCATGCTCGGGCTGCCTGTCGGCCAGTCGCGCGGGCACGAACTCTCCCTCGTCGCGACGCTCGGCCAGAAACACGGCGATCCCTTCGCGCCTTATGACGAGAACGCCTACGTCAACCGCCTGATCCTGCGAGCCAACCCGGAAAGCGGGTCGATCACGCTGTTCGAGCCGGATTTCGCGCTGGGTGCCCAGGTGCAAATCATGAGCCGCGACAATGCGCTGATGATCGAATCGGTCCGCCGCGGCGTCGCGGGCCTGAACCGTGCCGTGGCCAACGGTAACAACCTGCTCGCGCTGTACATCGACTGCGCCGGACGGGCGAGCGCACGCAGCGGCGCGCCGGTCGAGGAAGCGGAAGTCGTATTGCAGACCTTCGACCCGAGCGTGCCGTTCATGGGCTTCTATTCGGGCGTCGAGATCGCCCCCTTCGATGGCGAACGCAGCCTGCCGCTGGATTGGACAGGCGTGCTGACCGTATTGCGGCGTTCACCGTGACGACCGCCCGCCAGATCGACATCGGCCAGCTCGAACGCGAGCTGGCCTATTACCGCCGGGAATGCAACGACCTGGGCGCGCGCCTGCTTCGCTTGCAGGAGGAGCAGAGCCAAGCCTTCCGCGAGGCCCGGCGCAGCCGCACCGTCGCCAAGCTGATCCGCGAAGCGCATCGCGTCGCGGACATCAGCAATTCCCCCGACGAGATCGGCGGCGCGTTGTTGCAGGTGATCGTGGAAAACACGCTGTGCGACCGCGCCGCCTTCGTCCGATCGATCGGCGACCCCGACTCACCCGACCGTTTCTGGGTGACCCACGCCATTGGGTTGGGCAGCGACTTGCCGGTCGGGAGCATCACGGTGCCCTCGGCACCGGCCTTTTTCCTGACCACCTCGCGCACGGCACTGGAACCGCCGGCCTATGAGCTGGCCGGCATCCTGCGCGTGCCCTATATCCTCTGGAGCTACGATCGCACGTCGGGCCATGGGCTGATCATCGGCAACCAGTCCGAGGCGAACGTCAGCCGCCCGTTCGAGGTTGGTGACCAGGAGCTGGTCGAAGGCGCGCTGTCCGTCTACATCGATGTGCTGGCGCGAAAAACCGCCGAGCTGAACCTGCGCGCCGCCAAATCCGCGGCCGAAGAAGCCAGTGCCCTGCGTGCCCGGTTCCTCGCCACCTGGAGCCATGAACTGCGCACGCCGCTGAGCGCAATCATCGGCTTTTCGGAAATGATGGCGACGGGCTCACGCTACAGCCTGACCGCGGCACAAC
>JBBQHE010000161.1:0-10494 GCA_038323655.1 Acetobacterales bacterium | reverse complement strand
CAGCGCCTTGAACATCGGCATGGCCGAGCGCACGCCCCGGGTCCGCGCGACGTAGCAGGCGGCGGCCACCACCCCGCGCTTGCCGCCCCCGATCAGCACGGGCTTGCTGCGCAGTGAAGGGTCGTCGCGCTTTTCCACACTGGCGTAGAAGGCATCGCAGTCCACATGCGCGATCGCTAGCGCCATCAGGCTGCGGTGCGCCACCACCCGTCGCCCGCCGCAGGCCGGGCAGGTTGCGAAGGCGGCAGGGTCCTGGTGCAGGCAGTCGCGGCAAAGGGCGGCCATGTCGCAGTGTTTACGGCCGTCCGGGGCGGGGGCAAGCTTCGTCGCATGTCCACCGTGACCGATGCCCTCCTCCATGCCCTGGCCCAACGCGGCACCAAGCGAATCTGGGGGGTGCCGGGGGGAGGGTCGTCGCTGGATGTGATCGAGGCCGCCCCCCGCCACGGCCTGCATTTCGTGCTGTGCCGGCATGAGGGGGCCGCCGGCATGGCTGCCCTGGCCGACGCCGAGTTGACCGGGGCGCCGGGCGTGCTGCTGACCACCAAGGGGCCGGGGGTCGGCAATGCGGTGAACGCGCTGGCGGCAGCCACCCTGGAACGCGCGCCGCTGCTGCTCATCGCCGACGGATTCTCCGCTGCGACCCAGGCCTATGTCACCCATCAGTTCTTCGACCAGCAGGCCGCGACGGCCGCGGTCGCCAAGGGCTATGCCCGCGCCGAGGGCGACGACCCGGCTGCCGAGATCGCGGCCCTGCTGGACCTGGCCTGCGCCGCGCCGCGCGGCGCCGTGCACCTGGATTTGACCGGCCAGGTCTCGCGCCGGCCGGCGGCGGCCGGGGGCTGGGTGGCGCCGGCCATCGCAGCACCCGATGACGCGGCCCTGGCCGCCGCCCGCGCCCTGCTGGCGGGCGCTCGCAAGCCGGTTGTGATCGCGGGCGTCGAGGCCTGCGACGCGGCCGGCCCCCTGCGTGCTCTGGTCGCGGCCCTCGGCTGCCCGGTCCTCGTCACCTACAAGGCCAAGGGCTGCGTGCCCGACAGCGACCCGCACAGCGTCGGCATTTTTACGGGCGGCACGCTGGAGTCCGCCGTGGTCGGAGAGGCGGACCTGATCCTGCTGGCCGGGCTGGACCCCGTGGAACTCATCCTGCAGCCCTGGCGCTACAGTGCCCCGGTGCTGGATGTCGGGCTGCGGCCGCATCCCGTGCACTACACCAGGCCCCGGGTGGGGCTGCATGGCGACCTGGCCCTGACGCTTTCGGCGTTGGCGGAAACCGCGGCCCCGGGCGGCTGGACCCTGCCGGGCATCGCCGCCCATCGCGACGGCATGCTGGCGGCCCTGGCCTGGACCGGCGACGGCGGCGTGACGCCGCCCCGCATCGTGCAGATCGCGCGGGAGGTTGCGGGCACGGCGCGCGCGACCGTCGATGCCGGGGCGCATATGTTTTCCGCCACCGCCTTCTGGGGCTGCGAGGCGCCGCGCGACCTGCTGATTTCCAACGGCCTGGCCAGCATGGGCTTTGCCCTGCCCGCCGCCATCGCCGCAGCCCTGCACGACCCCGCGCGGGGGGCCATCGCCTTCACCGGGGATGGGGGGCTGATGATGTGCCTGGGCGAACTCGCGACCGCCGCCGAGGCGCGGGCGCGGCTGGTGGTCGTGGTGTTCAACGATGGCGCGCTGTCGCTGATCGACATCAAGCAGCAGTCCCGCCAGTTGCCGCCCCAGGGCCTGCGCTGGGACCGCGCCGATTTCGCCGCCATCGCCACCGGCATGGGCGTGCTCGGCCTGCGTGCCGAAGATGAGGCGATGTATCGCGAGGCGCTGGCCGCAGCGCTCGCCTTCGAGGGGCCGAGCCTGATCGACGTGCGGGTGGACCCGGCCGGATACCCCGCGCAGTTGCAGGCCTTGCGCGGGTGATCTCGGCACTGCGGCTGGGCACCGCCTGGGCCCGCATCGCCGGGCTGATGGATGAGACGGCGCAGACCTTCGTCCGCACCTCCTTCTCCTCGGTCGTGCGCGACAACTGGGACATGGCGATCGGGCTGATGGACAGCGCGGGGCGCCAGGTCGCGCAATCCTCGCGCTCGGTTCCCAGTTTCGTCGGCACCATGCCGCGGACGCTGGCGGTGATGCTGCGGCGCTACCCCGCCGCAAGCCTGGTGCCGGGCGATGTGCTGATCTCCAACGACGGCTACCACGGCACAGGGCACCTGAACGACATCACCATGATCAAGCCGATCTTCGCCGAAGGCCGGGTCACGGCCTGGATCGGCAGCACTTTCCATTCCACCGACATCGGCGGCGCGCCCTCGGTCGAGGCGCGGGATTCCTGGGAAGAAGGGCTGACCATCCCGGTCGCGCGCATTCTGCGCGGCGGGGTGGAGAATGAGGACGTCATCGCCTTCCTGGAGGCGAACCTGCGCCAGCCTGGCGAGACGCTCGGCGATATCCGCGCCCAATGGGCGGCCTATGACCAGGCGGAGTTGCGGCTGCGACGCATCCTGGCCGAAGAAGCCGTCAGCCTCGACGCGCTGGCGGCGGAAATCTTCGTCCGCTCCGAGCGCAGCATGCGGGATGCGATCTCTGCCGTGCCCGACGGCGAAGTGTTTGACCAGGTCACCGCCGATGGCTTCGAACATCCGGTGACGATCCGGCTGCGGCTGGCGATCCGCGGCAGCGACCTTCTGCTCGACTTCACCGGCACCGATCCGCAGATCGCGCGGCCGGTGAACTCGCCGCTGAACTTTTCCCGCGCCTACAGCAACTACGCGGTGAAATGCGCCTTCGATCCGAACACGCCGAACAACGACGGCTGCTTCCGCCCGATCACACTGGTGGCGCCCGAGGGCAGCATCGTTAACCCGCGCCGCCCTGCTCCTGTCTGGGGCCGGCATCTGACCGGGCATTACCTGCCGATGCTGGTGCTCTCGGCGTTGGGGCAACTCATCCCCGACCGGGTGGTGGCGGAATGCGGCAGCCCCCTGTGGAACGCCTACTTCACCGGCGAGCAGCCCGATGGCCGGCGCTACGTCCGGATGTTCTTCATGAACGGCGGTCATGGCGCAGGGCCGCGGGCGGATGGCGCGTCCTGCCTCTCCTTCCCCTCCAACGTCGCGACCCAGGCGGTCGAGCAGTTCGAAAACAGCCTGCCCATGCTGATCACCGAGAAGGCGCTGATCCCCGACAGCGGTGGCGACGGGCGGATGCGCGGGGGCCTCGGCCAGCGCCTGTCGTTCGAGGTTGTGGGCGAAAAACCCGTGACCGTGACCTGGCGGCATGAGCGGGTGAAACACCCGCCGCGCGGGTTGCTGGGCGGGTTGCCGGGTGCGGGTGGGCTGGACCTGATGGATGGGAAACCCGTGCCGTCCAAGGCCCGTGTCACCCTCGCGCCCGGCCAGGTCGTGACCTTCGCCACCCCCGGCGGCGGCGGCATGGGGCCGCCCGAGGACCGCGACCCCGCCGCCCGCGCGGCCGACCTGCGCGCCGGATACACCACGAGATGACCTGGCGCATCGGCGTGGACATCGGCGGCACCTTCACCGACTTCGTCCTGCTCAATACCGCGGACGGGCGGCTGCTCAACGGCAAGCGCCTGACCACGCCGCATGCGCCCGAGGAAGCGGTGCTGGCCGGCATCGCCGAACTCCTCACGGAGCACAGGATCGCGCCCGGAAATGTGCTGCACGTGATCCACGGCACCACGCTGGTCGCCAATGCGCTGATCGAACGGCGCGGCGTGCCGGTCGCGCTGATCACCACAGAGGGGTTCTCCGATGTGCTGGAGATCGGCACCGAACTCCGCCACGACACCTACGACCTGTTCATGCGGCGCCCCGAACCCATGGTGCCGCGCCACCTGCGCCTGGGTGTGCCGGAGCGGCTGCTGCCCGACGGCACGGTGCGCCTGGCGCTGGACGAGGCCGCCGCCCGTGCCGCCGCCCTGTCGCTCGCCGGCGTGCATTCCGTCGCGGTCTGCTTCCTGCACAGCTTCCGCAACCCCGCCCATGAACGCCGCATGGGGCAAATCCTGGCCGAGGAGCGGCCCGATCTCGTGGTCTGCCTCTCCTCCGACGTGGTGCCGGAGATCGGCGAGTACGAACGCGCCTCCACCACCGTCTGCAATGCCGCGGTGCTGCCGGTCTTCCAGCGATATCTCGCGCGGCTGGAGGCCGGGCTGCTCGCCGCCGGGCTGACCGGCCCGCTGTTCCTGATGCTGTCCGACGGCGGCACCATCGATGCCGCGACCGCCGCCCGCCACCCGATCCGCCTGGTGCAGTCGGGCCCCGCCGGCGGGGCGCAGGCGGCCCCCATCCTGGGCGGGGGCGGGGACATCCTGTGCTTCGACATGGGCGGCACCACCGCCAAGGCCTGCCTGATCGACGGCGGGGAACCGCTGCGGAGCCTCGACTTCGAAGTCGCCCGGGTGGACCGCTTCCGCCGCGGCTCCGGCCTGCCGCTGAAGGTGCCGGTGATCGACATGATCGAGATCGGGGCCGGCGGCGGGTCCATCGCCCATGTGGACCGGCTGGGGTTGATCCGCGTGGGGCCGGAGAGTGCCGCCTCCGACCCCGGCCCCGCCTGCTATGGCCTCGGCGGCACGCGGCCTACCGTGACCGATGCCGATTTGGTGCTGGGCTATCTCGGCGCCGGCTCCTTCCTCGGCGGGGACATGGCGCTGGATATCGCCGCCGCCCGGGCTGCCATTGACGAACACCTGGCGCGGCCGCTGGGGCTCTCCGTGACCGAGGCCGCCTGGGCCCTGCATGAGACCGTGAACAACAACATGGCCCAGGCCGCCAGCATCCATGCGCTGGAGAAGGCCCGGCGGATCGAAGCCTATACCATGCTGCCCATCGGCGGCGCCGGGCCGGTTCATGCCTGCCACATCGCGATGAAGCTCGGGCTGGCGCGGCTGGTCGCACCGGCCGGGGCGGGGGTCGCCTCGGCCTTCGGCTTCCTCGCCGCCCCCATCTCCTTCGCCTTCGTCCAGGGCTGGGTGGCGCCGCTGGCGGGGCTGGACTTGGCGGCGCTCGCCGCCCTGCTGGGCCGGCTGGAGGCCGAGGGCCGCGCCATGGTCGCCCGCGCCGGGGTCACCGCGCCCTCCGTGCGGGTGATCGGCGCGATGCGGTACCAGGGCCAGGGATTTTCCGTCGAAGCCACCATCCCGCAGCTGGACCCCGCGGCGATGCGCGCGGCCTTCGAGGCCGCGTATCTGGCCCAGTATGGCCGCACCGAGCCGGGGGTGCCGGTCGAATGCGTCTCCTGGCAGGTCATCGTCGCCGGGCCTCGGCCGGTGTTGACCCTGGCCGCGGGGGCGATGGCCGCCGGCCGGCCAGGCAGCCGCCCGGCATATTTCCCCGGGGGCTTCGTCGAGACCCCGGTCATCGACCGCGCCGCCCTGGCCCAGGGCCAGACAATCGCCGGCCCGGCGCTGATCGAGGAGCGCGAATCCACCCTCGTGCTGCCCCCCGGGGCGCGCGCCATCTGCGATGCGGCGCGGACCCTGGTGGTGACGCTAGCCAACTGACGTCCGCCATTCGGGGTGCGCGTTGGTCGTGCCGCGCACCACCGCCTCATACCCCGCCTGCAAGGTGGCAGTGACCGGGCCCGGCTTGCCATCGCCCACCGGCAGCCGGTCCACCGCCGTCACCGGCACCAACTCCTGCCCCGTGCCGCAGAGGAAAATCTCGTCGGCCACATAGAGTTCGGTGCGGTCGATGTCGGTCTCCTTCACCGGCAGGCCCAACGCCCCGGCCAGGTGCAGGATGGTGGCGCGGGTGATGCTCTCCAGGATGTCGTTGGTCCCGCTGGGGGTGATGACGCAGCCGTCCCGCACCATGAACAGGCAGGCGCCCGGCGCCTCGCTCACCTTGCCGCGCGCCGTCAGCAGCACCGCGGTGTCATAGCCATCGGCGCGGGCCTGCAGGGTGGCGATGCGGGCGGCGTGGTAGTTCGCCGTGGCCTTCACCCGGGGCGGCATCGCGTTGTCGGAAAGCCGGGTCCAGGAGGACACGCCGACCGACAACCCGGTCGCATACTTGGCCGAGCGTTCCCGTGGCAGGGCGGCCGCCACCCAGCCGACCGGCCCGGTGCTGGACAGCGTGCCGGGGCCGTCGATCGTGACCTGCAGCCGGATATAGGCGTCGTCATCCGGGGCGTTCAGCGCCACCGCCCGCAGCACCCCATCCCGCAGCGCGTCACGGCTTGGCGGGTTGTCGAAGCGCATGATCTTCATGCCCTGGTCGAGCCGGGCCAGGTGCTCCTCCAGCCGGAAGATGCTGTTGCGGCCCTGGTGGTGGTAGGACCGAAGCCCTTCGAACACCCCCGCGCCATAGGCGACGCCGATGGCCAGCGGATGGATCCGCGCCTCGGCGTAGGGCATCGCCACGCCGTTCTGGATGATGGTGTGGGCGGTCCACATGGTCACACCGGGCTCAGCACATGGATCACACGGCTGTGGATCATGTGGCGGGTCGCCTCGGCGTAGGCCTTCATGTGCGGGGCGGCGGCATGGGCCTTGAGGGCGTCGAGGCTGGCCCATTGTTCCACGACCACGAAGGTGTTGGGGCCGAGCGGCGTCTGGATCGGGCCTGCGTCCTCCGTATCCATGGCCGGGGCGTAGGCGATGCAGCCTGCCTCGGCCCGCACGGCCGGGATGTTTTCCCGCATGCGGGTCAGCACCGAGGCGAGGTTGCCGGGCAGGACGGTAATATAGGCGAGGACGTGGATCATGTGTCGGCTCCGTTGGGGACGGGACAGATTGGGGCGCACCCTCCCGTCATGGCCAGACCATGCGCATGGCGCGCGGGATGTTTCGCCGCCCCCTGGTGTTCCGCCGCGGCCAGTAAAGGCGCTTCATCTGCGGGACATCGCGGCGTTCAAACGCAGGCGCCAACTGGCTTGTGCGGGTTTCGGACATATCGGGGTCGGGCATCCAGGCCGGCGGCCCGTTCAGCGCGGACACCAGCCCCAGGCGCCGGGCCAGGGCCATGACTGGCACGCCCAGCATGCGGTTGGCCCGGCGACAGGCGCGGAAGATGACGTCCATGCGGCGCCGCAGGTCGTCGATTTGGCGTCCGGCCGGGGAGCGGGGGATGAGCGCGTGCCATCCCTGGTCGCTGAGCCAGGACCAGGGGCGGGGGGCGTGGGGGTTGGGCATAGGACGACGTGTAGCATGATGGCTGGATAATAGGTATTCTTTCTTCTGCTCTCCTGATGGTTGCAGGCCAGAAAACCGGGCGAACTTCGGGGCCGTTAAGCCGGCGCAGGCACGGACGCGCCGCATCGGGCAACAAGGCCAGGGCCGCCCCCTTCGGTGCAGGGCGTCGCACCTGTCCCATCCACCAGGGATGCGCCCCGCCTCCATCCATGCTGCACTCCCGCAAGCCACCCTACCGGAGCCCGCGCATGCGCCGCCGCGACACCCTCGCCCTTCTTGCCCCGCTCCTTGCAGCACCAGCCGCCCGCGCCCAGGCCCCTTGGGCGCCGACCCGCCCCGTCACCCTCGTCGTGCCCTTCCCGCCTGGCGGGCCGACCGACCTCTGCGCCCGCGTGATCCAGCCCGGCATGCAGGCGGCACTCGGCCAGCCGGTCATCGTGGAAAACCGGCCCGGCGCGACCGGGGCCATCGGCGCGCGCCAAGTCGCCGCCGCGGCGCCCGATGGCCACACGCTGCTGGTCGCGGCCAGCGGCACGCTCACCATCAACCCCGTCATCATGGCCCGCCCGGGCTATGATGCGGAAAAGGATTTCGCCCCGATCACGCTGGCCATGTTCGCGCCGAACATGCTGATCGTGCACCCTTCGGTTCCTGCGCGGACCGTCGCGGAGCTTGTGGCCTGGATCAAGGCGCAGCCGGGCGGCGTGAATTATGCCTCCTCCGGCATCGGCTCCTCCGAGCAACTGGGGTTTGAGCTGTTTCGCCTGCGCACCGGGACCGACGGCGTGCATGTGCCCTTCGCCGGCGGGGCGGCCTCGGCCACTGCCATCATCCAGAACACCGCCCCCGTCGCCATGCTGAACGCCGCGACGGTCGGGCCCTTCATCAACCAGGGCACCATCCGCGGCATCGCCGTCGCCGGCCCCAACCGCTTCGCGCAGACGCCGGATGTGCCGACCATGGCCGAACAGGGGCTGGCCGACCTCATTTCCGGATCCTGGACCGGCATCGTCGCCCCCGCCGCGACGCCCGCGCCGATCCTGGACCGGCTGAACGCGGTGATGGTCGCGGCGCTGCGCGCGCCTGAGGTGGTGGCCCGCCTGGGTACCATTGGCTTCGTCGTGGAAGCCACCACGCGCCAGGCCCTGGCCGACCTCATCGCCACCGACCTGGCCCGCTGGCGCGGGGTGGTGCGGGATGCGCGGATCGCCGTGAACTGAGCCGCCCGCCGCGTCCTGCGTGGCGCCACGAGATGACGCGCCGGCTGCGCGGGGGCAGAGTGCCGCCCGGCAGAGGGCAGGGGCGGGCGATGGCGGATGTGTTGATCTCGGCAAAGGCCCTGGCGGCGCTCGACCCGCCGCCGGTCATCCTGGCGGTGCGGACCGGCCCGGTCGCCCCGGGCACGCCACGCATACCGGCGGCGGTGGATGTGGACCTGGCGACCGAACTGGCCGGGCCGCAGCACGGCACATCCGGCAGCCGCCCCTTGCCGGCCATCGCCGACCTGCAGGCCCGCGCCCGCGCCTGGGGGCTGCGACAGGGCAGCCGCGTCGTGCTGTATGACCACGACAGGTGCCTCGCGGCCGGGCGCGGCTGGTGGGTGCTGACCTGGGCTGGGCTGGCGGATGTGCGCCTGCTGGACGGCGGCTTTGCGGCCTGGGTCGCGGCCGGCGGCGCGGTCACGACTGACCTGGCCAGCCCCGCGCCCGGCGATGTCAGCCTCACCCCCGGCCACCTGGCGGTGCTGGATGCCGATGGCGCCGCGGCCACGGCGCAGGCTGCGATCCTGCTCGATAGCCGCATCCGGCCGAACTACATCGGCGGGCCGGTCGCACCGCGCGAGGCGCCGCGGGGGCATATCCCGGGGTCGGTCAGCGCCCCGGTGATCGACACGCTGACCGAGGCCGGGACCTTTGCCGATGCTGCCACCCTGCGTCACCTCTATGGCGCACTCGGCGTCGATGGCGGCGGGCCGGTCGGGGTCAGTTGCGGGGCCGGGGTGTCGGCGGCGCTGACGGTGGCGCTGCTGCGATCGATCGGGGTCGAGGCCGCGCTGTTCCCCGGTTCCTGGTCCGCCTGGAGTGCGGACCCCGCCCGCCCGGTCGCCATCGGCGGCCGGCCGTGACCCTGGATTTCGACGCCGAATGGAACCGCCTCGGCACGGGGTCGAAGAAATGGTCGAAGTATCCGGCCGATGTGCTGCCGCTCTGGGTCGCGGACATGGATTTTGCCGTGGCGCCCGAGATTCTGGCGGCGCTGCGGGCGCGGCTCGATCACCCCGTTCTGGGCTATGCCGCGCCGCAGGATTCCCTGCGCGCGCAGATCGTGGCCTCGATGCAGGACAACTACGGCTGGCGGATCGCGCCCGAGGCCATCGTCTTCCTGCCCGGCGTCGAACCCGGCTTCAACATGGCGCTGAAGGCCTTTCTCGAACCCGGCGACGGCGTTCTGGTGCAGACGCCGGCCTATAGCCCCATCCTGGGCGCGCCCGACCACTGGGGGCTGCGGCGGGTGGAGGCGCCGCTGCCGTCCGATGGCGGGCCGATCGACATGGACCGGTTTCGCGCGGCAGCGGCGGCCGCGCGCGCCTTCCTGTTCTGCCATCCGCACAACCCGCTGGGGCGGGTGTTTTCGCGCGGCGAACTGATCGCCATGGCCGCGGCCTGCCTGGATGCCGGCGTGCTGATCCTGTCGGACGAGATCCATTGCGACCTGCTGCATGAGGCCAGGCGGCATATCCCGATGGCGGCGCTGGACGATGCGGTGGCCAAAACCACGATCACGCTGATGTCGGCCAGCAAGACCTACAATATCGCGGGCCTCAAGACCGCCTTCGCCATCATTCCCAACGCCGCGCTTCGGGCGCGGTTCGACGCCGGGCGGCTGGGGCTGGTGGACAGCGTCAACCTGATGGGGCTGGAGGCGACGCGCGCCGCCTATGGGGAAGCCGGTGCCTGGAAGGCCGGGCTGCTGGCCTATCTGCAAGCCAACCGCGACCATTTGGCGGCGGTCATCGCCGCGCGGTTTCCCGGCATCGTGATGCACAAGCCCCAGGCGACGTTTTTGGCCTGGCTGGACTGCCGGGCGCTGGGGCGCGACCCCTATGCGCTGTTCCTGGACCACGCGCGCGTCGGGCTCAGCCCCGGGGCGGAATTCGGCGAACAAGGCGCGGGCTTCGTGCGGCTGAATTTCGGGTGCACGCGCAAGACGCTGGATGCGGCGCTGGACCGGATGGAGGCAGCGCTCACAGTGTGACGTGTAGCACGCCCAGCGCATCGAGCCGCAGGCGCGTGAGACCGTGCCGCAGGCCCGTGAGACCGTGCCGCACCCCCGCC
>JBBQHE010000160.1:0-10596 GCA_038323655.1 Acetobacterales bacterium | reverse complement strand
CCGTTGCTTGCCGCCCTTTGCCGGATCGGCCTGGCCGTTGGTGGCGGCTGGGTGCTGGCGGTGCCGCTGGGCATGGGGCTGGCGGGGCATTTCTGGGGGGTGGCGGCGGGGATCACCGCCTATGGGCTGGTGACCGCGGCGAGTGTGCGTGCATCGGTCTGGCGCTGATCTGTCACTTGCCGCGCCGGGCCGGCCTGGGGTATATTCACGTTCTGTTCTGATGTCGGAGAGCGGCCGGCGTCAGTCCAGTCCACAGGACGCCTTGCCGGTTCTGCGGGTCGTGGGTGGCGCCGGGGATGGGTGGACGGGGCAACCTGGCGCTATCGCCGGCGCCGTCGCGCCTCACTTGAAATCCCGGCTTCGCCCCATCCGCGCCACCCCCGCCTCTTTCTCCACCACCCGCGGATCGGGCCGTGACCCTCCGCGCGACGCTTCATCGGCACGCGCCAGGCTGCGCGAAAACGCCCCATCCAACAGATGCAACCCATCCAGCAGGTCCGACCGGTCGATCAGTCGCTTCACCAGCAGATGCAGGATCGGCACCTCGGCCTGGTCCAGCCGTTCCAGCCGCCCTTCGGCAAAGACCAGCCGGGCGCCGACCACCGCGGCCCGGCAGGCCTCCGCCACCGCCGGGTAGAGCACGATATTGGCCGTGCCGAACTCATCCTCCAGCGTGAAGAACATCACCCCCTTGGCGCTGCCGGGCCGCTGCCGCACCAGCACCAGCCCGGGCAGGACCAGCCGTGCCCCCTGGCGCGCGCGGGCGAGCGTGCGTGAATCGCACCCCCCCAGTGCAGTCAGCCGGTCCCGCAGCAGCGCCAACGGATGCGCTCGCAGCGAGACACCGGTCGCGCCGTAATCCAGCACCACCTCCTCGCCGAGTGCGGCGACAGGCAGGGACGGCGGGGCCTCCTGCGTCACGAACAGCGGCAGCGACTGCTGGCGTACAGGCTCCACCGCCGCCGCATCCCACAGCGCATCGCGGCGCGTCAGGCCAAGCCCGCGTGCTGCATCTGCCCCGGCGAGCGCGGCCATGTCGCCACGATCCAGCCCCGCGCGCGCAACCAGGTCGGCGATCGACTGATAGGGCCGCGCCGCCGCCACACGCCCCCCGGCCGCGGCCGAAAGCCCTGTGACCAGGCGCAGCCCGAGCCGCAGCGCACCTTCTTCGAGCGAAGAATCCCAATCGCTCGCCTGCACATCGATGGGCAGCACTGCGACATCATGCGCCTTCGCATCGCGGATAAGCTGTGCGGGCGCGTAAAACCCCATCGGCTGGCTGTTCAGCAAGGCTGCCGCAAAGGCCGCCGGATGGTGCCGCTTCAGCCATGCCGAGACATAGACCAGCAGCGCAAAACTTGCCGCATGACTTTCGGGAAAGCCATAGGTGCCAAAGCCCTCGATCTGGCGGAAACAGCGTTCAGCGAAATCGGGCTGGTAGCCGCGTGCCGTCATGCCGCCTACGAATTCCTCGTGGAAGGCGGGCAGCATGCCGTTGCGGCGAAACGTCGCCATGGCCCGGCGCAGCATGTCGGCGCGCGAGGGCGAAAACCCCGCGCCGACAATCGCGATCTGCATCGCCTGTTCCTGGAACAGCGGCACGCCGAGGGTCTTGCCCAACACCGCCTTCAGTTCTTCGGAAGGATATTCCGCCACCTCCTCGCCAGTCCGCCGGCGCAGATAGGGATGGACCATGTCGCCCTGGATCGGCCCGGGGCGCACGATCGCGACCTCGATCACCAGGTCGTAGAAGACCCGCGGGCGCAGCCGGGGCAGCATGTTCATCTGCGCCCGGCTTTCCACCTGGAAGACACCGACGCTGTCGGCCTGCGCCAGCATCTTGTACGTCGCAGCATCATCCTGCGGCACGGTCGCGAGCGTCAGTTTTTCAGGCCCGCCGATCAGGTCGAAGGCGCGGCGGATGCAAGTCAGCATGCCGAGGCCGAGCACATCGACCTTCATCATGCGCAAGACCTCGATGTCGTCCTTGTCCCATTCCAGCGTGTGGCGGTCCTCCATCGCGGCCTTGGTCACGACGCACAGATCCGTCAGCAGACCGCGGGTGATGACGAAGCCGCCGACATGGGTCGCGAGGTGCCGCGGCGTGTCCACGAGGTCCGCCGCCAGATCGAGCGCCAGCCCAAGCCGCGGATCGCCCTCCGGATCCAGCCCCTGGTCGCGCGCCAAGTCCCGGAACCCGGCATCGCCCGACCCCCAGACCGCCTTGGCGAGACGCGCGGTGATGTCCTCCGACAGGCCCATCGCCTTGCCGACCTCGCGGATCGCGCTGCGGTCGCGATAGCGGATCAGCGTCGCTGCGATCGCCGCACGGTCGCGGCCGTAGCGGGCGTAGATGTGCTGGATCACCTCCTCGCGCCGCTCATGTTCGAAATCGACGTCGATGTCGGGCGGTTCGTCGCGGGCCTCGCTGATGAAACGCTCGAACAAAAGATCATGCTTGTCAGGCGGCACGGCGGTGATGCCGAGCGCGTAGCAGACCGCCGAATTGGCCGCCGAACCGCGCCCCTGGCACAGGATCCCGCGCGATCGGGCAAAACGCACGATCTCATGCACCGTCAGGAAATACGGCGCGTAGCCCATGCGCGCGACGAGGCTGAGTTCATGCCGCAACTGCGCCGCAACTTTTTCCGCGACGCCATCCGGCCAGCGTTCGGCGGCAGCGGCCCATGTGCGGGCCTCCAGCGTTTCCTGCGGTGTGCGGCCGGGGTCCAGGATTTCCTCGGGATAGTCATACGACAATTCGCGCAAGGAGAAGGCGCAGGCATCCAGAACGCGACCCGTCGCTGCGATCGCCGCCTCATGTCCGGCAAAAAGCCGCAGCATCTCGGCCGGCGGTTTCAGATGCGCCTCGGCGTTCTGATGCGCATGGTGGCCGAGGGCATCAACAGTCACCCCCAGCCGGATAGCCGTGACGACATCTGCAAGCGGCTGGCGCTCTGGCGCATGGAAGCGCGCGCCCCCGGCAGCGAGCAGCGGCGCGCCCATCCCCGCCAGCCGGTCCAGCCGCTTGCGGTCGTCGCCGGCAAAGCGATGGGTCGCGGCGCAGAACAGCGGCAAGGCCAGCGAACGCCGCATCGCCTGCGCATCCTGGCGCAGCCGGGCGGCGAAATCGGCCCCGGGCTGGTCGGGTGGGATCAGCGCCATGACCTGGCCTTCGGCCGCCGCGATCACCGCGTCGCGCGACAGGTCGCAGACCCCAGCCGTGGCCATCCGCGCCGCACTCAGCATTCGCGTCAGCCGCCCCCAGGCAGCGCGATCGCTGGGCCAGGCCAGATACTCGATGCCCTCGTTCAGCCGCAGACGCACACCGGGCAGGAAACGCAGGCCCCGCTCCTCGCAAGCCGCCATGCCACGCACCAGCCCGGCCATGGAGTTGCGGTCTGCGATGCCCAAGGCCGCATGCCCCAGGGCCTGGGCTGCGGCGGCATAGTCGTGCGGATGTGAAGCCCCCTCCAGAAAGGTGAAGTTGGACATGGCCGCAAGCTCGGCAAAGGCGGTCATGCTGGGGGAAGGTGGCACCCTGGGGAGGGCTTTGCCCTACCCAGACCCCATCCAGCAGGGGCCTCAGGCTCCTGCTGAGGGGAATTTGAGGGGGGCAAAGTCCCCCTCAAGGTGCGCGTCTTCCTACGCCAGCCAGCCATGGTGCAGCCAAGTGGTCGCAGCGTCTCCCGGCGCCCCCGCGCGGCAGACCCACAGACGCGTGCCGTCTTCGCATTCCAGACGGTAATAGTCGCGGGTGCGGCGTGTAGGGGCGTCGCGCCACCATTCGGGGGCGATGCGTTCGGGGCCTTCGGCGCGACGGATGCGGTGACGTTGGCCGTAGAGGCGGATCATCGAGGGCGGTGCGTCCGGCAGCAGGGCCAGGGCTTCCAACGGTTCTGGCCGGCGCAGCAGGCGGACGGGGCGAGGGGGCGTGGGGCCGTCGATCGCGGCAGCGGGGGCGGGCACGGTGGCGAAGGGTTCGACTTTTTGCATTGCGCGTTCCGGCCAGTGGCTGGCGCGCGGGGCCAGGCGCCAGACAGGCAGGCGTTGGGCCAACCGGTCCAGTAGCCGGGTCAGCGCATCGCGGCGTTCGGCCCCCGCACCGGCGAAGCCTGACTGCACGCCCTCCAAAGCCTCGGTGCGCAGTGCCAGCAGGGCCATCCGGTCGAAACCAAAGCCCGGTTCCAGCCGGTCCAGCCGATCGCGGAACAGCCGGGCGAGGTGGGCGGGGTCGCGGGTCGCGGCCCCGGTGCCGAGGTTGATCTCCTGCACGCCGCCATCGGCGCGATGGGCGCGCAGCACGATCTCGCGCAAGCCCATCCCGGCCCGTTCCAGCCGGCGGCAGAGCCTTGGCAGAAGCCGGTCCATCACCGCATCGATGGCTTCCCGGGTGGTGATGGGTTCCAGCAGGTCCTGAGTCGCGGAAAAATCAGGTGCCGGGCGGATCGGCCGGATGGGGGGGCTGGTCGCGCCCGTGGCGGCATCCAACACATGGGCCAGGTGGGCCCCGAAGCGGCGGGTCAGGGCGGCGCGGGGCTGGGCCAGGACTTCGCGGACGGTGCGCAGGCCCAGGCGACCCAGGGACGCCACGGTTTCAGGCGGCAGGCGCAGGGCGGCCAGCGGCAGCGGGCCGATCGCCGCGCTCTCGGTGCCCGGGGCCAGGATGCCGCCGCCGACCCGGGCCAGGGCTGCCGCGGTGACAGGGCTGCCGGCGATGGCGCCGCGGGCTTCGTGCCCGAGGCGGCGCAGGTCCGCGATGATGCGAGCCAGCAGTGCGGCTTCCCCACCGGCCAGATGCGCCGCCCCGGTGATGTCCAGCAGCAGCCCATCCGGGGTATCGGGCGCGGTCAGCGGGGTGAAGCGCAGCGCCCAGAGGGCGAGTTCGGCCAGGCGTCGCCCCGCGGCGGGGGTGGCGCCGTTTACACGTGGGCCGGATCCGGCATCGGGCGGCACCAGCACGGCGCGCACCGTGGGGGCGATGGCCTGGGCCTCGGCCAGGGCCTGGCCGGGGCGCAGGCCCAGCGCCTCTGCCAGCGGATCGACTGCGACGACGATGCGGCGCGCACCCTGCGGCGCCCAGGCCAGCAGGGGGCCGGGACCGAGCCCTTCGGTCACCAGGCGTGGCAGGTGCAGGGCCAGCAGGCGGCGGCCCGTGGGCGGCACCGTCTGCGTAGGCAGCCGTGGGGTTGGGAAGCGGTGCTCCCCCGGCAGGTGCAGCCGGGGCGGGTGGCAGCAGCGGCGGCCCGTCATGGATCCTGCCTCATTGCCCGGCCCCCATCCTTGAAGCCCTGACGCGGCGTTGTTCGGGCAGCGGGGTGGTCTCCTCCTCCACGCCCAGGCTTTCGCTGCCGGCGTGCCAGGTGGCAGTCCAGGCCTGGGGTCGCGCGCCGCGGGCGCGCAGCAGGGCCAGGCGCCAGCGCGGGTCGCCAAGGTCGTGCCGCGCGGCACCGCTGCCGGGCAGAGTGCCGATGCGCCAGCGGGTCAGGGCGGCGGAGGGGTCGAGCGCCTCCTCCTTTCCTTGGGTCTGGCCGGGGCGCAGGATCAGCCCCAGCGCACCCCCGGTGCCAGCGGCCAGCATCAGCCGCCGCCCGGCGGTCAGGTCCATCCGGCGCGCGGCCAGCAGCACGCCACTGACCGCGGGGCAACGCAGCGCTTCCTCGGCCGCCCAGAGCGCATCGGTTGGCTTCTGCGCCCGCACCAGTACCAGCCGCGCCGGGTCAAGGCCGAATTGCGCCATGCCGGGGGGCCAGGGGTCGGGATCGGGGCCGATCCAGAAGACCGTGCCGTCCCCGTCTGGCAGGCTGCGCGCAAGCACCAGGGCGCAGAAGGCTGCCGCGGCCCCAGGTGCGTCGGCCGCGACCTCATGCAGAGCCGCGCGTTCCAATCCCCCGGCGGGCAAGGCGGCATCAATGGGCGGGCACAGCCTGACCACTGTGGCGGTCGCCGGCAAGGCGCCGCCGCGTTCGATCCGGGCGATGCGGCCGCGCAGGGCGGCCAGCAGTGCCGGGCGGTCCATGGCCGCTGAGGGAGGGGGGTCTTGGGGCATTGATGTTCTATTTATGTTCTCACTTCAGGGTGGGAAGGGTCAAGCGTGATCGGCAAAGGCGGTGCCCTTCACGAGACGGTTTTCGTAAACTCCTTGCTGAGGTTTCGAGTCGCCGATTCGTCCGCTAACCCAGGAAATAGGCCGCATTCATGCGCATTCGATCGACTCGTGAAACGGCGCCTGAGGTTGCGATATCTGGGGTTTCGCGCGCCGGGCGCCGGGGTCTCCTCCTGGGTGGCCTGGCCGCTTCCCTCAGCGCCTGCGCACCGCGACTGGACCACTTGGCCGGCACGCCAGCCGCCCCCTTCATGACCGGCGGCTTTGCCTCGGTCCATGAACGGGCCGAGGGCATGGGCGGTCCTTTGGGTGCCGCCGTCGCGCTGGATGATCGGCATGTGCTGACCTGCGCTCATGTGCTGCCTGCATTCTCGGCCGGCGCATGGCTGCGCCGGCCGGATGGCGCGGCGCGCCACGCCCGGGTCTTGGCACGCAGCCCTGGTCTGGACCTGATGGTCCTGGTGGTGACGCCGGGCTTTCTTCGCCCCGCGGCCTTTGCCGACCAGCCGCCGGTCGCAGGCCAGGCGGTCTGGGCGCTGGGCGCCCCCGGCATCGGCCCTACCCTGGCGGCAGGCCAAGTGGACCACGTCGAAGCCTTGCTGCAAGGCACTGGCCCCGGCTTCACTGCCCGCATGCCGGCCCTGATGGGCTACTCCGGCGGCCCGATAATCGATGTCAGGGGCCGGGTGATTGGCCTGACTGCGGCCATGTTGCGTCCGACGTCAGGCGGGGGGGCCATGCTGCTCGCCCGGCTGTCCGGGATGGATCTGGCGGGGCTGACCCGCGGCCAGGAACGCCGGGTCTTTGCCTTGTCGGTTGCCGCCGTACGGGAGGAGGCGGCCCGGCTGCTGGCCTGATCCGCCATTACCGCCGCAGCGCCGGCGCCCGGTCCCGCGGTGTCAGGTCCCAGGGTGCGCGGTCAGCCTCGCGCAGCGCCTCTGCTCGGGTCAGCCCGACATCGCGCAGCATGCGGTCATCCATCTCGGCCAAGTGGCGCCGTGTCTCGATCGCCACCCAGGCCTGCTTGAACGCTGCGCAGAACCCCTGAAGGCCCGTGCTGCGAAGCGGGGAGAGGGCGATGCTGAAGCCAGACATGGTGTCGGTTCCTTGTGGGGATCGAAGACCTCTATCCAGCCCGGCACCGCAGCATAAGACAAACGCATAGTTTTGACTCGGCACATCAGGATCGTTGATAGTTGCTGTCATGCTTACCTTGCCCGCCAACCTCGACCCCGACCTGCTGCGCTCCTTCGTGCTGATCGCCGAGGGCGGCAGCGTGACCCGCGCCGCGCAGCGTGTCGGGCGCACCCAGTCGGCCGTCTCCATGCAGATACGCAGGCTGGAAAATGCCCTGGGCCAGGTGCTGCTCATGCGCACACCGCGCGGAATGGTACCCACCCCGCGCGGGGCCTGGCTGCTGGAACGCGCCCGCGCCTTGCTGGCCCTGAACGATGAGATCATGGCCACCCTGCGCGCCCCGCCGATGGTTGGCACGGTGCGTCTGGGCACGCCCGACGACTACGCACTGAATTGGATGCCCGGGATCCTGGCCCGCTTTGCCGAGGCGTATCCGGCGGTGGAGCTGGATGTGACCTGCGTGAATTCCGACGTGCTGGCCGGGCGGTTGCAGTCGGGTGCGCTGGACTTGACCTTGCTGACCGAGGGGCACGAACCCGCAGGCATGCCGGTCCGCCCGCTCTGGCGGGGGCCGCTGCGTTGGGTGGGCAGCGCGCGGCATGCGCTCTACCGGCGCGACCCGCTGCCGTTGGCCCTTGCCCTCGCCGAATCAGGCTGCCCCTGGCGGCAGGCGACGCTGACCGCGCTGGCCGCGGCCGGCAGGCGCTGGCGCGTGACGTATAATTCGGCGACGCAGACCGGGTGCTTCACGCTGGCGCTGGCGGGGCTGGCGCTGACCGTCAGCACGCCGGGAACCCTGCCCGAGGGGCTGGACTGGCTGGGCGAGGCACAGGGCCTGCCCCCGCTGGGCGACATGGGCATCGTGCTGCTGCGGCATGAGCAGGCGATCGGGAACGCCGCCGCCGATGCGCTGGCGTGCGCCATCATCGACGGCTTTGCGCGTGACCAACAGCATGGATCTGCATTGGCCGCTTGATCGCGGCCCCGCCGTGCCGGAATGGTTGCGGGCAGCGGGGACGATGATGCAAAGCGCTATCGGACGCCGAAGCCTCGTGGCCGCGGGCCTGGCCGCACCAGCCATGGCCCTGGGGCAGGGAGCCTGGCCCGATCGGCCGGTTCGCACGGTCATCCCCTTTCCACCAGGCGGGTCGAACGACACCGTCGCACGTATCATCCAGCCGCGCCTGCAGGAGGTACCGGGCCGGCCGATCGTCGTGGACAACCGGGCGGGGGCCTCGGGGTCGGTGGGCTCGGCCGAGACCGCCCGCGCGGCACCGGACGCTATACTTGGTTCCCCCTATGCGCTGACGGCCCGCCCGGGCCTGCCGTACGGAACGATGGCCGATGTGGTGGCGGCGGCCCGCGCCCAGCCCGATGTGCTGGAACTACGCGACCGCGGGTGTCGGCAGCCTCGCCTATATCGCCGCCGCGCTGTTGCAGCAGAGGAGCTGCTCCCGGCTGACGCATGTGTCCTATCGTGGCTGCGGGCCGGCCTTGCAGGATGCGCTGGCCGGCCACGTGCCGCTGTTCATGTCGAACATCGTGATCATTCTGCCGCATATCCGGGCGGGGGCGTTGCGGCCGGTGGGGGTCTCGACCCTGGCGGAAAGCCGTTACCTGCCCGTGGTCGTGCCCTTCGCCGCGCAGGGTTTCTCGAGCTTCGAGGTCGTGACCGACTGGATCCACGCCGGCCCGGCACAGCATGCAGCAGGCCGTGGTACAGGTCCTGGCCGAACCCGCGGTCCAGGCCCGCATGGCCGGCCAGGGGGCGGATATCGTCGCGGGCACGCCCGAGCAGGCCGCGACCTTCCTGGCCGCGGAAGTCGCCAAGTGGGGCCAGGTGATCAGCGACAACGACATCCGCGCTGACAGTTGAGATCCGGCTTGTCCACAGCGATGTTCGGTGCCATGCGGGTCTGAACAACGCTCTTGGAGGAGACGCCCCATGCTGCAACGCCGCAGCCTTCTGCCCCTGGTCGCCGCGGGGCTGGCAGCCCCCAGCCTGCTGCGCGCGCAAGGTGCTGCCTGGCCCGAACGGCCTGTCCGCCTGATCGTGCCCTGGCCGCCGGGCGGGTCTACGGACACCATCGCCCGGATCTTTCAGCCGCGGTTGCAGGAGGTTCTCGGCCGGCCGGTAGTGATCGAGAACCGTGGCGGCGCTTCGGGCGCCATCGGCGCGGCCGAGGCGGCGCGCGCCGCGCCTGATGGGTACACATGGATGCTCGCCTACGACAACGAGGCGACGAACCAGACGGTGATGCGGCTGTCCTACCGCACGTTGGAGGCCTTTGCCCCTGTCAGCCTAGTGGCGACGGGGCCGCTGGCGATGGTGGCGCATCACACGACGCCGTATCGCAGCTTCCAGGACGTGATCGATGCGGCCAAGCGGGCGCCGGACTCGATCGCCTACGCCAGCAGCGGGGTGGGGGGGCTGGCCCATGTCTCGACCACGCTGTTGCAGCAACAGGGCGGATTCCGCCTGGTGCACGTGCCGTATCGCGGTGGCGGGCCGGCCGTGTCGGACGCGGTGGGCGGCCAGGTGCCGCTGTTCATGTCGAACGTTGTCATCATCAGCCAGCATATCCGGGCGGGGACGCTGCGGCCGCTGGGTGTCACCACGCTGGCGGAATCGCGCCATGTGCCGGGCACTCGGCCGTTCTCGCAGCAGGGCTTCCCTGGCTTTGACGCGCCCACCTGGTGGGCCTTCCTGGGGCGCGCCGGCACGCCTGCGCCGATTCTGGAACGGATGCAGCAGGCCTTGGCGCGCGTACTGGCCGAGCCCGAAGTCAAGGCGCGCATCGAGGAGCAGGGGGCGGATGTGGTGGCCGCCAATCCCGAGGCGACGGGGCGATTCCTCGCCAGTGAAATCGAGCGCTGGGGTCGCGTGATCCGCGACGCCGATATTCGCGCCGACAGCTGATGGGGTTCGGTATGCGCGATTGGCGGGCTTTTTCGTGACGTATGCGGAAAATGCGCAACGCGGGTTTGACAGCCGCGTTGCAGCCGCCTAGAAGCCGCTTCACCGAGACGTTGACGGTAACGCCTGATGTCTCGGAGCATCGGGTCAGAAACGAGCAAGTTTCTGATTTGGGGCGGTTGACACGCACCAACCCGGTTCGTAGTTAGCGGCCCCCATCGCTTCTGGGCGGAGGGTGCTTGATCCGCACAAGTGAGTTGTTGGGCTGAATGCCTGGCTGCTGCCTTGTAAAGGTGCTTGTTTGTTTCAAATCGTGGATCGGTCTTCTGGAATAGATTACGTGTCTATGTTGCTGTGCTTTGGGAGGCGCGCGGCGTGTTCATGTATTCTGATATGCTGGATCTTGCCTGTATAGGGGTAGGATGCGCGGCTGGTG
>JBBQHE010000159.1:0-10651 GCA_038323655.1 Acetobacterales bacterium | reverse complement strand
CGGTTTTCGTTCGGTATGGCTCCGCCGCAATGGGCCATTCACAAGTGCCAACGATAACAGCCGTGAGGCTGTGGCGCTCGCTGCCTAGGAATAGGTAAGCGCGGTTCGGGGGGCACCGGGCAACAGAAGCCCCCCACTTTTTCACCACCCGGCTTACCGGGGGGTTCGCGCATCGGGTAGACGCAGCGTGTCGCCAGGGTCAGTTGTGCACGGATGGTATCAGTCGAGACACTTTCCAGAGGCACCGGCGCCAAATGGGTTCAGGGATTTCGTGAATGAGCCAGGAAAATGACCTGCCGGGTGACAGCCTGTTGCCCTACGACGCCTGGACCGAGGAGGCGACGCGGGAGGTGATGCTCCGCGCGCTGGAACATGCGGTGAAGCATGGCCTGCCCGGCGAACACCACTTCTACATCACCTTCATCACCACCGCGGCCGGCGTGAACATCCCCGGGCACTTGCGCGCCCGCTACCCGGAGGAGATGACCATCGTCCTGCAGCACCAGTACTGGGACCTGAAGGTCGATCGCGCCGCCCGCGTGTTTTCCGTCGGCCTGTCCTTCGGCCAGGTGCCTTCGACGCTGATCATCCCCTTTGCCGCCATCACTGCCTTCTGGGACCCGGCGGTGCGGGTCGGGCTGCGCTTCAGCCTGGCGCCGCGAGGCCAGGCGGCGGCCGAGCCGGCGATCGAGGCGGCCAGCCCAACGGCAGCGCTTCCGGCGCCGACAGGCACGGTGGCCGCGGTCGATCCGGCCGAACCCGAAGCCGCAAAGCCCCAGGTCATCAGCCTGGACGCCTTTCGCCGCAAGCCGGCGCGGGACTGACGCCGGCGGGGCTACTCCACCCGGGCGCCCGCCGCCCGCAGGATCGGGCCCCAGCGTTCGTGTTCGGCCCGCACCATGGCCATCATCGCCTCGGGCGGCAGCGGCTCGATCAGTTCGAAGCCGAGGTCTGTCAGGCGCCGCCGCACCGCCTCATCGGCCAGCATTTCCCGCGTGACCGCCCACATGCGGGCCAGGATGGGGGCCGGCGTGCCGGCGACGGTGCCGACGCCGAACCAGGTCCGCATGGTATAGCCCGCGATGCCGGAGGCGATCATCGTCGGCACGCCGGGCAGGAAGGCCGAGGGCTCGGGCGATGTCACGGCCAGCGCCCGCAGCGTGCCGCCGCGCACCCCGCCCAGGATGGTCGAGATATTGTAGAAGGCGAAATCCACCTCGCCGGTCGTCGCGGCCAGGATGCCCTGGGGCGCGCCGCGATAGGGCACATGGGTGAATTCCACCCCCGCCATCTGTGCCAGCATGGCCGATGACACATGATGCGTGGTGCCGACCCCGCCCGAGGAATAGGTCAGCCGCCCGGGCGCCGCACGGGCCGCCGCCACGATATCGGCAACCGACTGGAACGGGCTCGCGGCCCGCACAACCAATGCGTTGGACACGCCGGCCAGCGTGGTGACGAAGGCGAAATCGCGCAGCGGATCGTACCGCAGCACCGGATAGATATGCGGGTTGAAGGCAACCGAGGTCTGGCCGAGCAGCACCGCGGTATAGCCATCGGGGGCGGCGCGGGCGACCTGTTCCAGCGCCAGCGTGCCATTGGCGGCGGGGCGGTTTTCCACCACCACCTGGCCCGGCAGCCGCGTCGCCCATTGTTCGGCGAGCAGGCGCGCCATGATGTCCACCGACGACCCCGCGGCCAACGGGGCCACCATGGTGATCGGCCGTGCCGGCCAGGCCTGGGCCTGGGCGATGGCGGGGATCAACGCCGGCAGGGCGAGGAGGTGGCGGCGACGCATGGGCGGTCTCCTCAGGCGGGGATCAGGTAGATCGGGCTGGACCAGGCGACGCAACCGTCCTCGAAGACGGCGCGGATGAACAGGGCGTTGTCGCCATCCGCCCGCAGGGCCACGTCGCGGGTCAGGCGCAGGGCGGTGTTGGGGTTCACGTCGGGCAGGCGATAGACCCGCAGGCCGCGGCCGAGACCGCCGCAATCCCAGCGCCGGTCCTCGGCCGCGATCTCGGCCACCGGGATCGTCGCGGTGACCAGGTTGGTCGCGATGTGGATCTCGCCCGCCGATGCATCGTCCAGCATCGCCTCGAACCCCTGGGCGCCGCCGGTGGTGACGCCGTGGAAATCCAGCCGCTCCGCGGATGCGGCAAACTGGTGGTCCTGGTTCCAGCGGTTGATCGGCCGCACCCCGGACCAGCCATTGCCGGTCAGCGACACCGATCCGTCCCAGAAGGTTTCGCGCCCCCGCCCGCGGTATTCACTGCCCTCCCACATCACGCGGATGCGGCGGGCGCGAGGCGGGACGTCGGGTCGCCAGACCTCCAGCACCTCGGTCCGGTTCATCAGGGTGACGCGCTCGATCGGGGACGTCGCCTGGATATCCAGGCTGAACTGCGCGGTCCTGTCCGTCACCCCGGCCAGGATATCGCCCATCATGGCCTGGCGGCTGCGCCCCGAGGGGGCGCCGCCGAGCGCCGGGTCGTCGATATGCGCCTCGGCCTCGGTCGCCAGCGTGGCGCGGGTGTCGAGGAACACGCGCGTGCCATTGGTGGTGCCGTAGTGATGCCGCCGCATCAGCGCACCAAAGATGCCGTTGCGGGTCAGGTCTTCGGCCAGCAGGCAGGTCAGCCCGCCGTAGGAGCCGAACTGCGATCCGCCCGGATGCGACGCCCCCTGCCGCCCCTTATGCCCGTCCGAATTGGCGACGATGCCGACCCGGGCGCCGACCGCAAAAGCATCCTCCAGCAGCCAGTCAAACGTGCCCCAGTCGCTATGCACCTCGACGCTGCGTTCCAGCGCCCGGTCATGCGCGAAGAACAGGTTGGCATAGCGCCCGCCAACATGCGGCACGCACAGCACCGGCTTGCCTTCGGCCTTCAGTGCCGCGTGCAACGCGCGCGCGTCCAGCGCATCGGTCGCGGCGTCCGCCAGGTTTTCCACCAGCGCGTGGCAGGACCGGCGCATGGTGCGGCCCTCGGCCGGGAAGATCACGTTGCGGTCGCCGCCCAACGCGGTGTTCCCGGACCATTCGTAGCCCGGCAGGAAGACGAAGCGGCCAGGTTCGTCAAAGGCCGCAAAGACCTCGTTGAAATGCGACCAGGCCTCCGGCGTCACCTGGAAATCATTGGCCTGGTGGCAGATGGCGTCCACGCAGGCCAGATCCCGGGCATAGGTCGCAAGCTGGGTGATGGTGCCGCTGCCGACCGATTCGCCGGACTGCCCATGCAGATCGGCCCAGAACGGCAGCAACTCGGTCGCGGCCAGGCGCAGCGGGTTGGAGGTGACGAGCACCTGCCCCGCCTCATCCAGCCAGTCGATGGTCAAGGCCTCGGTCGCCGCCGCCGACAGGCCCTCGATACGATGCGCACGGGCGCCGGCCGGCCAGTCAAAGGCCTCGGGAAGGCCGGCCACCGGCGCGCTGGCGCGCAGATGCACCCGGCCAGACAGCCCGGCCGAGGGGTTGCCCCAGGCGTCATCGGCCCGCAGCGCGAGCGAAAACGCATCCCCCGGCCGCCGCAGCGTCGGCAGGATGGCGCGATGCGTGATCGGCGCGCCGGGGACGATCTTCACCCCCGGCTGGTTCGGCAGCAGCGCCCAGTTGCAGGTGGCGAAGACATCGGCGAGCACGAGGATACGGAAGGGGTCCTCGCAATAGGTCTGCATCCGCAGGCCCGGCGAGCCCGCGCGCCGGTCGCCCAGGCGGATGGTCAGCGTATCGCCGGGCGACAGGAAGCCGCGCACCACGGTGATGGTGATGGTGCGCGACCAGGGCCGCATCGCCAGCTTGGGGTCGAAGGCCAGCGCCAGGATGGCGCCGTTGGAGGCCTCGGCCGTGACATAGTTGGCGGCCTTCGGGTTGGTGAATTGCGGCCGGGCCATGTCGCTGACCTGGCGGGTGCAGATGCGCAGCGACCCCGTGTCATCCATGCCGAAGCGGCCGGCGGTGAAGGTCAAGGTGAGGCTGGCGTGGTCGCCGGCGATGATGTCACCCGGGGTATCGAGGGTGACCTTGCCGATCTCGGCCGCGCGATAATCGGTGAAATGGGCGGTATGGCCCGAATGGGCGTTGGGGATGGCCAGGTGCAGGGGCAGTTGGGTGTGTGGCATGGGGTCTTTCGGGCGACATCCTGCGCAGGCTAGGGACGAAGCCGCGAAGGCGACAAGGCCCGCGACCAAGCGTGACCGCGGCCGCCGCGCGCGCTACATCGGCCTGACATGCTTTAGGGACCTCCGCCCATGACCCCGCCCCTGGACCATGCCGCCCCCCTCGCCGGGCGCCCGGACACCTTCCGCTATTCCCCGATGTTCCCGCTGGGCGAGGACACCACCCCCTATCGCCGCCTGGCGATCGAGGGCGTCACAACCCTCACCGCCGATGGCCGGACCATCCTGAAGATCGCCCCGCATGTGCTGGAAGAACTGGCGCTGGCGGCCTGCCGCGATGTCTCCCACCTGCTGCGCCCGGCGCATCTGGCCCAGTTGCGGAAAATCCTGGACGACCCGGAGGCGAGCGCGAATGACCGCTTCGTCGCACTCGACCTGTTGAAGAACGCGAATATCGCCGCCGGCGGCGTGCTGCCCATGTGCCAGGACACCGGCACCGCCATCGTCTTCGGCAAGAAGGGCCAGCGCGTCTGGGTCGAGGGCGATGAGGAGGAGGCGCTGAGCTACGGCGTGCACCGCACCTATACCGAGACCAACCTGCGCTACAGCCAGATGGCCCCGATCACGATGTTCGAGGAGCAGAACACCGGCAACAACCTGCCGGTGCAATTCGACATCCTGGCCCAGCCCGGCGAACACCACGCCGATGAGTTCCACCTGATGTTCGTGCTGAAGGGCGGCGGTTCGGCCAACAAGACTTTTTTATATCAGGAAACGCGGGCCGTCCTGAACCGCCCCAAGTTGCTCGCCTTCCTCGAACAAAAAATCAAGACGCTGGGGACCAGCGCCTGCCCGCCCTATCACCTGTCGATCGTGATCGGCGGCACCTCGGCCGAGACCACGCTGAAGGCGGTGAAGCTCGGCAGCACCAAGTGGCTGGATGCGCTGCCGACGGCGGGTTCGCTCGCGGGGCATGCCTTCCGCGATCTGGCGCTGGAGCGGGATGTGCTGGCGCTGACGCAGAACCTGGGCGTTGGCGCGCAATTCGGCGGCAAGTATTTCTGCCATGACGTGCGCGTCGTGCGGCTGCCGCGGCATGGCGCGTCGCTGCCGATCGGCATCGGCGTCTCTTGTTCCGCCGACCGCCAGATCAAGGCGAAGATCACGAAGGACGGGGTGTTCCTGGAACAGTTGGAACACGACCCGGCGCAGTATCTGCCGGACCATACCGAGGCGATCACGGGCGGCGATGTGGTGCAGATCGACCTGAACCGCCCGATGGCGGACATCACCGCGGCGCTGTCGAAATACCCCGTGAAAACCCGCGTGTCGCTGACCGGCACCATCGTGGTCGCCCGCGACATTGCCCATGCGAAATTGCAGGAACGGCTGGATGCGGGGCTCGGCCTGCCGCAGTACCTCAAGGATCATCCGGTCTATTACGCAGGGCCGGCCAAGACGCCGGAGGGCTTTGCCACCGGCAGTTTCGGCCCGACCACGGCGGGCCGGATGGATTCCTACGTCGCGGCCTTCCAGGCGGCCGGCGGGTCGCTGGTGATGCTGGCCAAGGGCAACCGCAGCAAGGCCGTGCTGAATGCCTGCAAGCAGTTTGGCGGCTTCTACCTCGGCTCGGTCGGCGGGCCGGCGGCGCGGTTGGCGCAGGACTGCATCCGCAAGGTCGAGGTGCTGGAATATCCGGAACTCGGCATGGAGGCGGTGTGGCGGATCGAGGTCGAGGACTTCCCCGCCTTCATCGTGATGGATAACAAGGGGAATGATTTCTACGAGGGGCTGGGATGAGCGGCTTTCGCTTCGACGTGGAACTCCACGGCCCTGGCCTGCTGATCACCAACACGGTGGAACTGGACGGCATTCCCGTCATCGGCCATCGCGTCCGCGTGCGCCTCAAGCGCGACACCGGCCCGGTGGATGCGGACCTGCCCATCACCGGCATCACCTGGTTCCACGCGCCCTCCGCCCTGTCGAAATCGGGGCTGCTGGTGCTGTCGGCGTGAGCCTGCGCCACATCTCCTCCGGTTCGGTGTTCGAGGAACAGATCGGCTATTCCCGCGCCGTGGTGGATGGCAATCATGTCTGCATCTCGGGCACCACCGGCTATGACGACGCGTCCATGACCATCGCCCCCGGCGTCGTCGCCCAGGCCGAACAGTGTTTCGCCAATATCGAAGCGGCCCTGCACGAAGCCGGCGCCAGGCTGGCTGACGTGGTGCGCGTGCTGTTCATCATACCCGACCGCGCCGATTGGGAACCCTGCTGGCCCGTGGTCAGGAAAGCGTTCGCCACCGCCCGCCCGGCCGCCACGCTGATCCACGCCGCCCTGATGTCCGACGCCATGCGCATCGAGATCGAAGTTACGGCCCGGCTCCCCCAAAAGGACACCGCCTGATGCGCTTTGCCGTCGACCGCCTGGACCACATGGTCATCACCTGCCGCGATGTCGAAGTCTCGGCCAATTGGTACGAACGCGTGCTGGGGATGGAGCGCGAGGTGTTCGGCCCGCACGACCGGCTGTCGCTGCGCTTCGGCGGCCAGAAGATCAACCTGCGCCCGGCCAGCGCCACGCAGGAGGCCTGGTTCAGCGGCACCGACGCCGCCCCGGGCAGCCAGGACCTGTGCTTCATCGTCACCATCGGCGCGGAACAGATCGCCCAGCATTTCCGCAACGTGGGGGTCGAGATGATCCTAGGCCCCGTGCCCAAGGCCGGCGCCCTCGGCACCATCACCTCCTGCTACTGCCGCGATCCGGACGGCAACTTGATCGAAGTGGCAACCTACGGCGACGCCGACGCGTAAAGCCTGGCATGGACACCCGCCGCGAAACCGACAGCCTGGGCAGCATCGACATCGCGCAGGACGCGCTGTGGGGGCCGCAGACCGAGCGCGCGCGGCGCCTTTTCCAGATCGGCACCGAACGCTTTCCCCGGGTGCTGCTGCGCGCCGTGGGCCTGCAGAAGCAGGCGGCGGCCGAAGCCAATGCAGCACTGGGGCAGTTGCCGCCCGCCGCCGCCGCCGCCATTGCGGCAGCGGCGGCCGCGGTCGCCGCGGGTGCGCATGACGCACAGTTCCCGCTGCCCATCTGGCAGACCGGCAGCGGCACCCAGACCAACATGAACGCCAATGAGGTGATCGCCCATCTCGCGTCCCGCGCCCTGGGCAGCCGGGTCCATCCGAACGACGAGGTGAACCGCGGCCAGTCCTCCAACGACAGCTTCCCCACCGTGATGCATGTGGCGGCGGCCGAGGCGGTGACCACGGCGCTGCTGCCGGCACTCGGCCTGCTCCAGGCATCGCTGGAAGCCCGGGCGGTGGAATGGGCCGGGGTCATCAAGGTCGCGCGCACGCATCTGATGGACGCCGTGCCGGTCACGCTGGGCAGCACGCTGGCGACCTGGGCGGACCAGGTCCGGCTCGGCCAGGACAGGCTGCGCGACGCCCTGCCCCGCCTGCTGCGCCTGCCGCAGGGCGGCACGGCGGCGGGCAGCGGGTTGAACACGCATCCCGATTTCGCGGCCGCCTTTGCCCAGCGCATGGCGGTGCTGACCGGGCTTGCCTTCGTCGCCAATCCCAACCCCTCCGAGGGCATGGCGGCGCATGACGCCTTCGTCGAACTCCAGGGCGTGCTGAATGTGCTGGCGGTGTCGCTGAACAAGATCGCCAACGACGTGCGGCTGCTCGGCTCCGGCCCGCGCACCGGCATCGCCGAGTTCATCATTCCCGCCGATGGGCTCTCCTCCTCCATCATGCCGGGCAAGACCAACCCGACACAGTCCGAGGCCCTGGCGATGGTTTGCGCGCAGGTGATGGGGAATACGACGACCGTGACCATCGCCGCGGCCCAGGGGCATCTGGAACTGAACGTTTTCAAGCCCGTGATTATCCAGGCGGTGCTGCAATCGGCGGGGCTGCTGGGCGATGCCGCACGGTCCTTCGCCACGCATATGATCGACCGGCTGGAACCGAATCACGCGCGCATCGCCGAAAACCTGGCGAAGTCGTTGATGCTGGTCACCGCGCTCAATCCGCGCATCGGCTACGATCGCGCGGTCGCCATCGGCAAGCTCGCCTTGGCCGAGGACATCACCCTGAAGGACGCCGCCATCCGCCTGGGTTTCGTGACAGCCGAGGACTTCGACGCCTGGGTGGTGCCGGCCGACATGGTCCGGCCGGGCGCGACGCTGGCGTGAGCCTGGCCGCGTGACCGGCGCGCATCTGGAAAAGCGCAGCCTGAGCCTGCTCGGCCACCGCACCTCGGTGGCGCTGGAGCCCGCCTTCTGGACCGCGTTGCAGGTGCTGGCCGCCGCCCGCGGGCTGAGCCTGCAGGCGCTGGTCGCGCAGGCCGATGCGGCGCGGGCCGAAACAGGCGTGCCCCTCGCCTCCGCCCTGCGGACCCTGGCGCTGCAGGGGCGCTGAGCGGGTCAGTCCCGCTCCGCCCGCCAGCGCGTCCAGGCCGAGATTTCCGGTATCCGGGCCGGGCCGGTCACCGGCCCCGACAGGCGAAGCCCCACATCCGGCCCCTGCCCCGGCGGCACCGCCACCTGGAAATCAAGCACCCCGCGCGACAGGTCAACGACGCCGCTGGCGGTCGCCGTCGCCCCGCCCTCGGCCACCAGGCGGGCGTCGGTGACGGTGCCGCGCCCGTCCTCGATCCGCAGGGCCGCGTCCAGCCGTTCCAGCGCCGTGGCCCCGGTCAGCAGGCCGCGGCGCAGCCCCACCGCGGCTGCTTCCTGGTCGGTGGCCCGGGCCGCGGCCTGGATGGCCGGCAGGTCCATGCCCGTCAGCACCCCGGCCGACAGGGCCAGCCGCGCGGTGCCCGACAGGGTGGCCAGCAGGGCGACGGGGGCGCTACCGACCGCGGCAAGGCGCGCCTCCAGTTCAAGACGGCCAGTCGTCAGGTCCAGCGGCAGGTCGAACAGCGGCCCGTCCAGCGCCGCCCCGGTGAGCCGCCACTCCACCGCGAGCCCGGGCACGGGGCCGGCTTCAAGCCGCAGCGACCCCGCCAGGGTGCCGCCCGCGACGCGGCCCTGGGTCACCTCCAGCAGGCCCACGCCCTCGGCCACCCGCAGGCTGGCCTGGGCCTGTTCCAGCAGCGGCAGGCCCGGCACCTCGACCCGCGTCGCCCGCAGGCCGACATCGGCCTCCCAGCCCAGCAGCCCCGGGATCGGCAGCGGCGTGGTCGCGCGGGCCGAAAACCCGGGCAGCGGCAGCCGGTCGGCCACCAGCCGCGCGGTGACTTTCGGCCGGGGCCCGTCCAGCGCCAGCCCCGCCTGGCCCGACAGGCGCAGGTCGCCGGCGACCAACTCCATCCGGTCGGTGGCGATGCCCTGCGCGCCGGCCGCGACCTGTGCCACCAGCGACAGCGATCCTTCGCCAAGCCAGGCCGACCAGCCCCCGGGCAGGGCCTCGCCGCCCGGGCCGAAGACCTCAGTCAGCAGGCGCGGCGCGCCGGGGTGGCGCAGGGTCAGGCTGCCCGCGACGCGGCGACCCGGCAGGTCGATCTGCGACTGGGTTTCGGCGCGCAGTTCACCCAGGTCGGCGGTCGCGCGCAGGGCCACCGCCTCGGCCGGGCCGGTCACCGCCAGGCGCAGCGTCAAGGCCTGGGCCGCCAGCGGCGAGGCGGCGGCCCAGTCGCCCGGCAGCAGCGCCAGCACGCTGCCCGCCGTGGCGGCCGAGGCTTCCAGCGACAGGTCCTGGAAACGCAGCCCCGGCCCCAGCGCCAGCCCGCCCGAAAGAATGGCATCCGCCCCGGCGATGCGGGCCGTCGCCCGGCGCAGGGTGATGCGCCCCTGGTCCAGCGCCGCATCCAGCGCCAGGCGTTCGACCCCCGCCCCGCCCCAGTCCAGCGCCGCGGCATTCAGCCGCAGATTGGCATCAAAGCCCGACAGCGCCTCGCGCCAGGCCGCCTGGTCCCAGGCCGCGGGCAGCAGCCCGTCCAGCGACAGCCGGTCCAGCGTCAGCCCCAGGCCGAGCGCCGGGCGCGGGCCGAAGCGCCAGACCCCGGCGCCCGACAACTGCGTGCCATCCAGCGTCGCGGTCAGTTCGGGCACCTGCGCCTCGGCGTCGTCCCAGACCAGGCGGAAGCGCCCGGCGGCCTGGCGCAGCCGGGCAGGGTCGGTGGCACCGACCGGCGCGCCCAGGGCGGCCAGCGTGTCGCGCAGGTCGGGGGCGATGAACCGCACCGACAGTTCCAGCCGCGACCCGGCACTGGCCCCGGCCAGTTCCACCTCCGCCTCGCCCGGCAGGATGGCCGAGACATCGGTCAGCGCCAGGCGCTCCGCGTCGAGGAAAGCCGCCCCGCGCAAGCGCCGCAGTGCAACCCCGGCATAGGTCGCGGCATCGGCCGACAGGTCGACCGACAGCGGCAACCCGGCCAGCGGGGCCGCGGCCGCGGCCCGCAATGCGGTGCTCCAGGCATCGAGGTCGAGCCGGGCGGCCGCCAGCGCCACATCCAGCCGCGGGCGGGGCGACAGGCGCAAGGCGACGGCACCGCGCGCGGTCGTGCCTTGCAGGTCGAGGT
>JBBQHE010000158.1:0-10668 GCA_038323655.1 Acetobacterales bacterium | reverse complement strand
GTTGGGGGCAGCAGGCGCCCCAGCGCCGTATCGGCCGCCGGGGTCAGGATCGGCCCCAATTCCGCATTGCGGTTCAGGTCGAAGACCACCTACTCGCTACCGTTGGCGGGCAGGCGTGCGAACAGTGCATCGACCACGGCGGGCGTGCTGACCGTCGCATCCAGCACCGACTGAAAAGCCAGGATGGGCGGCAGGCTTGAAAGATCGGCCCGCGCCAGGCGGCCCTGCAAGGTGCCGGCCAGCCGCGCGGACTGCCGCGCCCCGTTCACCGGGAAGGAATTGTACTTGAACGGGTTGAACTCCGGCCTAGTGCCAAGCCAGGCCGATTTGGCGAAACGCGGCAGAAGGGCAGGTATTTCGGCAAACCATGCAAGCCGCGCCGCCCGGCTGATGCCGATCATGGGCGACAGCAGGACCAGGCGGTCCGGCCGCATCGCCGCCGGCGCGTCCAGCGTGTGGATCAGCGCCAGCGCGGCCCCGGTGGAATAGCCGACCAGGTGCAGCGGCACGCCAGACCCGGCCAGGCGGCGGGCTTCGCGCACCGCAAGCCGGGTGCCCGCCGCCCAGTCCTCCCAAGACGCATCGGCCAGGCCCGCGGGCACCGTGCCATGGCCCACCATCCGCATCCCGACCGCGACAAAACCCTGGTCGCGATAAAGGCGCGCGACGTGCCGCAGGCTGTAGGGCGCATCGGTCAACCCGTGCAACAGCACGACGGCCCCTGTCGGCGGGCCGTCGGGGACGAGGATGAAGCTGCGGTTCCAGTCCTGCGCAAAACGCTGTGGGTTCAGCGGGCTGCCTGCAAAGTATCGGTTGGCGGGCGTTTGGTCCTCGGGCGGCAGGCGGTCGGTCACCTCTCGGCGGACGGCGGCAAAGGCAGCGTCCTCGGCCGCGACCCAGGCGGGCCAGTCGGCCGCGTCGATCTGCGCCGCGGTCAGTTCTGGCGGCAGCACGGTATGCCAGAGCGCCAGCGGTGGCCCGCTTTCGGCAAAGTAGATGCGGACGCCCAGCAACGTCAGCGCCACGGATGCTAGCATCAAGCCGATACGCTTGGACCAAAGGTATCGATGCACACGCCGCGCCATGGCTGAACCCCTCCGCGCACGGATCAGGGCGGCGCGGTGCGGTCATGATTGCCCCGCCCGGTCGCAGGCGTGAAGCCCAGGCCAGACCAGCCAACGACCAGTGCGGCGACCGACAACGCCAGCCCCACCAGAAAGACCGGGCCATGCGCCTCGGCCACCCGGGCGAAAAGTGCTGCCAGCGCAAAGGAGGTCACTGCCTGGGCAACGGCGTAGCCCGCGGTGGCGCGCGGCCACAGCAGCGCCGCCCCCGGCCCCGCACGGCTGCGCAGCGCAGCCAGGGCCACGGCGGAAACCCCGACGCCGGAAAACCCGGCGATCAGCGCCGCCCCGCCCAGGGCCAGCACCCCACCGCCGGGCCAAAGCGCGAGTGCCAGCGCAAGTACCTGGGCTGAAAGCCAGAGCCTGATCGCGACGGCCGGCCCGAACCGGTCGACGGCCCGCCCGCCCAACACCGTGCCTGCGACGGCCCCCGCGCCAAACAGCAGCCAGACCCCTGACCCCATGCCGATGCCAAGCCCACGCCCCCGCACCGCCAGATCCGCGAGATAGATCATCGGCGGCACCATGCCCGCGCCCGAGAGCCCATAGGCAGCGACCAGCCGCCCGACCCGTTCGGCGGGGGCGGCCGCATCCGCCGGTGGCGGCGCCGGTGGCCAGTGCCGCCTGGCCCAGGCCCAGGCCACCAGAGCGATGACCCCAAGCCCCGCCCAACCTGCGCCAACGCCCAGCCACAGCAGAGGCGGCAACAGGGTCGAGACGAGAATGATCCCCACGCCCACCCCGGCGATGACAACGCCAGAGGCCGCCCCCCGGTGCTCGGCACTGACGGCCGCCTGCACCGCCGGGCCGGCCAGCGACATCAGCAGCGCCCCGGCGACGCCGGCGACGAAACGGCACGCCAGGAACCAGCCAAGTCCGCCGGGCAGCGCACAGCCGAGCAGCGCCAGCGCCGCGGCCACCATCGCGCCATCCAGGACGGTGCGAAACCCAAAGCGGTGGGCGACCCGCCCGGCGCAGAGCGCGCCGGCCAGGTACCCCGCAAGATTCGCCGCCCCCAGCAATCCAGCCCCGGCCCCATCGACCCACCCCGCACCGACCATGGCCGGAAACAGCGGTACGAAGCCAAAGCGCGCAAGGCCGATACCGACACCCAGCGCCACACCGCCGGACAGGGCCACGACCAGCCAGCGCCCGGCCACCGTCATGGACCCCAGGGGCCGGCGATCAGTTGGCCTGGTTCATAGCCGCCCGCAGGGCGCGGCGAAGCTTGGCGACGCCGGTGCGGACATAGCCGTTGTCGCAAAGCCTGCGTCCTTCCTCGGCCAGGCTGCGCGCCGGTTCCGCCTCGGCATGCGGGGTGACCGACAGCCGCTGCGACAACTCGCCGCAATAGGCGGCACTGTCGGTGGTGACACGCACAACCTCGGCTTGCGCTGTCGTCGCCCCGGCCAGGTCGAAGGGCGCGGTCGACATCAGGGCAAGCAGTGACAGGATAAGGCGCATGTGTCGGATCATACGCGGGGCTGCGGCACGTGGCCGTGGGCAAGCCATGACCTTTCGGACAGGCGCCAGGCACCATCTTCACGCAGGCAGGCGCAGCGTGGCCAGCAGCCCGGGCCTGGGGTCGCCCGGGTGGGCATCGGCAAGGCGGAGGTCACCGCGGTGCAGCGCCGCCACGGCGCGCACCAGCGACAGCCCCAGGCCTGAGCCCGGCGTGGTTCGAGCGCTGTCGGCGCGGAAGAAACGGGTGCCCGCCCGCTCGCGGTCTTCCGCCGACAGGCCGGGGCCGTCGTCCGACACCTCGATATAGACCGCACGCGCGCCACGCCTGGCCACCAGGCGGATGGTGCCGCCCTCGGGTGTGAATTTTACGGCATTGTCCAACAGGTTCGCCACCGCCTGCAGCACCAAATCGCGGTCGCCCGTCAGCATGAGGTTGGGCGGGATATCGGCCTCCAGCACAGCGCCCTGCGATTCAGCCGAGGGCAGGTAAAGATCCGCAGCATCCTCCAGGACCGGGGTCATGTCGAACGGGGCGAAGGCGGCGCGGCGGGCGCCGGCCTCGACTTCAGCGATCCGCAACACCGCCTGGAAGATGCGGGTGATGCCGTCGAGATCGGCGATGCCTTGTTCGATCGCACCCCGCAGCGCGACCTCGTCCGATGCTGAGCCCAGCGCTTCCTCCAACTTGGAACGCGCCCTGGCGATCGGCGTCCGCAAGTCATGGGCAATCGCGTCCGACACGCCCCGCACGCCGGACATCAGGGTCGCAATACGGTCCAGCATCGCGTTCATGGTCTGGCCCAGGCGGTCGAACTCATCCTCCCGGCCGGTCAAGGGCACGCGCGGAGCGAGGTCGCCCGCGGCGATGGCGACGGCGGTGCTGGTGGCCGGCGCCAGGCGCTGGCTCAGCGCCCGGCTCAGCAGCCAGGCGCCGAGCCCGGCAAAGAGCGTGGCGGCGGTCGCCGACCAGGCCAGCGCATCGGTCAGCAAGGTACGCAGACGCAGTTTCTCGGCCACGTCCCGACCCACGAACAATCGCGAGCCGTCACCAAGGTCGAGCCGGTACAGCCGCGCCTCGGAGGGTTCGTCGTCGCGCAGCAGAGGGACACGAAACCAGGGGATGTCGGAGTCCTGCTGCGGCGGCGGATCGTCCAGGTTGCCGGCCAGCGGTTCCCGGTCTGCTGACAGCAGCAGGTAGAGCATCTCGTTCTCGACATCGGCGGCCAGCCGCGTCTCGATTGCGTCCACCAGCGCGGCAGGTCCGCCGGCCCGCCAGCGTTCCTGCATGGCGGTCGCATCGGCGCGTATGGCGGCATCCGTCTGGCGGTCGAGCGCGCCCGCGGTGCCCCACCAGAGCACGGCGGCGAAAGCCAACCCCGCACCAAGGAACAACACGGCAAAAAGCAAGGCGAAGCGGAGGCTGGCACTGCCCAGCACGCGCCGCACGGGGCGGGGGGGCAGCGCCATGCCAGGCGGCCTCAGGGCTCCGCGCGGATCATGTAGCCGGCGTTGCGGACGGTATGGATCAGCGGGCGGTCAAAGCCCTTGTCCAATTTCTGCCGCAGGCGGGAGACATGCACGTCGATCACATTGGTCTGCGGATCGAAGTGATAGTCCCAGACCTTTTCCAGCAGCATGGTCCGCGTGACCACCTGGCCGGCGTGGCGCATCAGGTGTTCGAGCAGGCGGAACTCGCGCGGCTGGACTTCGACTTTTTTCCCCGCCCGGGTGACGGTTCGCGACAGAAGATCAAGTTCCAAGTCGGCCACACGCAACCGGGTGGCCGGCGCGTCCACGGCGGGGCGGCGGCCCAGCGCCTCGACCCGGGCCAGCAATTCGGCGAAGGCAAACGGCTTGGTCATGTAGTCGTCGCCGCCGGCCTTCAGGCCGCGCACGCGCTCATCCACCGCGGTCATGGCGGTCAGGAAAAGCACGGGTGTCTTGTTGCCCTGGCCGCGCAGGGTTTCGACCAAACGCACCCCGTCCACGCCGCCGGGCAGCATGCGGTCCAGCACCAGCAGGTCGAAGGGCTCGGAGGCCGCCATGAACAGCCCGTCGCGCCCGTTCGGCGCGTGTTCGACCGTGTGCCCCGCTTCCTGCAGGCCCTTGCGGACGAAGCGGGCGACTTCGACATCATCCTCGACAAGTAGGATACGCATGGGGATTCCTCGATTTCGAAGGACGCGCAACCCGCCCGTGTCCCCGGATTTTGCGCCCGCCGGGGTTTGTCGTCCATCCGAAGGCGGATCACGCCGACCAGCGACCTCGCCATGGCAAGTATCGGCTTGCCGCGCGGGCGTAAAGCGGGGGCAGGGAGCCCACCAGGCTGACCTTGCGGGCTGGCAGGGCTAGGGTCGAGCCTTACTCGGTATAAGGGAAACGGACCGCATGCTGCCGCTGGACGGATTGAAGGTCGTCGAACTCGGCCATTACATCGCAGGGCCCTTCGCGACCCGCTTGCTGGCCGACATGGGCGCCGAGGTCATCAAGGTGGAACCGCCCGAGGGCGACCCGATACGCGGCTGGGGTGCCACCAAGGACGGCCATCCCGTCTGGTTCAGCGTGCACGGCCGCAACAAGATGTCGGTGACACTCGACCTGAAATCGGCGGAGGCGCGGCAAAAGATCATCGCCCTCTGCACCCGCGCCGATGCGCTGGTGGAGAATTTCCGCCCCGGCTACCTGGAACGCATCGGCCTCGGGCCCGAGGTGCTGCACGCGGCCAACCCCCGCCTGGTGATCGCCCGCGTCTCCGGCTACGGCCAGGACGGGCCCTATCGCGACAAGCCGGCCTTCGGTGCCATCGGGGAAGCCATGGGGGGCTTACGGCATCTGACCGCCAACCCCGGCCAGACCGAGCACCCGCCGCCGCGCTGCGGCGTGTCGATCAGCGACGACTTGGCGGGGATGTATGCCGCCATGGACGTGGTCTCGGCCTGCTGGGGGCGGGACCGGACGGGCAGCGACGGGAAAGGCCGGATCATAGACCTCGACCTCGTCTCCAGCGTGTTTTCGCTGATGGAAGGCATGCTGCCCGAA
The DNA here is from genome assembly GCA_038323655.1 of Acetobacterales bacterium. Classification (GTDB taxonomy): domain Bacteria; phylum Pseudomonadota; class Alphaproteobacteria; order Acetobacterales; family Acetobacteraceae; genus Humitalea. Next base: position 5,041 of record JBBQHE010000158.1, on the reverse strand, counting down.
TACGATCTGTTTGGTCGCGTGCGGCAACCTGCGGGGGCGGCGATCCCGACCGCGGCCCCGACCAATACCTACCTCTGCGGCGATGGGCGGTGGCTCTGCATCGCCGGCAATTCCGACCTGATCTTCCGGAGGCTGATGGTGGCGATCGGGCGCCCCGAACTGGGTGAAGACCCGCGCATGAATGACAATACCGGGCGCTGCGCGCATGTGGGCGAGCTGGACGGCGCCATCGCCGACTGGTCCCGCGGCCGCACGGCGAAGGAGGCCGAGGCCGCGCTGGAAGCCGCCGAAGTGCCGTGTTCGCGCCTGTACGACATTCGCGACTGCGCCGAGGACCCGCATTTCATCGCGCGGCAATCGGTGTTCCGCGTGAACGACCCGCTGATCGGCCCGGTGCTGCACCCGGCGCCGCCCTTCCGCTTCGATGGCGTGTCGCCGCCCGAGATGGTGCGCTGGACCGCCCCCGCGGCGGGGGCGCACAACGACCACGTGTTCGGCACGCTTTTGGCCCAGACCAGCTAACGCAAAGTTTATAATCCTTCGCTTTGCGTCACCCTTGCGATCCTGCAACCTCTGCCCGCGACGATCGAAAAAAGATCGCGCTGGGGGAAGCTGATCGCCATGACGGGCGCGTTTCCGGTGCTGCTTCTGCAAGGACGACAACCGGCCGCCGGCCTGGGTGATCGGGCATGACGGTCCGCCGCGGCATCAGTGTCCTCGACCTGCTGCCGCAGACGACGGCCTTCGCGACCCAGGTGCCGGATGCGATCGTCGAGCGCATCGGCATCCTGACGGTCCTCAACCATCGCTCCACCGCCAGCGCCGATTTCTTCCTGCATGAAGGCACGCTGCAGGCGCTGTCCGATGCCTTCGACCTCAACACCACCAACTGGCCGGTGCGCATCCCGGGGCTGACCCACGGCCTGCCCTTTCGCCTGGCGATCCAGCGCACCGCCCCCGCCGCCGGGGCGCTGGAGGTGGCGCCGACGCTCTGGACGCTCGACATCGAGGTGCGCGACGTCGAGGTGCAGATCCCCGGTGTGCAGGCGGCCCGGCCCGTCGGCGGCACGGGCGTGACACCGCTGACCCTGCAGGCCACCGGCACAAATGCGGCGACGCAGCGCGTCGTCCTGGCCGGCAGCGGCACGCTGCGCGTCACCGGCGGACTGCCGGGCGGGGCGCAGGTCGCCTTCATGGACACGCCCGATCCGCTGGACCCGCTGGCGCCCTCGGGCGCGGTGGCGCGGCTGACGGCGCGGCCGCCGAGCTTCCTCTTCGGCAATTCCCAGTTCGGCATGACGCTGGACAGCTTCACGCTGGATTTCTCGCCCGGCTTCACCCCGCCCGAGATCGCCGCCCGCGGGCATGACGAGACCTGGCAGGGCGTCGCCTTCAAGGAAGCGACCCTCTACTTTCCGCCCAATACGCCGCTGCTGAACAGCCTGTCGCTGTCCACGCGCGACGTGATCATCGGCGACCCCGGCGGGTTGCAGGGCGAATTGCGCGTCGAGTTCGGCCAGGACTTCAACGACGTCTTCAACACCCGCATCACGGTCAAGCTGCAAGGTGCCGGCGGCGCCGAGACGGGTGTGGTGCAGACCCCAGCCCTGGTGCCGGGGCAGACCGCGCTGCGCTATCCGGTGCTGGCCGGGCCGAACGGCATGGCGCAGCGGGTGCGGGCGGTTTTCAACGTCGGTGCTGCGGCCAGCATCCCGGGCCATGCCGGGCTTTACGCCGTCGGCGTCTATTGGAAATTGCCGGATGGGCGGGAGGGCACGACCGCCACCACCCCCTGGTTCGACGCGCCGACCACGGGGCTGCTGCGCTACCGCCTGCGGGTCGGCGCCGACAGCACCGCGGGCAATGCGGCGAGCCCCGCCAGCGCCGTGCCCGCCGACCAGACGGAACTCAGCGAAGTCACCGCCAGTTTTCCGCGCGCGGCCGGCAGCCCGTCGGGCGTGGCGCCCATCGTCGATGCGACAATCGGCGGCACGCTGCACCGGAACATCATCCATCTGCGCGGGCAGGATTTCAGCCTGTCCAGCATCATCCTGAACAAGCGGGCCGGCGCGCCGGCGGGGCCGGATGCGACCTGGCGGATGGGCGGAGGTTCCGCGCCGGTGGTGCGGACGGGTCCGAGTTTTTCCATCCCTCCCTTGCCGGCCGGGACGACCACGCTCGACATCACCGTCACGGACAATGACGGCACGCGGCGGGTGCGGCTGGAGGTCGTGGCCGGTGGCCCCGTCGTCGTCGGCCATGCGCAGGATGCCTCCCCGACCGCAAAGGGCATGGTCACCGTCACCGGCGGCGGGGCAGCAACGCCGACCGGCGTCAGCCAGACGTTCCTGGCCCGCCCCTTTCACCTCAACGCCGACCGGGCGACCGCGCCCAGCCCCGCGACGCTGGCCGGCACGCTGGTCACCGTGCCGGTCGGCACGGATGCCGAGGTCGAGGTGCCTGTGCCATCGGGGGCGACCGATCCGTTGCCGGTGGTGATCCCGCCCGTGCCGCCGGAACGGCGCAGCGTGCAGGTGCTGTTTGCCTGGGAAGAACCGCTGCGGTCGAACCAGGCGCCGGCCCGCGTCGTCTATCCCTTCACCGGGGTTGCCAGCGGCACCGAGGCCGCCGAGCACGAGGCTGCGGCCGTGCCGATCGCGGTGCGGCTGAATGCGCGCGAACAGATCGACGGCAGCGATGCCGCGGCCAGGCTGCGGGCCTGGATCGCCGCCCTGGGGCCGGCCGCCGGCACGCGCACCTATGTCATGGTCGGGCGGACGGATGACCTCTGGTATGCCTCGACCGAGGCCGAGAACAAGACCAACAACGACACCCTGGCCCAGGCCCGGCTGGACAAGGCGCGGGAAGCGCTGATCGCGGCCGGCGCGCCGGCCGCCAGCATCGTCACGCGGATTGAAAGTGTCGCAGCCTTCACCCCAGCACCTCCCGCGGGCGCGCTGGCCAATGCGCCCCCGCGCATCACCGGCGGCGGGCGCTTGGCGCTGCCGGCCGCACAACTCACCAAGCCCGCTGGGGCGAATGCGCCGGTCTGGAACGGGCGCTGGAACCCGGACAGCGTGACCGGCGGTGTCCATACCACCGCCAAGGACGACAATCGCCGCGAAGGCTATCGCTGCGTCGAGATCTTTGCCGCCGACAGCGGCGCGCCGCCGCCGCCGCCGCCATCGCCGCCGGGCGGCACGGCCGTATCGGTCCGCATGCTGGTGCCGGGCCCCGACGGCACGCCCGACGTGCCCGCCGTCACCACGACCAGCGGCCCGCCGCCGACCGATTACCGCGTGCGACTGCGGGTGAAATGGGACAGCCCGACCGTCATCGACCTGGCCGATGCGGTGCCGACCGAGGCTGAAGCGCTGATTGCCTGGAAGACCGCCCAGGTCGAGATCCCCGGCGTCGCCAACCCGATCCCGGCGCCGACCGGCCAGGACTATTGGGAACTGCTGCTCCACTGGACCTATGACAACCGCACCGGCCAGACCGAGGCCGCCGGCGCGCTCAGCCTGCCCGATGGCACGGTGAACATCGCGAGCAACGCGCTGGCCGGGGCGATGGCGATCGGGCCGGCGATCACCGCGCTGGTCGCACCTTCGGCCGCCATTGCCGATCCGGTCGGGAACTTCGTGCTGGCCGCGGCGATGATCGCCGCCGGTGCGGTGATCGGCGAGGCGCTGAACAGCGCTCCCGGCGCCACGCCCAGCCGCGTGGACATCGACCGCTTCGCCGTGTCCTACAAGTGGAACGGCGCGGCGCAGGCCGCGGCGACCGTCGACTATACCGTCGACCTGCATGTGAACGTGGATTTCGGCGCGGGCGTGCTGACCGGCGCCCTGCGGCTGAAATACAAGGGCGTCGGCCTGCGTTTCGACGGCGCGCCTGGCGGCGGGTTGGCGGGTGTCGCGCTGACCTACGACGACCTCAGCGTGGAGGTGGTGGACCCCGGCACCTGGTCGCTCGGCGGGCCGCTCGGCAACCTTATCCGCATCGCGGCCTCCCGCATGGGCAATGGCTCGCAGTGGATGGAGTTCGACCTCGAATTCGCGCTCGACCTCGGGGTGGTGCGGCTGGAAGGCGCGCGCATCCGGGTCGACCTTGACCCCTTCAAGGTGGAGTTCCGCGGCCTGGCCGCCAGCATCGACATCCCCGGTACGCTGCGCGGGCGCGGCAGCGTCACCATCGGCGATGGCGGGTCGTTCCGCGCGCTGCTGGCGCTGGAGGTGATCCCGGCCAAGCTTTCGGCCTACGGCGCGCTGGCGGTGGATGGGGACTTCGTGTCGGTCGAGGTCGGCATCCAACTGCCGGTCGGGATTCCGCTGGGCGGCACGGGCTTCGGCATCTTCGGCTTCATGGGCCGCTTCGTCGCCAATGGCACGCGCAGCCTGGATGGGCTGACCAACCAGGACCCGGTGCAGAAGCAGCTCGACTGGTACAACCGCGCGCCGCAGGACAAGTACAAGCCGAAGTCGGGGCAATACGCCTTCGGCGTTGGCGCGGTGATCGGCACGATGCCGGATGGCGGCTTCACCTTCAACGCCGAAGGGTCGCTGACCATCGGCTTCCCCGACATCTCCGTGGTCTTCGCGATCGACGCGAAGCTGATTTCGCAGCGCAAGCAGGCGGCGACGGAAAGCAGCGGCGGCAGCGCCGGGCAGACCTTCCGCATCCTCGGCATGGTGGTGATCGAGCCCGAAAGCATCATGGTCGGCGTGCGGGCGAACTACGAGATCCCGAAGGTCCTGAAGCTTTCCATCCCAGTCTCGGCCTATTTCCCGCTGGCCGGCGGCAATGCCTGGTACATCCGCATCGGAACCGACAATGATGCGACCCGCCCGGGGGAACCGGTCACCATCACCCTGCTGCCCGACACGCTGGATGTGCGCGCCTGGGCCTTCGTGATGGTCGAGGAGCGCAAGCTGCACAACCTCGGCGGCACGCTGGTGCCGCTGGATCTCGCGCAGCCGCTGGATTTCGACGGCTTTTCGATCGGCATGGGCGCGGGCTTCGACCTCAAATGGGAAGCTGG
>JBBQHE010000157.1:0-10727 GCA_038323655.1 Acetobacterales bacterium | reverse complement strand
CGCGATCCCCGCCGAGCCGTTGCCTGGCCAGCCTTTCGCAGGCCTGGCCGGTTTGCTGGCCGAGATCGTGGCCATCGAAGCCCCGGTGCATGCCGAGGCGGTGATGGAGCGCGTGCGGCTGCTACGCGGCGCGACGACGCTGTCGGCCGAAGATCGTTCCGCTCTGGCCCAGGCGCTGCGCCTGGCCAAATCGCTGCATGGGCTGACCGAAACCGGGGGCTTCTGGTCGGCCGAAGACACCACCGTCACCGCCCGCGACCGCAGCCAGGCCGCGCCCCTGATGCGCCGCGCGGCGATGGTGGCCCCCGTCGAGGTCGAGGCCGCAGCCGGGGCGGTCCTGACGGCAAGCCCGGTGCTGACCGAGGCCGAGCTGGCGGCGGCGATCCATCGGCTGCTGGGGCTGGAGGCGGCGGCTGCCCCGGCAATCGCCGCGCGGGTCGCAGGGCTGGTGGGCGCGGGCCGGGTCAGCGTCGCCGGGTAGCATTACTTCGCCAGCACCTTGGCCGCTTCACGGGTCCGACTGACCGCCTCTGCCACGTCATTCAGCGCGGCCGAGATCACCGTGATGTTGGCCGAAACGGTCGCGACTTCGCGGGAAGCGTTGTTCATCGTCGCCGACATGGTTCGGGTGACCGCGCTTTGCTCCTCCATGGCCGAGGCCGTGACGGTCACCTGTTCGCGCACCGTGGTCACCTGGTCGCGGATCGCGGCGATCATGCCCGCGACGTCGGATGAGGTGGACTGAATGCCGCTGATTTCGGTGGTGATCTGTTCGGTTGCGCGGGCGGCCTGGCCGGCCAGGTTCTTCACCTCGGTCGCGACCACGGCGAATCCCTTGCCGGCATCGCCCGCGCGTGCGGCTTCGATCGTGGCGTTCAGCGCCAGCAGGTTGATCTGGCTGGCGACGTTGCGGATCAGCCCGACGATGCCGTTCATCGCCATGGCGGCCTTTGCCAGCGCGTCGGTGCTTTTGCCGACAGCATTGGCCTGGGCAAAGGCCTGTTCCGTCGCGGTGCGGGACTTGGCCATGCTCTCGGCGATCTCATCGACCGAGGCTGCGAGTTCTACCGCGTTGTCGGCCACGGACCGGACATTCTCCGCCGCCGCGCCGGCCGCGGTGGCCGCGGAATTGGCCTCTGTCGTGGACCGGCCAATGGCGCCCTCCATCTGTTCGACCAGGGCGCGGAGTTCGGCCAGAAGTTGGATTTGCGCGGAGACGTTGGTCGCGAACTTCACGATCTTGGTGACACGCCGCTGTTCGTCGAATATCGGGTTGTATGCCCCCTCGATCCATACGGCCCGGCCACCCTTGGCGAAGCGCTTGAACTGGCCGTTCTGAAAGGTGCCATCGCGCAGCCCCTGCCAGAATGCGGCGTAGGCGGTGCCCCTTGCCTCGGCCGGATCGACGAACATGCTGTGGTGCCGGCCCTGCACTTCCTCCAGCGAGTAGCCCATGGCGCGCAGGAAATTGTCGTTGGCGGTGATGATGGTGCCGTCGGTGGCGAATTCGATGATGGTCTGGTAGCGGCCGATCGCCTCGATCTGGGCCGCGTAGTCGAAGCTTTCCAGGCGGTGCTTGGCATCGCTCCATTCGACGACGAAGCCGAGCCGCTGCCCTTTGTCGATCAGCGGGCTGACGATCAGATCAAAGGCTCGTTGGCCGACCGTGATGGTCGCGTTGTGTGGCTTTTCCATCGCCGCGAGCATCCGGCGCTGGTGCGCCGGCTGCTTGTGGAAAATGTCGATGTTGCTGCCGATCAGCCGGGCGACGCTGAACTGCGGCAATTCCCGCTGCAGGTCGGCCTCGGCTTCCCGCATCAGCGCCGCGACGGCCGGATTCATGTAGGTGATATTCAGGTCGTTGTCGGCGATCATGACATTCGCCCGCAGCGCATCGAGCCCGAGCAGCCGCGCCATTGAAGTTGGGTCTTGCTGCGCGCGAAAGAACATGGCGTCGACACCCCCTTGCTATCCTCAAGGGGAGCGTTTTCGCACGGCGACGGTGAAGGCCCGCGTAAGATTGCCACCTGCGGGCGGCGTTCAGTGCATCAACCCGCCGGAAAAAGGGCTGTCCAGGCTGAACGCGGGGACCTCGGCGTCGAAAGCCTCGCCCGAGCCCAGGTCCTTCATCTGATACTTGCCGCGCATGAAGCCCGACGGCGTCGGCAGCGGCGTGCCGGATGTGTACTCGAAGCGGGCGCCGGGCGGCAGCACCGGCTGCTCGCCGACCACGCCCTCGCCGTCGATCCGCAGGGTCTTGCCGCGCGCATCGGTAATCAGCCAGGTCCGGCGCCGCAACTGCACGGTGCGCTCGGAGATGTTTTCGATCACGACGCGATAGGCCCAGACCCACTGGCCTTCCTCGGGTTCGGAGCGGTCATCCAGGAATGCCGTGGTGACGGTGACCCGGACGCCCTCGGTGGTGGCGGTATATGCGCTCATGCGACGTGATCCGGTCCCTCTGCTGGTCCTGGCGCTGCCGCGCCAGGGGGGCTTGCGGCGCTGCGGCGCCAGGTGGGCTCAAGGCGCTGCCGCGCCAGGTGGGCTCGCGGCGCTACCGCGCCGGGTGGGCTGAAAGCGCTGCTGCGCCGGGTGGGCTGAAGGCGCTGCCGCGCCGGGTGGGCTGAAGGCGCTGCCGCGCCGGCTAGGCTCAAGGCGCTACCGCGCCGGGGAAAAAACCTTGCAACCGATTGACCGCGAGGGCCAGGGGCTTGCACAGGACGGAGATGGCCGATGCCTGCCCCGCCGTGCTGATCACCCGCCCCGCGCCGGGCGATGCCGCCACGGCCGCGGCCGTGGCGGCGCTGGGCTGGATGCCGGTCCTGGCACCTTCGCTGAGGCTTCACCCACTGCCCTGCCGCGCCCCACCCGCCGCCCAGGCCCTGTTGCTGACATCGGCAGCCGCGGTCCGCGCGTTGGCCAGCGTCCATTGGGCCGGGCCGGTGCTGGCGGTTGGCGAGGCAACCGCCGCCGCCGCCCGCGCGGTGGGGCTGAACCAGGCCGAGGCCGCGGGCGGCGATGCGGCTGCGCTGGCCGCGATGGCCACGGCACGCCTCGACCCGGCCGGCGGGGCGCTCTGGCTCGCCGTAGGCCGCGGCTATGGGCGGGAGGTGGCGGACGCTTTGCGGACGCGCGGCTTCCGGGTGCAGCGGCGGGTGGCCTATGATGCCCAACCCGCCGGACGATTGCCTGCCGAGGCCGAAAAAGCCCTGGCAGAAGGTCGTGTCCGTGCCGCCCTGTTCACATCGCCACGCGGTGCGCGCAGCATGGTGGCATTGATGCGCGCTTCGGGCCTGCTCGGCGCCGCTCGGCATATCGTGGCCGTGGCGATCAGCCAACGTGTCGCCGACGTGCTGCGGCAGAGCGAGGTGGCGTGGCAGGGTTTGCCTGTGGCAACCCTGCCGACAGAAGCCGCGTTGTTGACCGCCTTGGGACCGGCACCGAAAGCCGGGATGGAGTGGACGCCAGGATGAACGACCCCGTGCCGCTGCCGGCGCCGAGCCAGCCCCCCCGCCGCTGGGACCCGGCGGTGTTGCCGATCCTGGCCGCCGCCCTGGTCCTGGCGGCTGCCATCGCCTGGCTCGCCGCCTCGCCCCGACCGCAGGTGGCAGCCCCCGACACGGGCCGTTTCGACGCGCTGGAAGGCCGCCTTGCCAGCGTCGAGGCGCGCCCGGTCGCCGACCCCCGCATCGCGGGGCTGGAGACCAGGCTGGCCGCGGCCGAGACCGCCGGCCGCGCCGCAAGCACTGCTGCGGCGAACGCCGCTACTGCCGCGGGCACCGCCCAGGCTGCCGCCACGGCCGCCCTGACCGAGGCGCGCGCCGCCGCCGCCCGCCCGATTCCTGATGCAGCCAGTCTCGCCGCCCTCGGCGACCGCCTGGCGGCCCTGTCCGAGCGCCAGCGCGTGGCCGAGGCCGCGGTCGCCGACGCCGCCGGCCGGGCCGAGGCATTGGAACGCAGCGCGCTGCAGCGCATTGCCGCGGCCGAAACCCGGGCCGCCGCGCTGGACCAGCGGCTGTCCTCGGCCGAGGCCGCGCTGCCGCAGCGGATCGCCGCCGCCGAGGCGCAGCTCGCACAACGCGCAACGCTGCTTGAGGGCGCCCTGGGCGCCCGGCTGGGGGCGGCCGAATCCGCGCTGAACCAGCGCGCCGCAACGGCCGAGGCCGCCGCCCAGGCCCGACTGGGCGCACTTGAGGCGGCTCTTGCTGCGCGGAGTGCCGAAGCGGAGCGGGTCTCCGCCCGCCTGGCCAGCATCGAAGCCCGCGCGACGCGCCTCGGTGCGATCGAAGCGCTGCGTCTGGCGCTGTCGGAGGGCCGGCCCTTGGGCGCCGCCTTGCGCGCCCTGCCCGAGCCGGCCCCGGCGCTGGTGCGTTTCGCGACACAGGCCCCGCCCACCGAGGCCGGCTTGCGCCTGTCCTTTGACGAAGCCGCGCGCGCGGCACGGGCGGCGGTCGATCCCGCCACCGGCAACACGGCGCTGGAGGCGGCGACGTCGCGCCTCGCGGGGCTGGTGACGATTCGGCGCGGCGAACAGGTGGTCTGGGGCGATGTGACCGCGGCCGAATTGGAACGGGCGCGGCTGGCACTCGTTGCGGGCGACCTGCCCGGCGCCATCGCGCGGCTGCAGGCGCTGCCGCCACCGGCCCTGGCCGCCATGGCCGGCTGGTCGCAATCGGCCGAGGCGCTGCGCGCTGCGCGCGCCGCCGTCGCCGCCCTCGCGGGGGGCTGAGGCGATGCGTCGCGCCCTTTGGTTGCTGCTTCTGCTGGCGCTGACCGTTGCGGGTGCCTGGTTCCTGGCCGGGCTGGGCGGCACGGTGGAAATTCGCGTGGGCGAGGTCTGGATCGGTGTCGGCCTGCCGGTGCTGCTGGTGGCGCTGGCGATGGGCTTCATCGTCTTCCACCTGCTGCTGCGCGCCATTGCCGCGGTGCGGGCCTGGCCGGCAAGGCGGCGCATGCGCCTGGCCCTGGCCGCCCGCGAGCGTGGCGATGCGGCGGTGACGCGGGTGCTATTGGCGCTGGCCGCCGGCACCGGCGACGTGGCGCGCGCCGAGGTGCGCCGGGCGCGGCTGGCGTTGGGCGACACGCCGCAAACCCTGTTGCTGGCGGCCGAGGCAGCCCGACTGGGCGGGCAGGAGGCAGAGGCAACCCTGGCCTTCCGCGCCCTGGCCGAACGCGAGGACGGCCGGTTCCTCGGCCTGCGCGGCCTGCTGCGCCAGGCGATGCAGCGCGGCGACTGGCCCGAGGCGCAGCGCCTGGCGCGCGAGGCGGAGCAGGCGATGCCCGGGGCTGCCTGGCTGCGCGCCGAGCGTGCGGACCTGGCGCTTCGTACCAAGGACTGGGCTGAGGCCCTGGCCCTGGCCCCGCCCGAGGCACCGCGCGCAGCCCTGGCCATGGCGGCCGCCGCCGCCGAATCCGATCCGGCCCGCGCCGGGGCGTTGGTTGCCGAGGCGCTGGCTGCCGACCCGGGATTTGTTCCGGCAGCCCTGGCGCAAGCCAGCCGGTTGCGTGCGTCGGGCGATGCGCGGCGCGCGCGGTCGGTACTGGCCACCGCCTGGGCAAGGACACCGCACCCGGATCTGGCGACGGCCTATCTGGAGGGCGAGAGCGACCCCCTGGCCCGGGTGAAGGCTTCGGAACAATTGACCCACAAAGCGCCAGCGCAGGCCGAGGCCCGTCTGCTGCTGGCGCGGACGGCGCTGGAGGCTGGGCTCACCGGCCGGGCGAGGGCGATCCTGGAGGCGCTTCTGGCAGCCGGGCCGATCGACCGGCGCGCCTATCTGTTGCTGGTGGACCTGGAGCAGGTGGAGCACGGTGAAAGCCCGGTGGCACGCGCGGCCGAGGCAAAGTGGCTGCGGGCCGCAGCAGGCGCTGCCCCGGCACCACGCTGGCGCTGTGCCGCATGCGGCACGCGGCATGACACTTGGACCGCCGACTGCGCCCATTGCGGCGAGGTCGGTCGCCTGGAATGGGAAGGCCCGCGGGGCTAAGGCGTACGGTAAAGCTGCGTGCTGGTTGCCATGACGGCCAGCCGGCTTCGGCCGCTGCCGGGGCCGAAGCTTGGCATGCCGGCCAGCATGCGCGGGACCGGGCCGCAGTTGCCGTCGACGCCGCGCCTTTGGCCATGGTCGCTGAAAACCGGGATGTCGGTCGCGACACCGTTCATCAGCCGTTCGATCAGGCGCCAGTCGTCGAGCGCGCCGGCCTCGCACACGGCGGCGAATGCCTGGCTGTCGCGGGTATCGGCGCAGGCGCAGAGGGTCAGGGCCGCGAAGGCCAGGGTCAGGACGGGTCGCATCGGCAGGCTCCTGGTTGGGGTGCCGTTAGGTATGCAGGAGCACAGGTTACCGCGCCGTGTGCGGCGCGGTTGCGGTGCGGCGGGTTGTCCGGTATTCCGCGGGCGGTTTGGTACGCCGACGTAGCTCAGCGGTAGAGCAACTGATTCGTAATCAGTAGGTCCCCGGTTCAATCCCGGGCGTCGGCACCAGCAAAATCATCCGCTCCCTCCCGACCTGCCGACAGCCTATCCGCTCCCCCAGGCAAAGTTGTCGGGTTTGCTCCCTCGGCCGCCAGTCCGTTGCGGCCGCGCCCTCCCCCGCCCCGACCAATTCGCGGGAGCCACGGCCGATTTCAGCCGAACGCCAAGCGCCGAACCCGATCAGCGTCGGGGGCAAGCCCTGGCCGTTCATCATCGCAAGCGATTGCAACCGACCCGCGCGCCATGGCGCTCATGCTGTCCAGGCGGCGCGCTGTCCGTCTTCACCGAGCAAGGCGAGGTGTCTGCGGCATGGACCCCCTGCACCGCCCACCCGCTGACCCAGGGTCGGCTTCGCTGCGCCTGCAATGCATGCCATGTTCTGGGTAAGACGCCTTGAGGGACGAAAACACCATGGCCAAGAGCGCCCTGCACCGCCGAGCCTTGCTGGGGGCGGCGGCCCTGCCGCTCGCAGCCCCCGCCCTGGCGCAGGAAGGGTTTCCGAACCGGCCGGTGCGGCTGGTCGTCGGCTTCACCCCGGGCGGGGCGACCGACATTTCGGCCCGCACCATCGCGCCCAAGATGGGGGAGGCCCTGGGCCAGCCGGTGATCGTGGAAAATCGCCCCGGTGCCGGCAGCAACCTGGCAACCGAACTGGTTGCCCGCAGCCCCGCCGACGGCCACACGCTGCTGCTCGCGACGATCGGGTCCCTGGTGGTCAGCCCGCTCGTGATGCGCCTTCCGATAGACCCCGCGCGCGACCTGGTACCGGTGTCGGTAGCGGTCGACCTGTTCAATATCCTGGTGCTGCCGCCGGACCGACCGTGGCGCAGCGTGACCGACCTGATCGCCGCGGCGAAGGCAGCACCCGGGCGACTCTCCTACGGCACCAGCGGGATCGTGGGCGGGCCCCATCTGGCCGGTCTGCTGTTCGACCGCACCGCGGGCACGGAGACGACCGCCGTGCATTACCGCGGCGGCGCGCTTGTCATGACCGACCTTCTGGCCGGGCGCGTCGATTTCTCCTTCGCCACCGCGGCCTCGGTGTTGCCGCAGATACGCGATGGCAAACTGCGCGCGCTGGCGGTGCCGCACCTCGAACGCTCGCGGCTGATGCCGGACATCCCGACCGTCGCGGAATCCGGCCTGCCGGGCTTCGACGTGCCGTCCTGGTATGCGGTGCTGGCGCCGCGCGGCACCCCGGATGCCGCCATCATCCGCCTGAACGCGGCGATGCGCGTCGCGCTGAACGACGCCGAGGTGGCGGCCGTGCTGAACCGCAACGGACTGGAGCCGCGCTGGACGACGCCGGACCAGATGACCGCAGCGCTCGCCGAGGAGCGCGCCAAATGGGGGCCGATCGTCCGCGACAGCGGCATCACGATCGAATAGTCGGGTGGCCGCGTAGGCTGGCATCGTCCTTGCGTGCACCTGCGCCACGCCGCCGCCGGAGCCTGATGCATGGGTGCCCCCCTTCTCGCCGCCCCAGAACGCCTCGGCGCCGCTTTCGCGCGTCGCGCCATCGCCGACGGCCGCCTGACGGCCACGGCACTGCAGGAAGCCTGCCTCGCCCGGATCGCCGAACGCCAGGGCAGCATCGCCGCCTGGGCGGGCATCGATCCCGCGGCGGCAAGGGCGCGGGCGCGGGTGCTGGATTCCGGCCCCGACCAGGGGCTGCTGCACGGCCTGCCCTTTGGCGTGAAGGACATCATCGACACCGCCGCCCTGCCTGCGGGCTATGGCTCACCGATCTATACCGGGCACCGGCCGGGCCGGGACGGTGCGACAGTGGCCGCCCCGCTCGCCGCCGGCGGCCTGCTGCTGGGCAAGACGGTCACCACCGAATTCGCCAATCGCAAGCCAGGGCCGACGCGCAACCCGCACAATGTCGCGCATACGCCGGGTGGCTCATCCTCCGGTTCGGCAGCGGCCGTGGCCGATTTCCAGGTGCCGCTGGCGATCGGCACGCAGACGGGGGGTTCGGTGCTGCGCCCGGCCGCGTATTGCGGCTGCATTGGCTTCAAGCCGAGCTTCCAGCACTTCGGCAACAGTGGCGTAAGAGCCAATACCGAGGCCTATGACACGGTCGGGCTGATGGCGCGCGCGGTCGAGGACATTGTCCTGTTCCGCGCGGCGATCATGGAAATTCCCCATGACGTTCCGCAGCCGCTCACCAGGCTGAGGATCGGCCTTGTGCGTACGCACCATTGGGACGAGGCCTCGGCGGCGACGCAGGCCGCGCTGGCGGAGGCCGCCCGTCTGTTGGAAGCAGCGGGGGCCACGATCTCCGACATCGCCATGCCCGATATCATGGCCGGGCTGCGAGAGGCGCATCGCCTGGTCTGTGGCTTCGAATCCCTGCGCAATTACGCGGACGAACTTGGCCGCTCCGATCACCTGGTCAGCGACGACTTCCGCGCCGAAAGGGCCGCGGTCGGCGAGGCCACGACGCTCGCGCAGTTCCGCGCCGCGATCCGCCTTGGCAATGCCTGCCGCGCGCAGGTCGATGCGCTGATGGTCGCGCGGGGCTTCGATGCGCTGCTGACGCCGAGTGCGCCGGACGAGGCACCCACGGGCCTGGCTTCGACCGGGCAGGCCACCTTCAACTACCTCTGGACCAATCTCGGCATGCCCTGCATCACCCTGCCCTTCACCACCGGGCCAAGGGGCTTGCCGATCGGCGTGCAGTTGGTTGCGCGGCGGCACGAGGATGCGCGGCTTCTGGACGTCGCAGCCTGGGCCGAACGCGCGCTGGCCGATTGAGGAGACAGCTCATGTCCGTCACGATCCTCGATCCCTCGAAACTGACCGCAAGCCGAGCCGCCGATGCCATCGCTGCGGGCCGCCTGACCTCCGAGGCGCTGGTGCGCGCCTGTCTCGACCGCATCGCCGAACGCGATGCCGCGGTCGGTGCCTGGGCCTGGCTCGACCCCGACCTCGCGCTGGCCGCCGCGCAGGCGGCGGATGCCAGCGCCCCGCGCGGCCCGTTGCACGGCGTGCCGGTCGGTTTGAAGGACATCATCGAGACTTACGACATGCCGACGCAGTGCAATTCGCCGATTCATGCCGGCAGGCGGACCTATGCCGACAGCGCCGTCGCGGCGCTGATCCGCGCGGCGGGGGGCGTGATCCTCGGCAAGACTGTCACGACCGAATTCGCCAATCGGCATCCGGGCGACACGCGCAACCCGCACGATGCCGCCCATACCCCGGGCGGTTCGTCCTCGGGCTCTGCCGCCGCGGTCGCCGATTTGCAGGTGCCGCTGGCCCTGGGCACGCAGACCAGCGGATCGATGATCAGGCCCGCGGCCTTCTGCGGCGTCTGGGGCTACAAGCCGAGCTTCGGCGAGGTCAGCCGCGTCGGCGTGTTCCAGCAGTCAGGCAGCCTCGACACCATCGGCCATTGCGCCAGAAGCCTGGAGGATGTGCAGCGGTTGCGCGCGGTGCTGGCACGCATTCCCTACGAGCCCATTGCCGCCGGCGGCCCGCCCCGCATTGCCTTCTGCCGCACGCCGCAATGGGGCCAGGCTTCGGCCGAGGGCCAGACGGCGTTGGAGGATGTGGCGCGCAGGTTGGCGGCTGGGGGGGCCACGGTCAGCGACCTGGACCTGCCGCCGGCGCTGTTCGGTGACTGGTCCATCATGCATCGCCGGATCGCCAATTTCGAAGCTGCCCGCAACTTCGGCTACGAAAAACATGGCTTCCGGTCGATGATCAGCAAGGCGCTGGGGGAAGGCCGCATCCGCGATGGCGAGGGCATCCCGCTTGCCGACTACATCGAGGCCCAGCGTCTGGCCGAGGCGATGCGCGCCTGGGCCGATGAAACCCTGGCCCGGTACGACGTGGTGCTGACGCCGGCCGCCGCCGGCGAAGCGCCGGAAGGCTTGGCTGCGACCGGCAGTGCCGAGTTCAATTCGCTCTGGACCCTGCTCTACACCCCGTGCCTGACCCTGCCGCATGGCGCAGGCCCGCGGGGCCTGCCGCTCGGCGTGCAACTGGTGGCCGAGCGTTACGAGGATGAGCGCCTGTTCGCCGCGGCCGGCTGGGTGGAAGCGACCTTGGCGGCGTGACCTGGCTGGGCCTGGCTGGTCTGGAACCGGGCTGGCCTGGACCCGGCTGGTCTGGACCCGGCTGGTCTGGACCCGGCTGGTCTGGACCCGGCTGGTCTGGACCCGGCTGGTCTGGACCCGGCTGGTCTGGACCCGGCTGGTCTGGACCCGGCTGGTCTGGACCCGGCTGGTCTGGACCCGGCTGG
>JBBQHE010000156.1:0-10822 GCA_038323655.1 Acetobacterales bacterium | reverse complement strand
CCCAGAACTCGCACACCGAAAAGCCGATGCTTTACAAGGTGGCCGGCGCCTGGGGCAGCCACGAGGGCTCGATCCTGCTCTGGTGCTTCATCCTGACGGGCTACGGCGCGGCGGCGGCGACGCTGGGGCGCGGCCTGCCGCAGGGCCTCAAGGCGCTGATGGTGGCGGTGCAGGGCGCGCTGGGGACGGTGTTCCTGGACTATACGGTCTTCGCCTCGAACCCCCTGCTGAGGCTGGCCGCGCCGCCGATCGAGGGGCGTTCGCTCAATCCGCTCTTGCAGGACCCGGCGCTGGCGATCCATCCGCCGTTCCTCTACGCGGGCTATGTCGGCATGTCGGTGGTGTTCTCGCTGGCGGTCGCGGCGCTGATCGAGGGCCGGGTGGACGCGGCCTGGGGCCGTTGGGTACGGCCCTGGGCGCTCGCCTCCTGGGCCTTCCTCACCCTGGGCATCGCCCTTGGTTCCTGGTGGGCCTATTATGAGTTGGGCTGGGGCGGCTATTGGTTCTGGGACCCTGTCGAAAATGCCTCACTGCTGCCCTGGCTCGCCGGTTGCGCCCTGCTGCATTCGGCGATCGTGGTGGAAAAGCGCGAGGCGCTGAAGCTGTGGTCGGTGGTTCTGGCCCTGTTGGCCTTTGCGATGAGCCTGCTTGGGACCTTCCTCGTCCGCTCCGGCGTGCTGAACAGTGTGCACGCCTTTGCCAATGATCCGGAGCGTGGGGTCTTCATCCTCGGGCTGCTGGGCTTCTACGTCGGCGGTGCCTTCCTGTTGTTCGCGCTGCGCGCCCCGGCCATGGCGCCGACGGGGGTCTTTGCCCCCGTCTCCCGCGAAGGCGGCCTCGTGCTGAACAACCTTCTCCTGTGTTCGATCGCAACGGTGGTCTTCGTCGGGACGCTCTATCCGATGTTCCTCGACCTGCTGACGGGCGAGAAGATTTCGGTGGGCCCGCCCTTTTTCAACCTGGCCATCGCGCCCTTGGCGGCGGTGCTCTTCGCCGCCATGGCAGCCGGGCCGTTGATGGCCTGGAAACGGGCGAAGCTCTGGCCCGTGGTACAGCGGCTGTGGGCCGCGGCGCTGATCGGACTGGCCGCCTTCTGTGCCTGCCTGGCCGTCGCCGGCTGGAACCCGCTGCCGGCGCTGGGTTTTGCCGCCGGGGCCTGGTTGATCGGGGCGGCACTAACAGATGTCGCCGACCGCCTTGCCGTGGCCCGCGTCGGTTTCCGCGCCGCGTTGCAACGCGCCGCGGGCCTGCCGCGCGCCGTCTGGGGCGGGGCCACCGCCCATGCCGGCGTGGGCGTCATGATGCTGGGCATCGCGGGCATGGGGCTTGCGACCGACCGCCTGGCCGCGATGGCGCCGGGGGAGACGGTGTCGCTCGCCGGCTATGACTTTCGGCTGGACTCGGTTGTCGATGCGACAGGGCCGAACTGGACCAGTCGCCGTGCGACGCTGACAGTGACGGCGGGCGGTGCCCCGGTGGTCGTGCTCCAGCCCGAACGTCGGTTCTTCCCGATCGGGCGGCAGAACACGACCGAAGCCGCGATCAACACCAACCTGCTGCGCGACATCTATACCGTGATGGGCGAGGAGCAGGACGGCCGCGCCGTCATCCGAATCCACCATAATCCGCTCGCGCCCTGGATCTGGATCGGCGCCGGCATCATGGCGCTGGGCGCCGGTTTGTCGCTCTCCGACCGCCGGGTCCGCGTGTCCGCCCCGGCGCGACGGGCGGCCGAGGCGGCACTGCGCGTATGACCGAGGTCGCACAACCCCGACGGCGCTGGCTGCTCTGGGCGCCGCTCGGTGTCGTCGCGGCCGGAGGGGCGGGCTTCTATGCGATGCTGCGCGGCTTGCAGGACAATTCCTACCAGCCGCGCGGCGTGCCTTCGGTGCTGATCGGCCAGCGCCCGGCACCCTTCAGCCTGCCGGGCATGGCGGAAGGCCAGCCAGGCCTGACCGAGGCCGATCTGCGCGACCTGCCCCGGCCCGTGCTGGTGAACTTCTGGGCGAGTTGGTGCGTGCCCTGCATTATCGAACACCCGCAGCTCATGCGGCTGTCACGCGACGGCGTTCCGGTTTTTGGTGTGAACTACAAGGACCGCGTGCCGGCGGCCCGGGCCTTTCTGGCCGAACGCGGCGATCCCTTTGCCAAGCTTGGCCGCGACGAACCGGGGCGGCTGGCCATCGACTGGGGCGTCTATGGCGTGCCCGAGACCTATCTGATCGACCGCGGCGGCGTGGTGCGCTGGCGCTATCCGGGCGCGGTAACGCCCGAGGTGATGCGCGACGACGTGCTGCCGTTGCTGCGCCGCTATGCTTGATCGCGACCACGGCAGCCCGCGCGTTGCCCCCGGCCGGCTGCCCGTGCTCATCCTGATCGCCGTCGCCATCGTCCTGCTGCTGGTTTTTCGCGCCCAGGCCGCCGGTCGCCCGGAGGATATGTTGCCCGACCCCGCAGCCGAAGCCCGCGCGCGCGCCATCGGCCGCGAATTGCGCTGCATGGTCTGCCAGAACCAGTCGATCGAGGACAGCGAGGCCGAGATGGCCCGCGACCTGCGCCTGGTCGTGCGCGAGCAAGTCGCCCGTGGTGCGACCGATTCCGAGGTGACCCAGTACGTGCACGCCCGCTACGGTGATTTCGTTCTGCTGCGACCACCATTTTCGACCGCGACCCTGCTGCTTTGGGGCACGCCTGCGATCGTGCTTCTGGCGGGGGGTACGGTCATCGCCCTGCGGGCGCGGCGCCGGGCTGCGGGGGCAGCGCCGCTGTCAGCCGATGAACAGGCACGTCTGGCCGAGCTGACGGGGGACGGTCGGCACTGATGGACTGGATGTTGAAGTTCGGGCTGGCGCTGCTGGCGCTGGTGCCGCTCGTGATCGTGCTGCTTCGGCCGGGCACGCCCCGGGGAAGGGCCGCGGCGGACCTCGCGCTGTATCGGGCGCAGTTGGTGGAACTGGACCGCGAACGCGCCGCCGGTCGATTGGATGAAGCGGCGCATGCCGCAGCGACGGTCGAAGTGCAGCGGCGCCTCCTGTCGGCACCGCAAAGCACGAGCCTGTCCGCCAAGCCAGGCCGCACCGCTGCCATTCTGCCCGCGCTGCTGCCACTGGTCCCGGCCGCGGCCCTTGGGCTGTATCTGTGGCACGGCAAGCCGGGCCTGCCGGCGGCCACGCTTACGGAACGCACCGCGGTGGCGGCTGAGGAAGCGCAGATCGTCAATGAACTCCGCGCCCGGGTGGAGATGCTGCGGCCAGGGTCGGAGGCGGCGCGCGAAGGGCTTGTGCTGCTCGGCACCGCCGAACGCGCCCGGGGCGACGGCGCGGCTGCGGCCCAGGCTTGGCTTCGGGCGCTGAACATACGCTTCGATCCGACGCTCGCCGCCGACCTGATCGAGATGCAGATCGATCGCAATGACGCGATTGCGGTCAATGGGCTGCTGCTGCGGTCGTTGAATCAGGCGCCCCACGACCCGCGGCTGCGCTTTCTGTCTGGCGTCGCCGCCGCACGCGCCGGGCGCAATGATGACGCGCGCAATGCCTGGGCAGCGCTGCTGGCCGAAGCCCCCGCGGATGCGCCCTGGAAGCCCGTGGTGGAACGCGCGATCGCCGCCCTGCCCTGACCGCCGCTGTCGCGCGCATGTGACTCGCGCGCGCCAGGGGGCTGTGTAACGGTCCGATCCTCTTCGCAGAGGAAAAGCCAGATGCCAGCCTACGTGGGCGTATATCGCGGGACCATCGTCAGCACGTCGGACCCCTTGGCCAACGGACGCATGCAAGTGATGATTCCGGCGCTAGGCGGCCAAATCAGCAGTTGGGCGCCGGTCTGTGGGTCCTTCGTGCCGCTCAACATGACGCCGCGGGTGGGCGGCGGCGTCTGGGTCGCCTTCGAGGCCGGGGATCCGACGCGCCCCGTGGTGATGGGCAGCGCGATGTAGCCGGCGGCCCCGCCGACCGATCAGGCCTGACCGCGCGCCTCGGCCGGTTCGTCGCCGTCCTGGGCCAGGCCGCCAGCCTCAGCCCCGCCCAGATTCTGCACCTGGTCGCTGACGTTCTGGTACGGCTGCTGGCCGGAGTAGGTCTGCGCCTGCTCGCCCTGGTAGCCGTCCTGGTCGCCCGGCTGTTCCGGCCCGTTGCGCCAGCGGCCCTGCTGCTGCGGCTGGGGGCGCTGTTCGCCGCCCTGCGTCGCGGCCTGGGCCATGGCGTTCAGGATACGGAAGTAATGCTCCGCATGCTGGAAGTAGGATTCCGCCATCACACGGTCGCCGGCGCCGGTCGCATCGCGGCCGACCTGAAGGTATTTTTCGAACAACTGCTGCGCCGTGCCGCGCATCCGCATGTCCGGGCCGCTGCTGTCGAACACGTGGTTGCGATTGAGCGGCTGCTGCCCGCCGCCACTCTGGCCGGAATGGCGATAGGCGCCGCCGCCATTGCCGCCACCGCCGCCGCTACCACCCCCGCCATGGCGATTGCCGCCGCGGCCGCGCATGCGCTTCATGTTCATCTGAGTCTTGTTCGCCGTTCTGTGCCGATCCGCATCAGCGCGCCTGCTGCGCGCCCATGCCTTGGGGACTTTCGTGGAGGATCATCTTGCGGCCCGCCGGATGAACCGGACCAGAAAGGGCAGTTCTGGGGCGGTTGGTCCGAAACCAGACCGGTTTCGGCAGCCCGCAGATTAGCCTTGCCAGAAATTTCCTGACCGCAGGGACAGCCTAGCCTCAGGCGGCCCCAGCGGCAAACGCTTTCTTGCAGGGCAGCCTTGGGTGTGTCGGATACCACCGGCACCTTCGGCGCTTTCGCCCTACCGCCCTGCCGCCCTGCCGCCTGGGGCGGGTGACCGCAACGCTCCGGCCATGCGCGTCCGGCGGACAGCGTTTGCGCAAAAGGACACCTCCGGCCAGCGCCCAAGGCAAGCGGCACATGGCATCCGATACACCATCGTGCAGAGCCTGGCGGAACACGGAGGCTGCGCTGACCAGGCTCTCTTTGGCGACTTCCGCCCAGGCGGCGTTGCTGCTGCTGGCCGGATGCGCTGGCGCGCCGACCCGGCCGCATTGTGTCTCCGGCTGGCAGACCGTCTGCTCTGGGCCGAATGCGAATGATGATGGTGGCAGGTAAGGCGCCGCGTCCGTCAGGGCGCCGTCCCTGCCAGCCGCAACGCACGGTCATGCCCCCCCAGATCCGCCAGGGCACCATTCGGGCGTAACCCGGCCGCGTTCGCGATGGCCTCGACCGCTTGCCTCTGACCCGCGCCGAGTTCGAGGATCGCCAGCCCCCCCGGCACCAGCAACCCCGGCAGAGCGGCACAGACGGCGCGATAAGCCTCCAGCCCATCGGCGCCGCCATCCAGCGCCGAGGCTGGTTCATAGCGCCGCACATCCGGCATCAGCCCCGCCATGTCGCCCGACCTGATGTAGGGCGGGTTGCACAGCACCAGGTCGAAGCGCCCAGCGACGGGTGCGGCCCAATCGGCCGCCACGAAGCAGGCCCGCCCGGCCAGGCCGTTCGCCGCTGCATTGCGCGCGGCCAGGGCCACGGCGGCCGGCACCCGGTCGATGCCCAAGCCCCAGGCCGCCGGGCGTTCGGCCAGCACCGCCAGCAGCAGGGCCCCCGTGCCGGTGCCGAGATCCAGCACCGCGATCGCCGCCCCGGGGTCGGGGAAGGCGGCCAGGGCGGCCTCGACCAAGGCCTCGCTGTCCGGGCGTGGGATCAGCGTGTCGGGGGTGACGGCCAGGTCCAGCGTCCAGAACCCCTGCCGGCCCAGCAGATGCGCCATGGGTTCGGTCGCCAGCCGCCTTGCCAGCAGGCCGCCGAAGATGGCGACGGCCGCTGGCGGCACTGGCGCGCGGGGGTCGCGCAGCAGCGCGTCGGGCGCGGTGCCCATGGATTGGGCCAGCAGGGCGCGAGCTTCTCCGCGCGGATTGTCCACCCCTGCCCCGCGCAACCTCTGCCCTGCCTGGCACAGAAAGGCGCCGACCGACCCGCCAGGGTCCGTGGTCACAGCCCTTCGGCCAACAGGCGCGAGGCCTGGTCTTCCTCGGTCAGCGCGTCGATCACCTCGTCCAGTTCGCCCAGCATGACGCGTTCGATCTTGTGCAGGGTGAAGCCGATGCGGTGGTCGGTGACGCGCCCTTGCGGGAAGTTGTAGGTGCGGATGCGTTCGCTGCGGTCGCCGGTGCCGATCTGGCCCTTGCGGTCGGCGGCACGTGCGCTGTCGAGCGAATTGCGCTGCGCCTCATACATGCGGGCGCGCAGGATCTTCATCGCCTTGGCGCGGTTCTTGTGCTGGCTGCGCTCCTCCTGCATCGCCACCACGATGCCGGTCGGCAGGTGGGTGATGCGCACGGCGCTGTCGGTCTTGTTCACATGCTGCCCGCCGGCGCCGCTGGCGCGGTAGGTGTCGATCCGCAGATCGGCCTCGTTCACCTGCACGTCCACTTCCTCGGCTTCCGGCAGCACGGCGACGGTGACGGTCGAGGTATGGATGCGGCCTTGCGTTTCCGTCGAAGGCACGCGCTGCACGCGATGCACGCCGGATTCGAATTTCAGCCGGGCGAAGACGCCACGGCCGGCAACCTCCGCCATCGCGCCTTTCAGCCCGCCGAGGTCGCTTTCGTCGTATTCCATGACTTCGAAGCGCCAGCCGCGTGCCTCGGCATAGCGCCGGTAGGCACCAAAAAGTTCGGCGGCGAAAAGCCCCGCCTCGTCACCGCCCGCGGCGGGGCGGATTTCCAGGATGGCGCTGCGTTCGTCGGCGGCGTCCTTCGGCAGCAGCAGCAAGCGGACTTCGCGTTCCAGCGCGGGCAGGGTTTTTTGCGTCTCGGCCAGTTCGGCTTCGGCCAGTTCGCGCATCTCGGGGTCGGCCAGCATGGCGGTGGCTTCATCGCGGGCGCGTTCGGCGGCGCGCAAGGCCTCGATGCGGGCGACGATGGGGTCGAGGTCCGACAGTTCCTTGGACAGCACGCCGACGCGCGCGCCATCGGCGGTTTCCAGCGTTGCGGCGATTTCCTCCCGCCGCGACACCAGGCGGTCGAGTTTATCGGCGAGGCTCATCGCAGATGCGCCGCCAGCTCCGCGAAGGCGACCAGCGCCTGTTCGCCGGTGGCCAGGTTCTTGACCTGCGCCTGGCCGGCGGCGGCTTCGTCCTCGCCAATCAGCACCGCGGCGCGGGCGCCGATCTTGTTGGCGCGTTCCATCCGGCGCTTGACGTTGCCGCGGTAGCCGATGTCGGCGGCGATGCCGGCGCGGCGCAGGTCGGTCAGCAGGCGCAGCGCGATGGCCTGTTGCGCCTCGCCGATCGGGATGATGGCGACGGGGGCTGCGGGCCTCGCCCAGTCCTCCAGCAACATCGCCAGACGGTCCACGCCCCCGCCCCAGCCGACCGAGGGGGTGGGCGGGCCGCCCATTTCCTCAACGAGCCCGTCGTAGCGGCCGCCACCCATCACCGTGCCCTGGGCGCCCAGCCGGTCGGTGACGAATTCAAACGCTGTGTGGCTGTAGTAGTCGAGGCCGCGGACGATGCGCGGGTTTTCCTGGAAGGCCACGCCGAAGCCGGCCAGCGCCTGCTTCACGCCCAGGTAGAAGTCGCGCGCGGTGTCGGTCAGGTGATCGTGGATCACAGGGGCATCGGCGACGATGGCGCGGTCGCCGGCATCCTTGCTGTCCAGGATGCGGAGCGGGTTTTTCTCCAGCCGCATCCGGCTGTCGGCCGACAGGTTCTCGGCATGGGCGGTGAAATAGGCGACCAAAGTGGCGCGATAGGCGTCGCGGCTTGGCGCATCGCCCAGGGTGTTGATTTCCAGCGTGACGCCTTCGGTGATGCCGAGCGCCTGCTGGATGTGCCAGCCGGCGGCGATCACCTCGGCATCGGCCAGAGGGTCGGCGGTGCCCATGATTTCGCAGCCGATCTGGGTGAATTGGCGGTAGCGGCCTTTTTGCGGGCGTTCGTAACGGAACATCGGCCCGGCGTAGAAAATCTTACGCGGCAGGTTGGCCTGGGCGAGGCCGTTGGAGACGAGCGCGCGGCAGACGCCGGCGGTGCCCTCGGGGCGCAGGGTGAGGCTGTCGCCGCCGCGGTCCTGGAAGGAATACATCTCCTTGGCGACAACGTCGGAGGTATCGCCGAGGCCGCGGGCATAGACGCGGGTGTCCTCGAAAATGGGCGTCTCCCATTGTTCGAAGCCATAGAGGGCGGTGATGCGCCTTGCAGTGTCGATGACCTGGTGGTGACGGCAAAAGTCCTCGCCGATCAGGTCGCGGGTGCCACGGACGGGTTGGAGCTTTTCCATGGGGTGGGGCGTTAGCGCCGGGGGGGCGCGGGGGCAAGTCAGGGGTGGGTGTCGGGGGCCAGCACCGCCCGGGTGGGGAAGTTTGCCCGGTAGTGGCGCGGGTCGCGGGTCAGCAGCGGCAGGCCGTCATGCGCCGCATGGGCGCCGATGACGAAACCGGACCGCACGCTCGATCGCGCGCCACCCCGGCGGCAGTGATCGCGGAACACCTTGCCGGCGAGAAAGAGAGCGCCGCGGGGTATCGGCAGGCTGGTCACGCCCAGCGTGACCAGCAACGCCTCGCAGGCCTCGATACGGCTGAAGCCGCCCAAGAGTTGGGCGAAGAGGATGTCGTTGATGGCGATGGGGGCGGCCAGGGCGGCTTCTTCCAGCACGCGTTGCGACCAGTCGGCCAATGTCACGTCGATCGCGGATTTTGCCCTGTCGCCGTCACCAGGTGCAGCGCTCCAACGCTGACAAGACCCGACCTCCCTCGTCGGTCGGCCAGTCCATCTGACCGTCCGGTGTTGCGATACGGAGGCGACCGCCACTCCGCAGGCCGCGGCGAAAGGCATCCCGGTCCAGAATTTTGAGGTCCAGTCCCCAGCCGGAACCACCAGAATTCACCAGTGGCAGTACCACCGGGAAGGCTAGAACTTCGCTGCCGAGCGACCCCGAAAGAACATCATTTCGCTCGCTCATCGGGCGAATGCGTTGACTCCGGATCGTTGCGGAGAGGCTGGCGCCCCTTCGAATGAGCGTGAACGTCCATCCCTCCCATGGGTGCATGTTCTCAGCTTGGCACAGCGAAAATGCTACGACCATCCGCGGTACAGGCGGCTGCTGGACAACTCTCCAGATGCCGACGACGGTTTCGGTACGATCTTGCGCAGAAGCCGGTGAGCTGACGAAAACCAATGCGGTCGCCAAAGATAGGCTGAGTATCGTTCGGCTCTGGCGCATTGCAGTCAGCCAATCCGCCCCTACTCCGCCGCCAGCGCAGCCTCCTCCGCCTTCGCCGCCTGGATCCGCGCCACCTTCGCCTCCACCAGGCCCACGATGTGGTCGATCATCTCCTCGGTCCGCACGGTATGGCTCGTCTTGCCCATGCCATAGACCATATGAGTCCCCGCCCCGCCGCCAGTCAGGCCGATGTCAGTCATCAGCGCCTCGCCAGGCCCGTTCACCACGCAGCCGATGATCGACAGGGTCACCGGCGTCTCGATATGCGCCAGCCGGTCCTCAAGGGCCGCCACCGTGCGGATCACATCGAACCCCTGCCTGGCGCAGGACGGGCAGGAGATGATTTTTACCCCCCGATGCCGGATGCCGAGGGACTTCAGCATTTCCCAGCCGACATGCACCTCCTCCTCCGGTTCGGCCGACAGCGACACCCGCAGCGTATCGCCGATGCCGGCCCAGAGCAGCGATCCCAGCCCGATCGCGCTTTTCACCGTGCCGGCGCGTTTGCCGCCGGCTTCGGTGATGCCGATGTGCAGCGGATGGTCGCAGACCTCGGCCAGTTGCTGATAGGCGGCGACGGCCAGGAACACGTCCGATGCCTTCACGCTGATCTTGAATTCGTGGAAGTCCAGGTCCTGCAGGTGGGCGGCGTGCCACAGGGCGGATTCCACCAGCGCCTCGGGGTTCGGTTCGCCGTATTTTTCCAGCAGGTGCTTCTCCAAACTACCCGCGTTCACCCCGATGCGGATCGAACAGCCATGGTCGCGCGCAGCCTGCACGACCTCCCGCACCCGCTCCTTGCTGCCGATGTTGCCGGGGTTGATCCGCAGGCAGGCCGCGCCAGCCTTCGCGGCCTCGATCGCGCGGCGGTAGTGGAAATGAATGTCAGCGACGATCGGGACGTTCACCTCCCGCACGATTTCGGCGAGTGCGGCGGTCGCTTCCTCCGTGGGGCAGGAGACGCGGACGATATCCACGCCCGCCAGTTCCGACAGACGGATCTGCGCGATGGTCGCCGCCGCATCCTCGGTCGGCGTGTTGGTCATGGTCTGGACGGTGATCGGCGCGTCCCCGCCGACCGGCACGCGGCCGACCATGATCTGGCGAGACTTGCGGCGGATGATCTGCTGGTAGGGGCGGTAGGACATGGGGGACGCGGCTCCGGGCTTGGCAGGATTATGCCACCCCAGCCGCCCGGGATGAAGGCCTCAGCGCGGCGGCGTGGTCGGCGCCGGCGGGCGGGCGGTGCGGAGCGTATCGGGCGTCAGCGCCACATCGCGGATCACGCCGTTGCGCCCGGCCAGGACCTGCGAGGGCTGACCATCGACCATGACTTCCAGCGACTGGGCGCGACCGGTGGTCAGCAACAACCCTTCACCCGGCGGCACCTGGAAGGTTTCGCCGGCGCGGAGCACGCGGTTCATCAGCACTTGGCCGCTGCGCGGATCGCGCACCTGGACCCAGGATTCCTCCTGCGCGCGCAGGCTGACGCGGGATGCGGCGGGCGGGGCGGGGGCGGGGGCGGCGGGCGCCGCCGGGGGGGCGGCCACCGGACCGCTGGGCACCAGCGTGCCGGCCGGCGGCTGCGGCGCGGGC
>JBBQHE010000155.1:0-10953 GCA_038323655.1 Acetobacterales bacterium | reverse complement strand
CACATCCTACTCCGACACCTATGGCCAACTTGGCCATCGTGGGGTCGTGGGTCAAGGCCGATCCTCCAGGAGAACCGCATGCTCACCCTCGACCTCCCGGTCGGGCCGTACTGGCTCGACCTCCCCCGCGGCGTCCGCGTGCAAATCCGCCCCGTCACCACCGCCGTCATGGCCGCCGCCCAGGCCGGCTCCGCCCGTCGCCTTGGCGCGCTGCGGGCCGCGGAGGCCGACCTCGACCCCGACCTGGCCCGCGGCCTGGCTTTCGCCTTCCTGGTCAAGGCGCTCGCCCGCCACGCCGTCACCGCCTGGGAAGGCGTGGGCGACGCCGCCGGCAATCCGCTGCCGCTCTCGCCCGACGCCGTCGAGCGCCTGATGGACATCGACCAGATGGCCTCAGCCTTCTGGGACCGCGCCACCGCCCCGGTCGCCGCCGTGGCCCTGGAGGGAAACGGCTGAGGGCTCGGGCCGAATGGCATTTCGGTTCGGGTCCTGACTACTGCCGCGGCTGTGCGGCGCTCTATCGTGACTGCGGCATGGCCTGCCCATATGCCGCGCACGCCCCCGCCAGCGTCGAGGGCGCAGCAGCCTGGGCCGCCGGCACCACCTGCGCCACGGCGACCATGGCAGGCCTCGACGTCGACATGGCGGCGGCCCTGGTCACCGCCCGCGAAATGGGCGCCTCCGGTGCGACCGGTACGGTCGGCTGGGCCGCAGCCGAACTCCTGGTCGCCATGCGCCTCGGCCTGGCCGATGGCCTCGCCTCCCGCCGGGATGACATGGCACGGTTGAGTGGAGGCGTGACCCATGGCTGACGCCACCCGCCGCGTCTCGGTCCGGCTCTCCCTAGACGACGGCGCCCGCGTCAAAGCCGAGCTTCGCCAGGTCGGCGAGGCCGGCCAGCGCAGCATGCAGCAGATCCGCGACAGCGCGGCAGACGCCGGCACCGGGCTGCGCGCCTTCGATGCCGCCGTCCGCGCCGTGCAGGTGCTCGCCCTGGCCGCAGGTATCCGGGCCGTGGCGCAGGCCGGCGACCAGTTGACAGCCTCCATGGGGCGGCTGAACACCGCGCTCGGCTCGGTCGAACGGGCCGGCGAAATCTACAACACCCTCTATCGCGACAGCCTGCGCACCGGCATTGCCGTTACCGAGAGTGTGGCCGCCTTCCAGCGCTTTTCGATCGCAGCCCAGGAGATCGGCGCCACCTCGGACCAGGTGGCCACCCTGGTCGGAGGCCTACAGCGGGTCGCCATCGTCTCGGGCGCCAGCCAGCAGGAGATCGCCTCCGCCACCCAGCAGCTCGGCCAGGCGCTGGCCTCGGGCGTGCTGCAGGGCGACGAGCTGCGGTCGATCCTGGAAGCCATGCCCAGGCTGGCACAGGGCCTGGCGCGCGAGCTTGGCGTGTCGATCGGCGAACTGCGCAAGATGGGCGCCGAGGGCAAGCTCACCGCCGACACGGTGTTTCCCGCCCTGCTGCGTGCCGTCGAGCGGCTGAACGGCGAGTTCGAGAAGGCCCCGCTCACCCTGTCCCGCGCCTTTGGGCAGTTAAACGTCGCCTCGACCGAGTTCGTCGCCCGGCTGGACGAGGCGCTCGGCTTTTCCCAGGCCATCGCCCGGGCGCTGTCGTCGGCTGCAAGCGGCCTGGACGGCGCCCGGCGTGGTGCGGGGCTGCTGAACCCGGTCGAGCAGCGGGAGGGGCGTCGGGCGCAGGCTGACGCCTTGCAGGCCGAGATTGCAGGCCTGGAGGCGGACGGCCAGGGCGCCAGCCTGCGGGCGCAGCCCCGGCGTGGCAGCATCCGCGCCGGGCTGGTCGGCACGGCCAACGACCAGAACGGGCTGGATCGGGTCACCCGGCTCCGCGAGGCTCGCGACGAGCTTGCCGCGCTGTCGGTCCAGATCGAGAACGACGAGCGGGACCGCACCGCCCGGGGCGCGGAGGAACGTGCCACCGCCGCCGATCGTGCTTCCGAAAGTCGCCGCCGCCGTGCCGCGGAGGACACCGAAAAGCTTCTGCTCGAACTGGATGATCGCTACAAGATCAACCAAGATTTTGCGGCCCGCGTGACCCGTCTGCGGGAGAGCGAGGCATCGGGCGCCATCGACGGCCCCGAGCGCGCACGGTTGCAAGCCCTGGCCCTGGAGGAACGCGACGCGGCCCTGGCCCGGATCGCCGGCACGACGCAGCGCGGCACGGCGGCGACCCGGGAAAACCGCGACGCGGAGCGGGAGGTCAATGACGTCGTCCGCGATCGGGAGCGGCTGATCCAGGCCAATGAGACAGCGCAGGAGAAATACGCACGCCGGATCGGCGAAATCGCGGCCGTTGCCCTGCGGTCCCAGGACATCGGCCAGCCGCTGTCGCAGGAGCAGTTGCAGCGCGCGACCAATGCCGCCCAGGACGATCTGTTTGCCTCCCAGCAGCGTTTGCAGGATTCGACCGCGCAGACCTCCGACGTGGCCCGCGAGCTCGGCCTGACTTTTTCCAGCGCTTTTGAGGACGCGGTGGTCAAAGGCGAGAAGTTGCAGACGGTGCTGCAGGGGGTCCTGCAGGACATCTCGCGGCTGACGCTTCGCAAGGCTGTCACCGAGCCCCTGGTGGGGGCGCTGTCTGGTGTTCTGGGCGGCTTGGGCGGGGGCGCCGGCACATCGCTGGATTTAACCAAGCTGCTCGCCGGCGGCGGCGCCGACGGTGGCTTGAAACTGGCCGCCAACGGCGCGGCCTTTGGCGGCGCCGGCGTGATCCCCTTTGCCAATGGCGGGGTCATCGACCGCCCGACCCTGTTTCCCTTCTCCCGTGGCACCGGGCTGATGGGTGAGGCCGGGCCCGAGGCCATCCTGCCCCTGCGGCGCGGCCGCGACGGCAAGCTCGGCGTCGCCTCGGACGGCGGCGGCGCGATGGTGACCATCACCATCAACAGCCCCGACGCTGACGGTTTTCGCCGCTCGGCCGACCAGGTGACGGCAGCGGTCGCCGACGGCGTCCGGCGTGGCGGGAGGCTGCGATGAGTTTCCATGAGGTGCGGTTCCCCGACAGCGTGGCCTATGGCGCCACGGGCGGGCCGGTCTGGGCCACGAATGTCGCGGCGATCTCGTCGGGGCTGGAACAGCGCAACCAGACCTGGACCGCGGCCCGGCATGCCTACAACGTCGAGACCGGCATCAAGACGCTGGCCAATTTCTCCCAGGTGCTGGGCTTCTTTCACGCGCGGCGGGGGCGGCTGATCGGCTTTCGCTTCAAGGACTGGGGCGATTATTCCACCGCCGCCAGCCCGG
The DNA here is from genome assembly GCA_038323655.1 of Acetobacterales bacterium. Taxonomy (GTDB): domain Bacteria; phylum Pseudomonadota; class Alphaproteobacteria; order Acetobacterales; family Acetobacteraceae; genus Humitalea. Next base: position 7,683 of record JBBQHE010000155.1, on the reverse strand, counting down.
ACCTGGCCATCACACCGACCGACCAGGCGCTCGGGGCCTTCACCGGCACGCCGATGCAGATCACGAAAACCTACGGCGATGCGGGCGGCTCCTACACGCGCACGCTGCGCAAGATCGTGGCCGGCACGCTGCGGGTCGCGACCAATGGCGTGGAGACCCTGGCCGGCGGCGCCTATCCCTGGTCGGTCGATCTGAACACCGGGCTGCTGAGCTTCACCGGCAGCGGCATCACCCTGCCGACCGGGCGCACCATCACCGTGGGCTGCGACTTCGACGTCCCGGTGCGCTTCGATACCGACAGCCTCTCCGGCACCTATGAGGGCTGGCGACGCCTGCCCATCCGCAACATTTCGCTCATCGAAGTGAGGCTCTGACATGGCGCTGCTGGCATTCGAGGGGTTCGACGCCTACGGCACGGCGGCGCAGGCGTTCCAGCAGGCCAACCTGACCGGGGGCGGAGGCAACCCCACGATCACGACGACCAACGTCCGCACCGGTCGCGCAGCCCTGTCCCTGACCTTCCAAGACTGGATACGGCAAGGCTTCGCCCTGTCCGGCACCACGATCATCATCGGCCTGGGCGTGCGATGGAGCAGCGTCAGCAGCTTCAACCGCCCCGTGCGCACCTTTGCCACGGCCAATAGCCGCAGCGGCATCAGCTTTGGCATCAATGCCAGCGGCAATCTGACGGTCGGCTACGGTGGGCCGACCTCCTCCACCTATTCCGCCACCGGTTTCGGCACGACGCTGTGGACCGGCACGGACATCGAGCCGACCGGCACCTACCTCCACTACGAGTTGAAGGCGGTGCTGTCCTCCACCGCCACCGGCGCCTGGACCCTGCGTCGCAATGGTCAGATCGTGCAGTCGCAGTCGGGCGTCATCACCCTGGCCGGCGCAGGCGATGTCATCACGGCGCTGATCTGCGAATGCCCCGGCAGCCCCTATGTCATGGATGACCTGTACATCTGCGACGGCAGCACCGCCGACAGCAACGATTTTCTGGGGCCGGTGCGGGTGCAGCGCCTGTCGCCGACCGGCGATGACAGCGTCGCCTGGACGCCGAACGCCGGCGGCAACAACTGGTCGCGCGTCAGTGAGGCTGGGCCGGATGATGATACCACCTTCGTCTCAGCCGCCTCGGTCCTGACCGACCGCTACACCATTGGCGACCTGCCGGCCTCGGCCGCCATCATCCGTGGCGTCCGGGTCATCTACCGCGCGCGGAAGGAGGATGCGGCCACAGTCGAGACGCGGGCTCTGCTGCGCAGCGGCGGGATCGATGCGCTTGGCCCGACCGATGCCTTGGACACGACCTATCGCTACTACAGCGCCTACTACCCGACCGACCCGAACACGGGTGTTGCATGGACACCGGCTGGGGTGAACGCCCTGGTCGCCGGCGTGCGCCGGGTGACCTGACGTGTCAGGCACGGGGCGCACGACACAGGTCGGGCTGGAATCGCTCGGCGACAGCACGGACGTCGCGCGCGTCACGCAAGGCGGCGTCGAGGCCCTGGGCAGCAGCACCGACATCGCCCGCGTCACGCAGCTGGCCGTGGAGGCTTTGGCCGAGGATGTCTTCCCGGCCAGGCTGACGCAGATCGGCACGGACATCCTGGTCGCGTCCAGCATGGCGGGCGACTTGGCCGCGACCACCTGCGACCTGTGGCAGATACGCCGCCGCGACGGCACGGTGCTGCGGTTCGCGGCGCTGGACCGCGACGTGGTCTATGGCGGCCAGACATTTTCCGCAGCCGCCCCCTTCGAGGCGACGGCCAGCGAAAGCACCCGCACCCTGGCGGCAGGCCAGATGGAGGTCGCGGGCATCCTGTCGGCGCCGTCGCTGTCCGCCACCGACCTGCTGAACGGTCTGTACGACGACGCGGAATGCACCGTCCTGCTGGTCGATTGGGCCGATCCCTCGCGCGGGGTGGAGGTCAAGCGCACCGGCCGCATCGGCACGGTCAAGGCGGGCGAGACGCGGTTTTCCGCCGAGCTTTTCGACGATGCGCGGCGGCTGGATACGCAGGTGCTGGACGTGGTGTCCCCCGAATGCCGGGTGGCGCTAGGCAGCACCCGTTGCGGCATTGCGCTGGCGGCCTGGACGCGCACAGCGACGGTGACCAGCGTGGAGGGCCCGCTGCAGTTCACCGCGGCGGGCTTCATCGAGGCCGCGGCCTGGGCGACCTATGGCCGCATCACCATGACCAGCGGCGCCAACGCCGGCGCCGTGCGCGACGTGCGGGTGCATGGCGCGGGCGGCGTGGTCGGGGTGTGGGAGCCCTGGTTTCTGCCGATCGCAGTCGGGAACACCTTCAGCATCGTGGCCGGCTGCGACAAGCGGCTCGCGACCTGCCGGGACAAGTTCGCCAACGTCATCAACTTCCGCGGCTTTCCCTCGGTGCCCGGCACCGACAGCCTGATCCGCTATCCCGATGCGCGGTGACCGACGGTGTGCACCGCATATGGTGATCCGATACGAGGGTTGGACGCGCACGTCGGAGCGGCGGGTTTCGGTCGCTTCGCTACTGCGATGGCAGCGGATCAAGGCGCGGTTGCGCGGGCGTCCTTGGTGGCACGGCCTTTCAACCAGGTGGTGTCGGCTGTGACCCCTATGGTCCCGATGCCCGCTGATGGCGCAACGCGGGCGCAGGGCGGGGCAACCGTGGCGGTCGAGGCGCGACGGTGGGTTGGCACGCCCTGGCACCACCAGGCGCGGCTGCGCGGCGTGGGCGTGGATTGCGGGGGGGTGGTGGTCGGCGTGGCCCGCGACCTGGGCCTGCCGCTGGACGACTACCCGCCCGGCTACGGCCGCCAGCCCGACGGCGTCAGCCTGCGTGCGTGGATCGAGGGTCGGTTCACCCGGCTCACCACCCTGGAGGAGGGCGCCATGCTGCTCATGGAGTTTTCTCCCGGCCTGCCGCAGCATGTGGGGATAGTCACGCGCCTGCTTGGCGGCTGGGGGCTCGTCCACGCCTGGGCGCAGCTGCGCCAGGTGGTCGAGCACCCGCTCACCGAGGACTGGACCACTCGCATCTGCCAGGACGCAGCCGGGCCGTTGGTCTACCGCCTCCCTGGGATCCAGTGATCCATGGCGACCCTCGCCCTATCGGTCGCCGGCGGCCTGGTCGGTGGCGCGCTGTTCGGCCCGGCCGGCGCCGTGGTGGGGCGCGGCCTCGGCGCGCTGGCCGGTGCCTATGTCGACCAGACGCTGTTCGGCCCCAAGGCCAAGAACACGTCGCAGGAAGGCCCGCGCCTCAACGACCTCAAGACCTCGATCAGCAGCTACGGCGCCGTGGTGGCCTTGGCCTATGGGCAGCGGGTGCGCTGCGGGACCAACGTCATCTGGTCGCAGGAATTGCTGGAGACAGCCACGACCACCAGCACGCGCTCGGGTGGCGGCGGCAAGGGCGGCGGCCAAAAGCGCAGCACCAGCAGCACGACCAGCTACAGCTACGCGGCCAATTTCGCGGCCATGATCTGCGAAGGGCCGATCCAGGGCATCCGCCGCATCTTTGGCGATGGCAAGGTCTTTTGGGATTCGACGCAATCGCCAAACACCAACCTCGCCTCGGGGGTCCGCATCTACTTGGGCAGCGACGCGCAGGCGCAGGACAGCCTGATCGCGGCGGTCGAGGGGGCTGCCAACACGCCCGCCTATCGCGGCGTGGCGTACATCGTGTTCGAAGGCCTGCAACTGGCCAACTTCGGCAACCGTATCCCCAGCATCGAAGTGGACTTTGAGCCGGCGCAGGAAAGCGTCGGCGGGGCGCTGACCAAGCTCGCGGCCCGGGCGGGCGTTGATCGCGTGGATTGCGCCAGCATCGACCTGACCCTGCCGGGCTATGTCGTACGGCGACCGGCATCGGCCCGCGCCGCGATGGAAGAACTGATGACGGGGTTTTCGCTGATCGGTGTCAGCAGCCCGGGCGGGATCGTCATCAAACCCCGCGGGATCGGCAACACCGGCGGCATGGATTTCGACAGCTTTGGCACCGGCCAAAACACCGCGACCGATGGCGAACGCTACAGCGTGTCGCGGGCCGAGGAGGCCGCCCTGCCGTCGTCCCTGTCCATGACCTTTGCGGACCCGGCGCGCGACTACCAGGAAAACACGGTGCGGGCGTCACGCCAGGACGGCACGGCGGCCAACCGTACGAGTTACGACTTTGCCCTGGTGCTCGACGCGAACCTGGCCAAGGCCCGGGCCGAACAAATCCTGCGCGACCTGTGGGCGGCGCGGACCACGATTGACGGCCTGCGCCTGCCGCCATCGTTCCAGTCGGTGCGGCCGGGCGATAGCCTGGACGTTCTGTTGGGCGGCGCCTGGCGACGGATCAACGTGACGAAGGCCACCATCGGCGCGAACGGGCTGGTCGAGGTCTCGGGTGCGGCCGAGGTCATCGGCGCCTGGGTGCCCCGGGTGGCAACGGCGACCAGCCCGCCCGTCCGGCCATCGCTCTTCCCGGCCATCGTGGCGACGACGCTCGTGCCGATGGATATCCCGATGCTGTCGTCGCTGGACAATGACGCGGGGTTCTATTTCGTCGCGGGCGGCCCGGTGGGCTGGCGGTCGGCTGCCGTGCTGCGGGCCGCGGACAATGTGAACTTTGGCGAGATCGCCTATCCCGTCGGGCAGGGCATCATCGGCACCTGCGGCACGACGCTGGCCGATGGGCCCTGGCTGTTCATCGATGAGGCGGCGACGCTGGACGTGACGCTGCTGGACACGACCGACACGCTGGAGACCACCACCAATGCGGGGCTTTACGCTGGGCGCAATGGCGCGCTGGTGGGGTCCGAGATCATCCAGTTCCGCACCGCCACGCTGATCGCCGCGGCGACCTATCGCCTGTCGGGGCTGGTGCGCGGGCGGATGGGGACCGATCGCCACACCGGCACGCATGTCGCGGCCGAACGCTTCGTGCTGCTGGATGGCTTTCCGGGCGTCGAGCGGGTGCGGGATGGCATTTCGCTGCGCGGTGCGCCGTTCTGGTACAAGGGCGTCAGCCTGTATCAGCAGGCCTCGGCGGTTTTGTCCTTCGCCTTCACGAACACCAGCCAGGCGCTGATCCCCTACTCGCCGTTGGCGGTGGTCGGCACACGGAATGGCGGGCTGGATATCGCTCTGTCCTGGGCGCGGCGGACGCGCATGCCCTCCACCTGGTCGGACGGCGTGGACGCGCCGCTGGGCGAGACGGCGGAACGCTACGACGTCGAGATCATGAATGGCGGGACGGTGGTCCGCACCATCGCCGTGACGGCGCAGGCAGCGACCTATCTGGCAGCGGAGCAGGTGACGGATTTCGGCAGCGCGCAGGCCAGCCTGGTTGTGCGCGTCTATCAGGTCAGCCCCGAGGTCGGGCGGGGCCCGGCCCGGGTGGCCACGGTCTAGGAGGAACAGATGAGCGGATCGTCGCCACGGCTGGCGCTGCCTTACATCGCCGTCGGCCAGGCGCAGAAGGAATTGGCCCATAGCCAGGGCGTGAACCGCATCGACGCGCTGCTGCAATGCGTGGTGCAGCAGGTGGGGCTGAACACCCCGCCTGGATCGCCGACGGATGGGCAGGCCTGGGTCGTCGGGGCTGCGCCGACGGGCGCCTGGTCCACCTTCGCCAACCGCCTAGTGCAGCGGATCGGCGGGGCCTGGGTGTCCTACGTCGCCTTCACCGGGCTGTCGGTGTTCGACGTGGCGACGCTGGCCGAATGGGGATGGAACGGGTCGGCCTGGGTGGTGCTGGGGCCGCGGCTGATCGATGGCAGCGCCACCTACGACCCGCCGTCGCTGGCAGATGGCGCGGGGGCGACCACGCCGGTGGCGGTGACGGGGGCGGCGCTGGGGGATTATGCGCGGGCGTCGTTCTCGCTCGACCTGCAAGGGATCACGGTGACGGCCTGGGTGAGTGCTGCGGCGGTCGTGAGCGTGCGGTTTCAGAATGAGAGCGGGGGGACGGTGGATCTGGCGTCGGGGACGCTGCGGGTGCGGGTGGAGAAGGTGTAGGGGAAACGCCGTGACGTTGTCAGCGAACTTGCCGGCGATGGGCCGGCTTCGATGGGCCGATCGACCTGCAATCCCTGCGGCTCTACGGGCTGCCCGAGGCGGCGCCCGCGGTGCTGAACGGCACGCCGTTGCTGACGGGGGCGCTGTTCGGCTCAGGGCGGCGGGAGCTCGCGGCGGAGGTGTCCTGGGACCTGCCGAGTCTGGCGCCGGCGGTGACCGCGCTGCTCGACGTCACGGTGAACGGGGCGCGCGCCGGTGATCTCGCATCGGCGTCGCTGGTGTCGTCCCCGGGTGGTGAAGCGGGGATTGATTTGACCAGGTAAATACATGCGACTTGTCTGGTTAGGATATGTATCGATGCCCGCACCGGTCCAGTACGCCCGGCGCTCTCAGCTACACTGACGCGGCGCTTGAGGTAGTCGCATGTCCTGTCGGTATGCGCAACGCGGCACCCGTTGGGTTCAGTTCGGCCGTCATGCTTTCCCCTTCTGGCATTTGTCGCCATTCAGCCGAATTCCGTCCGTTCAGGCTGCCCTGTCTTGCCGAGGCTGCCAGCCCACCGGAAGGTGAGTCTTGACGAACTCTGGCAGGGCGCTACTCCAACCGCTCCGATCCGGACGCTATCGCATGCCCCCCCAGCGGCCTGGAAAGACAACCCACGATCTTCCCTGCCCCGCACGCCAGGCGGTGAACGCGACCGATGTGGCGCGGCGTGCCGGTGTCTCGCAATCCGCAGTCAGCCGAGCTTTCACCGCCGGCGCTTCGATCGCCGAGCCGACGCGCCGCCGGGTGCTCGATGCCGCGCGCGAACTCGGCTATCGGCCCAACGCCATCGCCCGTTCGTTAATCACCCGCCGCAGCCGCATCATCGGCGTCGCCGCCTCCTACCTGCAGAATCTGTTCTACCCCGATGTGCTGGAGGCGCTTTCGCGCGCGCTGCGTAACCGAGGCTATCAGGTGCTGCTGTTCACTCCGGAAGCCGGCCGCCATGCCGACCCGCAGCTGGACGAGGTACTGGGCTGGCGGGTGGATGCGCTGATCCTGGCCTCCACCACCCTGTCCTCGGCACTGGCCACGCAATGCCGGGCCGCAGGCATTCCCGTGCTACTGTTCAACCGCACCAGCCGCGCCGCCAATATCAGCTCCGTCACCGGCGAGAACATCCGTGGCGGCAGGCTGATCGCGGAGTTTCTGGTGGCGGGCGGGCACCGGCGACTGGCCTTCCTGGCCGGGATCGAGAACAGCTCGACCAGCCGAGACCGCGAGCGAGGCTTCAACGCTTGGCTGGCCGAGAACGGGCAGCCCCCGCCGCTGCGCGAAGTGGGGCAATACCGCTTCGAGAAAGCCGCCGACGCCACCCGCCGCATGTTGTCGCGGCCTGACAGGCCGGACGCCATCTTCTGCGCCAACGATCACATGGCAGTGGCGGCGCTGGAGGTGGCGCGGCACGAATTCGGGTTGCAGGTGCCCCAGGCGCTGTCCATCGTGGGCTTCGACGACACCAAGCCGGCGGCCTGGCCAAGCCTCTCGCTGACCTCGTTCGCGCAGCCCTTGCAGCCGATGGTCGACGCCACCGTGGCGCTGGTCTGCGCCATGATCGACGACCCGGCGATGGCCACGCGGCACGAGGTGGTGACGGGCGAACTGGTGCTGCGCAACTCGGCCCGGCGCCCGGACCG
>JBBQHE010000154.1:0-10955 GCA_038323655.1 Acetobacterales bacterium | reverse complement strand
TAGGTTTTTGGGTTCCGTACTAAAACGGCCAAGTCAGGACGTCCGGAGAGAATTGGCCTCCGGAGAGCGATTTTCTGCTGTCTCCGCGTCCGGCCAGTCAACAGGTCCACCCCAAAAACCCCAGGAAACCTGCCACTCAGCGCGGCGGCCGGTCAGGCGGAGAGCATGGCTCGTATGGGAACTGGCGGAGAAAGTGGGATTCGAATCAGCGCTATGCCGCTCCATGCCACGGCGGGGCGGTGACCCGAGCATGGCGCCGTGGATGGAACTCCGATGCGCACCTATCATGCTGGGCATGAGATCTGCTGATGAAGGAAAGACCACCCTCCCCAGACCCCTCCCAGCAGGGGACCGTGTCCCCTGCACCCGCCGTTGTTTGTGCCCAAGGCGAGGGAGGGGCATGGCGCGCCTCTGACCACAGGCGCGCCTTCGACGCCCCTCCCTCGCCTTGGGCACTTCATCGATGTGGGTCCAGGGGCCTCAGGCTCCTGGTGGGGGGAGTTTGAGGGGGGCGAAGCCCCTCTCAAGGCCCGCGCCCCCGCCTACGCCGCGCTGATCCGCGCGATCGCCGCGGCCAGCCGCGCGGCCTCGGCCTCATAAGCTGCCAGGCGGTCGCGGTTCTCTTCCACGACTTCTTCCTTGGCGCGGGCGACGAATTCGGCGTTGTCGAGTTTCTGCCGAACTTTTTGGGCCTCGGCCTCGGCTTTTTGGCGTTCGCGGCCGAGGCGCGCGGCTTCTGCCGACAGGTCGATCACATCGGCCAGCGGCAGCATGACCGTGGCTTCGCCCACGGTGACCTGTGCGACGCCCTTGGGTGCCGCGCCGTCCAGCGCGCTGATTTCTGTCGCGCGGGCCATGCGGCCGATGGCTTCGATCCAGCGCGCGCCGCGGGCCAGGGTTTCCGGGGCGGCGTCCTGCAACAGCAGCGGCACTTTCACGCTGGGCGGCACGTTCATTTCGGCGCGCAGCCCGCGCACTTCGCCGATCAGATCCACGACCCAGTCCAGTTCCGCCCGCGCAGCCTCGGCCTGCGGCACGGGCACGGCGGCGGGCCAGGTCTCGCGGATCAGCGATCCTTCGGGGCCGTAGCCGAAGCGGGCCCAGAGTTCCTCGGTGATGAAGGGCATCATCGGGTGCAGCAGCTTCAGGATGGTGGCGAAGCCGTGCTGGGCGGCGCCGCGGATCTCATCCTTGTCGGCGCCATCCGGCCCCATGAACACCGGCTTGGCGAATTCCAGGAACCAGTCGCAATAGGTGCCGCGGACAAAGCGTTCCGCCACGCGGGCGTATTCATCGAAGCGGAAGCGCTCCAGCGCATCGGTCGCCTCGGCGACGGCGCGGTTGCCGGCATCCAGCAGCCAGCGCGCCAGGGCCAGGCTGGTACCGCCGGGCTGGAACGCCGGGTCCGGCCGCACGCCGTTCATTTCCAGGACCCGCGCGGCATTCCAGATCTTGGTGCAGAAGGCGCGATGATCCTCGACCCGCTTGCGGCCGAGCTTCATGTCCCGCCCCGGCCCCGCCATGGCGGCGATGGTCACGCGCAGCGCATCGGCGCCATAGGCGTCGACCAGCTCCAACGGGTCCATCACATTGCCCTTGGATTTGGACATTTTCTGCCCCTTCTCATCCCGGACCAGGCCGTGGATGTAGACGGTGCGGAACGGCACATCGCCCATGAAGTGGCAGCCCATCATCATCATCCGGGCAACCCAGAAGAAGATGATGTCAAAGCCCGTGACCAGCACATCGGTCGGGTAGTAGCGCGCCACATCGGCGGTTTTTTCCGGCCAGCCCAGCGTGCTGAAGGGCCAGAGCGCGCTGCTGAACCAGGTGTCCAGCACATCGGGGTCGCGCGTCAGCGTGACGTCGCTGCGGTAATGCGCCCGCGCCGCGGCCTGTGCGGCGTCTTCGGTGTGTTCCACGAAGACGCGCCCATCGGGTCCGTACCAGGCCGGGATCTGATGCCCCCACCAGAGCTGGCGCGACACACACCAGGGCTGGATGTCGCGCATCCAGGCGAAAAAGGTGTTCTCCCATTGCTGGGGCACGAATTTCGTGGCGCCGGATTCAACCGCCTCGATCGCGGGCTTGGCCAGCGTCGCGGCATCGCAATACCACTGCATCGTCAGCCGCGGTTCGATCGGCACGCCGGACCGGTCGCCATGCGGCACCTGGTTCACATGCGGCTCGATCTTTTCCAAAAGGTCCAGCCGTTCCAACTCGGCGACGATGGCCTTGCGCGCAACGAAGCGATCCATGCCCGCCAGGCCGTGCACGAAGCTGCCCTCGGGCGCGTCGGCGGCAATCTCGTCCAGCCAGATGCGCCCCTCGGCATCCAGCACCGTTGGCATGGCCAGGCTGTGGCGCCGGCCGACGTCAAAATCGTTGAAGTCGTGCGCGGGGGTGATCTTCACCGCACCCGTGCCCTTCTCGGGGTCGGAATAGGCATCCATCACGATCGGGATGCGCCGCCCGGTCAGCGGCAGGATGGCGCGGCGGCCAGCGAGGTCGGCGAAGCGCGGATCGTCGGGATGCACCGCCACCGCGGTGTCGCCCAGCATGGTTTCGGGCCGCGTGGTCGCGACGGTGATGAAGCGGCCCTCCATGCCCTCGATCGGGTAGCGCAGGTACCAGAGCGAACCCTTGGTCTCGCGGCTTTCCACCTCCAGGTCGCTGACAGCCGTCTGGAAGTTCGGGTCCCAGTTCACCAGGCGCCGGTCGCGGTAGATCAGCCCCTGGCGATAGAGGGTGACGAAGACCTCGCGCACCGCATCGGACAGGCCGGCATCCATGGTGAAGCGTTCGCGCGGCCAGTCGAGCGAGGCGCCAAGCCGGCGCAACTGGCCAGTGATGGTGCCACCCGATTCCGCCTTCCAATCCCAGACCTTTGCCAGGAAGGCCTCGCGCCCGATGGTCCGGCGATCCAGCCCCTCGGCCGCCAGGGTGCGTTCCACCACCATCTGCGTCGCGATACCGGCATGGTCGGTGCCCGGCTGCCACAGCGCGTCCCGCCCCTGCATCCGCCGCCAGCGGATCAGTATGTCCTGCAGCGTGTTGTCCAGCGCGTGGCCGATGTGCAGGCTGCCCGTGACGTTGGGCGGCGGGATCATGATGGTGAAGGGCTTTTTCCCGCTGGCCGGGTCGGCGGAAAAGGCGCCGGAGGCTTCCCAGCCCGCATAAAGCCTGCCCTCGAAGGCGGCTGGCGAAAACGCCTTGTCGAGCGTGGTTTCCGAAATCGGGTCTGAAGCTTGGTCTGACATGGGCCGCATCCCTGTGGCGCGCCCGGCCCGCCGTCAAGCCTTGCCGACGCTCAAGCCGTCAGGACGGGCCGCGGCCGACCACGCGTTCGATCTCGGCCCGCACCAGGCGTTCCACCAGCGGCGGCAGGTGGCTGTCGAGCCAGGTCTTCAGCAGCGGGCGCAGCTCCTCACGCACCACATCCTCGATCGTCGGCCCGCCGCGATGCACCGGCGACTGGCGTTCGGCCGCGACCGCGCGCAGCAGCCCGCCGAGGGAGGCCGCGGCGGCCGCCGCCACGGCCGGGGCGATCAGGTCGCTGGCGGCGGGCCCGGGTGAATAGGCGGGTGCAGGCTCGGGCTCAGGTTCCGGCTCGGGTTCCGGCCTCGGCGCGAACATCGTGGCCGCGGGTTCGGGCGGGTTTATCTCGGGCGCCGGCGGTTCGGGGGCCGGGGGCGGCTCCTCCATCATCGCCTCGGTCAGCACGAAGGGTTCGGGCGGGGGCGGGGCGGCCGGGGCCGCCGCTTCGTCCTCGTTCAGGATCTTGCGGATGGAGGCCAGGATGTCCTCCATCGTCGGGTCGCTGCCGCCCGGGGCAGCGGGCCCCTGGCCGCTCATTGCGTGGTGGCGGCGGGGGGCACCGCGCCGCGAGTCTGCGGGGCCACGCCACGGGCGGGGCTGGTGTCGGTCGCGGCCCGTGCGGCGGCGATCTGGTCCGGCGGCGCATAGAAGCCGGCCCAGCGGTTTCGCACCGCAGCGTAATAGGCCGTCATGTCATACAGCTGCACCGGCAGCGCCAGGTCCTGGGCGGAAAGCCGGCCGACCGAACTGGCCAGCGCGTGGCTCGCATTCACCACCGTGGTCAGGGCGCGGACCAGCGACACGCGGGCGTTCAGCAATTCCTGGTCGGCGTTCAACACGTCCAGCGTGGTGCGGCTGCCGACGATGGCTTCGCGCTGCACGCCATCCAGCGCGATTTCCTGCGCGCGGATCTGCGCGCGCGTGGCTTCCACCTGCGCCCGGGTGCTGGCCAGGGTGGCGAAGGCGGCAGTCGCCGACTGCACCGCCGCGCGCCGCTGTTCATCGACCACGGACCGCGCCCGCACCGCATCCTGTCGCGCCGCGCGGACCGAGGAATACTCGGCGCCGCCCTGGTACAGCGGCACGGTCAGCGTCGCCGTCAACTGGTTGCCGGTGGCGCGCGCGCCCGGGATGCTGGTGTTGTCGTTGCGGAAGGTGGTCGCGTTCAGCGACGCCTGGGGCAGCAGCGCTGCCGCCTGCACATCGACGAAGTCGCGCGCCGCTGCCTCGTCGAACAGCGCCGACAGCACGGAGGGGTTGTTGTTCCCGGCCATGGTGGCCGCTTCCTGCGCTGAGCGCGCGGCCGAGGTCAGCGGCTGCGGCGCCGTCAGCCGCGCCGGCTGGATGCCGATGACGCGGATGAAGGTCGCCCGGGCCGATTGCAGGCTGCCTTCCGAATCGGCCAGGGTCGCACGCGCCCCGGCCAGGCGGGATTCGGCCTGGGCCACGTCCGTGCGGGTGATTTCACCGACGCGGAAGCGTTCGTTGGTCGCCTCCAACTGCCGGATCAGCACCTGCACGTTGTTGACGTTCAGCCGCACTTCCTCCTGGAAGCGGATGACGTTGACGTAGGCGACGAAGGTATCGGCCAGCACCTGCTGTTCGATCGCCAGCACGCGGGCGCGCTGCGCCAGCACCTGGTTTTCCGCCCGCCGGGTGGCGGCGACGGTCCGTCCGCCGCGGTACAGCGGCTGGGACAGCGTGGCCTGGGCGGCGAAGGGGTCGCGGTTGGGGTTGCTGTACAGCGGCACCTGCTGGCCGGCGATGGTCGCGCGGTTGCGCTGGGTCGCGTCGAAGACCGTGCCGTAGGAGCCCGACAGCGACACCGTGGGCCGCCAGCCGGCCAAGGCCTGCGGCACGTTTTCATCGACCACGCGCAGCTGGGCGCGGGCAGTCTGCAGGTTCGGGTTGGTCTGGTAGGTCGCGACCAGGGCTTCCTGCAGCGTCTGCGCCCGGGCACCCGGGGCCATCAGGGCGCCGGCAAACATCAGCCCGGCCAGCAGGATCGGGGCGGTCTGTCGGGGAGAAACCGGCATGGAGACCTCATGAAACGTCAGCAAGGGGGCGGCCAGCGCGAGCGCTGACCGGGTTTGGCCGTCAGTGTCGGGCCAAGGCCGCCGGAACGCAAAGCCCAAGCCGGGGCACCACCATGAAATCGGGTTGCCGTTCAAAAAACAAAGGCGGGTGTTGCCGCGAAACCTGGCAGCGGCAGCGTCGCGCAGTCAAACCCATCGACCAAGCCGAAAGCCTCGCCAACGCGGCGGCCGAGCACGGCGCGCGGGCGCGGCGCGCCAGCGCCCAGCACGGCGGCCAGACGCCCGCCTTCGGCCAGCTGCGCGGTCACCGCCTCCGGCAGCATCGGCACCGCCCCTTCGACCAGGATGGAGTCGTAGGGCGCGCCATCGGGGAAGCCCATCGCCGGCGGCCCCTGGACCAGTCGCACCGCATCGGGGGCGACGAGCCCGGCCAGGGCGGGGCGGGCGACGGCGAGCAGCGCTGCCTCGGCCTCCACCGCCACGACCCGGGCGCCGAGCCCCGCCAGCACGGCCGCGCCATAGCCGGTGCCGGCACCAAGGACGAGCACGCGGTCGCCGGGCCGAACCGCCAGCGACTGGATCAGCCGCGCGATGATCATCGGCTCCATGAGCCCACGCCCGCCGACGAAGCGCACATCCTCATCCACATAGGCACGGGCCGAAAGGCCGGGGGGCAGGAAGGTTTCGCGTGGGATCTGCCCCATCAGGGCCAGCAGCCGTGCATCGGTGACGCGGTTCGGGCGCAATTGCCCGTCCACCATGAATTTGCGTGGTGCGGCGAAGCGATCGGTCGCAGCCACAACGGCGGGGGTCACAACGGCGGGGGCCACATCGGCGGGCAGGTCCATGCGGCATCATCCGTATTGCACTGCCGCATCATAGGCCGCAGGCCCGGGTGCGGCAAAGGGCGAAGCCGGACAGCATGCTTGACCCCACCCGCCCGGCACAGGATACAGCGCGTCGCATGTGGCGCCGGGATCGGGTGCCACCTGCGGTCCGGTGGCCGAGTGGTCAGGCAAGGGTCTGCAAAACCCTCCACGGCGGTTCGATTCCGCCCCGGACCTTGACTGCCCGCAGATCGGCTCTGCGATTTCAGCCGGGGTTGGGGGTTTCCCCCATGACGGCTGGGTGGTATTTGCCCCGCAGGCAACTGATCCCTGATAGCTCAGCTGGTAGAGCACGCGACTGTTAATCGCTAGGTCGTTGGTTCGAGTCCAACTCGGGGAGCCATTGTTGCCCAGGGCACCGGAAAGGGGGCGCATCCGCAAGGACGTGCCCCCTTTTTCGTCACCCCAGCCGCCCCGCCGCCCCGGGCGCCACATACCCCAGGCGCCCGCGCGCAAAGGTCGCGACCACCGACCGCGCCGCCGGGTCCATCACCACCACATCGCCCCGCAGGCCGGGGGCCAGGCGCCCGCGGTCGGCCAGGTTCAGCGCCGCCGCCGGATTGGCCGAAACCAGCGCCCAGGCGGCCGCCAGATCCAGCACGCCACGATCGGCCAGCAGGAAGGGCGCAAGCGGCAACGCCGGCCAGACGTAATCACTGGCAAGCACGGTCACGAGGCCGCGTTCGGCCAGCGGTGCCGCCGAAGCCCAGCCGAGATGGCTGCCCCCCCGCACCACGTTCGGCGCGCCCATCACCACGGCCTCACCCTTGGCGCGGGCGTCGGCGGCGACGGCCTCGGCCATCGGGAATTCGCAGATGGTGGCGCCGCGGGCGCGGAAGGCGGCGCGGTCCTCCAGCGTCGCATCATCATGGCTCAGCATCGGCACGCCGGCGGCGCGGCAGGCCGCGGCCATTTCTTCGCGGGCGCCTGGCGCCTGGGGGCGGGCGTCGCGGGCGGCCTCCGCCAGGCCGGCAAAGACCTCGGCCGAAACCCCGGCCCGGCCGGCGTATTTCGCCAGCTGCACCGGGTCGGCCAGTTTCTTCAGGATCGAGGGCGTGTGGTCGTTGAAGCCCAGCACCGCGATCCGGCCGGCGGCGATGGCCGCCAGCGCTTCGGGCATGGCGGCCAGGTTGTCGGCCTCGAAGCGCAGATGGACCAGCAGGTCGCCGGGGGTTGCGGCCCGCGCCCCGTCCAGCCCTGCCATCAGGGCGCGGAACGCCGCCAGCGAGCGCAGCCCGGGTTCCCAGGACAGGGTGACGCCCAGGCAGGCGGTGGTGATGCCGGACGCGAGCAACTGGCGCGCCGCATCGGCCAGGGCGAAGGGGGCCGGGAAATCCACCCCCGGCCGCGGCTGGAAGGCGCGTTCATGCGCATCGCCATGAATATCCACGACGCCGGGCAGCACCAGTAGCCCCTCGGCATCGAAACGCCGCGCACCAGGCACGAAGCCGGGCGCGATGCGGCCCTCGGCCAGCACCACCTCGCCCGGAGCCAAGGCCCCGTCGCGCAGCACCTGGCCGCCCACAATACGCCAGCCCTGGGTGTCCATCCTCAACTCTCCACAACCAGTTGCACGCGATGCGCGGCGTAGCGCGCCTGGGTCACATCCACGGGCCGGCCTTCGGGGTCCACGTTGATCGCGTCCGCCAGGATCACCGGCTGGCCGCGGGCGATTGCCAGGGTATCCGCTTCCTCCGGCGTCGGCAGCCTGGCGCCGATGCGGGTGGACAGACGGCGGTAATCGGGCACGCCGCAGGCGGTCATGGCGGCGGTGATGGAACTGCTTTCGGCCAAAGCGGCCGTTGCTGCGGCGAAACGCGGCAGGGGCAGGTGATGCGTGCCGATGACCAGCGGCCGACCGTTGGCCAGCGCCAGGCGCTCCACCCGCAGCACCAGGCGGCCAGGGCGGATGCGCAGGCCCTCGGCAACCGCGCCTTCGGCCGAAACCTCCTCCACCGACAGGATGATCCCGGCCGGTTCGCGATTCTGCCGCCGGATGTTTTCGGAAAAGCGCGTGCGGCTGCCGAGTGGGTAGTCGAGCACATCCTCGGCCACGAAGGACCCACGGCCCTGTTCGATGCGGATCAGCCCGCGGCCTTCCAGCTCCTCCATGGCCCGGCGCAGCGTGTGGCGGTTGACGCCGAAGGTCGCGGAAAGTGTGGCCTCGGTCGGCAGGCGGTCGCCCGGGGCATGGGTGCGATCGCGGATCGCGGCCTCCATCCGCGCCGCGATCTGGCGCCAGAGGGCGATGCCCGCGCCGCGGGTCAGGCTTTCCGTCATGCAGGTTTCACGCTTTCGGGGCCCGTCCGGTGGCAAAGGGTGCTTGCTTATGCCGCGTAGATATCCGAATGTCTAGACAAATGCAGACCACCGATCCCCAAGCATCCAGGCGCCACTGGCTGGCCGTGCTGGCGCGGGCCGAGGGCCCCGCCATCGCCGCCCTGCTGCCCTTTCCCTTGCCCGACCACGCCCGGCTGCGTGGGCCGGAGACGGGGCTGGTCATGCTGCGCGGCCGAGCCGGCGGCGACGGCGCCGCCTTCAACCTGGGCGAGGCGACGGCGACGCGCTGCTCCGTGCGGCTGGAAGGCGGCGCCATCGGGCATGCCTGGCGGCTGGGCCGGGATGCGGCGGCGGCCGAAACCTCGGCCGTGCTGGATGCGCTGTTGCAGGACCCCACGCGGCAGGAGGCGCTGCTGGCCGCGGTGATCGAACCCCTGGCGGCGGCGCAGGCCGCGGCGGCGGCGCTGATGGCGCGGCGGGCCGAGGCCACGCGGGTCAATTTCTTCACCATGGCGGCGATGCGCTGATGTCCGACGGTCTTTTGCCCGCCTTCGCCAACCCGGTGTTCGGCGCGCAGTCAGCCTTTCGCGCCGTGCTGGCCGCCCTGTCCGAACCGGGCACCATCCACGAGGCCGGCCTGGGCCTGGCCCCGCCCGCCCCGCTGATGCCGGCCGCCGCCGCCGTGCTCCTGACGCTGGCCGATGCCGATACCGGGCTGCGGCACGATGCGGGCCCCGCCGCCGATGCCTTCCTGCGGTTCCATGGCGGGGCGCCGGATGCGTCCCTGCACCTGGCCGCCTTCGTGCTGGTCACCGGCGAGATGCCGCCGCTGGCGGCGCTGGCGCGCGGCACGGATGAGGTGCCATCGGCCGGCGCCACGCTGGTCGTGCAGGTGGCGTCGCTGGAGGCCGGGCATGGCTGGCGCCTGACCGGCCCCGGCATCCTGGGTGATGCCCATCTGGCGGTGACCGGCCTGCCGCCCGACTTCCCCGCCCAATGGGCCGCCAGCCGGCGCGATTTTCCGCGCGGGGTCGATGTCGTGCTCTGCGCCGGCACGCGCCTGGCCGCCCTGCCCCGTTCCGTGACCTTGGAGGGCTGAGCCCATGTATGTCTCGGTCAAGGGCGGCGAGCAGGCCATCGCCAATGCCCATGCCTGGATGGCCGAGGCACGCCGCGGCGACCCCGCCGTGCCGGAACTTTCCGTGGATCAGGTCGAGGCACAACTGGGCCTCGCGGTCGACCGTGTCATGGCCGAAGGCGCCTGCGCCGACAGGGGCCTGGCCGCGCTGGCGGTGAAGCAGGCGCGTGGCGACCTGATCGAGGCCGCCTTCCTGCTGCGCGCCTATCGCACCACCCTGCCGCGCTTCGGCGCCTGCGCGCCCATCGACACGGGGGCGATGCGCCTGGCCCGGCGCATCTCCGCGACCTACAAGGATCTGCCGGGCGGGCAGTTGCTGGGGCCGACCTTTGACTACACCCATCGGCTGCTGGATTTCTGCCTGGCCGCGGCCGGCGAGGCCCTGCCGGCACCGGCCGAAGCCACGCCCGACACCGGCGCCGCCCCCCGCGTGACCGAGCTGCTGGCGCAGGAAGGGCTGATGGCGGCCGAACCGCCGGGCGACGACACCCCGCCCGACCTGACCCGCGAACCCCTGTCCTGCCCCGCGCCGCGTGCGCTGCGCCTGCAGGCGCTGGCGCGTGGAGATGAGGGGTTTTTGCTCAGCCTCGGCTATTCCACCCAGCGCGGCTACGGCAACAACCACCCCTTTGTCGGCGAGATCCGCATGGGTTCGGTCGCGGTGGAAATCGTGCCGCCCGAACTGGGTTTCGCCATCGACATCGGCGACATCACCGTGACCGAATGCCAGATGGTGAACCAGTTCAAGGGATCGCTGACCGAGCCCGCGCAATTCACCCGCGGCTACGGCCTGGTTTTTGGCCACAATGAACGCAAGGCCATGGCCATGGCGCTGGTCGACCGCGCCCTGCGCTGCGCCGAATTGGGCGAGGACCGCACCGCGCCGGCGCAGGATGAAGAGTTCGTGCTGTACCACTGCGACAATGTGGAGGCGACGGGCTTTGTCGAGCATCTGAAACTGCCGCACCACGTCGATTTCCAGAGCGAGTTGGAAAACGTGCGGGCGATGCGGGCGACGCAGGCATGACCTACTCCTACGCTTTTCTCGATGAGGCGACGAAGCGGATGATCCGCCGCGCCATCCTCAAGGCCGTCGCCATCCCGGGCCACCAGGTGCCTTTTGGTGCGCGCGAAATGCCGCTGCCCTATGGCTGGGGGACGGGCGGTATCCAGGTGACGGCCAGCATCATCGGCCCCACCGACGTGCTGAAGGTGATCGACCAGGGTGCGGATGACACCACCAATGCCGTGTCGATCCGTGGGTTTTTCGCGCGCATGGCGGGGGTCGCGACGACC
>JBBQHE010000153.1:0-10962 GCA_038323655.1 Acetobacterales bacterium | reverse complement strand
GAGGCGCCGGTGCGGCACATCGAATTCGTGGGACTCTCGCCCGGCCGCGCCCTGGTGGTCATGGTCACCGCCGACGGCCAGGTAGAAAACCGGGTGATCGATGTGCCGGCGGGCCTGCCGCCCTCGGCCCTGGTGCAGGCGGGCAACTACCTCAACGCCCGGCTGGGCGGCCGCACGCTGGACGATGCCAAGCGCGACATCGAGGCCGAAATCGCCGCCCATCGCACCACGCTGGACGCGCTGACGGAAGCCGTGGTCGGCGCGGGGCTGGCGACTTGGGCGGGTGGC
This sequence comes from Acetobacterales bacterium, assembly GCA_038323655.1. Taxonomy (GTDB): domain Bacteria; phylum Pseudomonadota; class Alphaproteobacteria; order Acetobacterales; family Acetobacteraceae; genus Humitalea. The sequence continues at coordinate 10,674 of JBBQHE010000153.1, read as the reverse complement.
GGGGCGGCGGGGTCGCTGATCCTGCGCGGCCAGTCCCGCCTGCTGCGGAACCTGGAGGGCCTGGCCCAGGTGCAGCAGATCGAGGCGCTGTTCGAACGGCTGGAAGCCGAGGAGACGATGCTGCGCCTGCTGGATCTCGCGCAGCGCGGCACCGGGGTGCAGATCTTCATCGGCGCCGAGAACGGGCTGTTCGACAGCGCAGGACTGTCGATGGTCGTGGCCCCCTTCGGTGCGGCGGCAGGGCCGGACCGGCAGCGTGTGGTGGGCGCGATCGGGGTGATCGGGCCGACGCGGATCAATTACCGGCGGATTATCCCGGTGGTGGACTACACCGCCCGGGTGATCGGGCGCCTGCTGGGGTGATGCGGCGGTCGGGGCCAGGCCCGGCATCGGTTGGTTCCCGGACGGGCGGGGTGGCGGCGCGGCCGGGGCTACTCCGCCCGGATATTGCCCGCCCGCACGACACCGGCCCAGAGCGCCGACTCGGCCCGCAAGGCCAGGGCGAAGTTGGCCGGGCTGTCGGCGATGATGGAAAAACCCTGGCGGGTCATGGCGGTGACCGTCTCGGGTTCGGCCAGCCAGCCATGCAGGGTCGCGGCCAACCGGGCGACGATCGCAGGCGGGGTTCCGGCGGGGGCGAAAAAAGCCTGGAAATTGTCGGAGACGAGGCCGACGAACCCCTGTTCCACCAGGCTCGGCACCCCGCCGATGGCGCTGGGGCCGGTGACCGCGAGGCCCCGCAGCGTGCCGGCCGCGACATGGGCCTGGGCCACGGGCAGCGAGGAGGAGACCATGTCGACCTGCCCGCCGAGTGCCGCCTGCACCGCGGGTGCGGCGCCGTTGAAGGGCACGTGCAGGATGTCGATGCCGGCGCGTTGCTTCAGCATCTCCATCGCGAGGTGCGGCGAGGTGCCGATGCCCGGGCTGGAATAGGTCAGCGCCCCGGGCCTGGCGCGGGCAGCGGCGACCAGCCCCGCGATGTCGGCCAGCGGGCGGGCGGGGAAGGCTGCGATGATGTTGAAGGAGGTGCCGACCCGGGTCACCGGCACCAGGTCGCGCGCCAGGTCATAGGGGACGGTGGCATAGAGGCTCGGGTTGATCGCGATGGCGGCCGAGACGAACAGCAGGGTGGTGCCATCGGGGGTGGCGCGGGCGGCCTGGCCGATGCCGATGTTCGCCCCGGCGCCGGGGCGGTTTTCCACGACGACGGGCTGGCCCAGCCGGTTGGTCAGTTCACGGGCGGACTGGCGGGCGAGTTGGTCGGTCGGCCCGCCGGGCGCGACGGGCCCGATGACCCGCACCGGGCGGTCGGGCCAGGCCGGCTGGGCGCGGGCGGGGCCGGCGAGAACCAGGGGTGCGGCCAGCAGCGCGCGGCGGGGGATGGGGGTGCGCATGGGTCCTGCCTTGGGTATTTTTTGTCGATAAATTCTGGTGGCCGCGGACTGTATCGACAAGCCGGGGCCCGGCAAGGGGATGCGAAACATGCGGCTTGTGACCTTCGACGCGGGCGGGGGCGCCCGGACCGGCGTCGTGCTGGACGACACGGGGGCGAGCCTGCTCGACCTGCACGCGGCCTCGGGCGCCGCGGCCCCCTATGCCAGCATGATCGCGCTGATCGAGGCCTGGCCCGCGGTCAAGGACCAGGTAGCGATCTGGGCCGCCACCCCGCCGGCCGGCAGCGTGGTGACCGGTGCCAAGTTGCTGGCCCCCATCCCGCGTCCGGCGAAGAACGTCTTCTGCGTCGGCCGCAACTACCAGGCGCATATCAACGAGGGCCTGAAGGCCCGCGGAGCGCCCCCGGCCCCGCCGCCGGCGCTGCCCGAATTCTTTACCAAGCCGCCCACGGCCGTGATCGGCCCCGACGAGGCGACGCTGCATTTCCCGATCAACACGGCGATGGACTACGAGGTTGAACTCGCGCTGATCATCGGCACCCCGGGCCGCGACATCACGCAGGCCGACGCCTTCCGCCACATCTTCGGCTACACCATCGCCAATGATGTGACGGCCCGCCGGCTGCAGCGGGCCCATGGCCAGTGGTTCAAGGGCAAGGGGCTGGACAAGTCGTGCCCCCTCGGCCCCTGGATCGTGACGGCCGATGCGCTGGACCCGATGGACCTGCAACTGACGCTGACGGTGAATGGCGAACTGCGGCAGGACAGCCGCACCAGCACGATGATCTTCCCCATCCCCTCGATCATGGAACACCTCTCGGCCGGGCTGACGCTGGAGGCCGGGGACATCGTGCTGACAGGCACGCCGCATGGCGTCGGCTACGCGATGGACCCGCCGCAGTTCCTCAAGGCCGGAGACATGATGGAGGCTACCGTCGAGGGTATCGGCACGCTGCGGACGCCCGTCGCCAACGCCTGAAGCCTCAGCGCCCGAGGGCGCGGGCCAGATCGGTCGCCGCCGGTCGCAGTTGCGGCGGGGCTTGGATGCCCTCGGCCTGGTCGGCGAAGGCGGCGTGGCCGGGCAGCAGCGCTGGGGCGAGTTCGGCCAGCGCCGCGGCATCCCGCCCCTGGCCGCGCAGCACCTGGGCGATGCCGACATCGATGACGGCCGCCTGGGGCAGCAGTGCCTGGGCGCTTCGCATCGCCCCCATTGCCTCGTCCAGCCGGCCCAGTTCGCGCAAGGCCCGGCCAGGGGCGTACAGCGCCGGCACATAGCCCGGCGCCGCGGCCAGCAGCAGGTCGTTGATTGCCAGCGCCGAGACCGCCCGCCCGCTGCGGGCGGAGGTGGGGGCCTGCAGCAGCCGCAGGGTGCGGATCAGGTCGGGGCCGGCCTGCGGCTCCTCCAGCATGGCGGACAACGCCGCCTGCAAGGCCACGTCGCTGGTCGCGGTTTCGGCCAACCACCAGGTCCAGCCACTCGGCATCGAGTTGCGGTTGCGCCGCGCGCCAGACACCGGGCCCGGCGCGGGCGATCAGCGCATCGGGGCCATCGGCGCGTTCATCGACGATCACGCCGCGGCCGGACCTGCGCCGGCGCATGCTGACGCTTTCGCCCTCCAGCACGATCTCGCCCGACACGCGGCGTTCCTCGATGCCCAGCATCCCGCGCAGCAGGGCGATGACAGAGCGCAGCGAAAGCCCGGTCAGCGGCACGGCGAAATCAGGCTGGCTGCCGGCGATCTCGGCCCCGGTGCGGCGCAGCGGTTCGCCGCCCACGCGGGCCTGCACGCCGGCAATGCCGCCCAGCAGGCGCAGCGCCACGACCTCCGGCGTCAGCCCCTGCTCGGCCAGGCGGGCGGGGACGGAGATCGGCGCGACCTCGATCACCTCGCGCCGCAGTTCCGACAGCAGCAGCCAGAGCAGCAGCGCCCCGCCGGCCAGCGGCACAAGACGGGGTGTGGCGGCCCAGACCGGCGATGAGGGACAGCAGGCGCGCCATCTGTGAGAATCGCCCGTGGCGGGAGAAATGGGTCAAGCGGTGATCGTCGCGTGAAGGAAACCTTTACCCCTGGGCAGGCAAAAGCACGTCGTTCGACGGGCCGCAGGACGGGGCCGCCACGGAAGCGCTGGATTGCCGCCCATGACCGCTCGCCTGTCCCGCCAACTTCGCCGCCTGATCCGCCGCCTGTCGTATCGGCCGGAGCGGCATTATATGCGCGGCGGGCGGCGCTAAACCTCCGGCGAGGCGCAATCACAAAGGTCGCGCAGCGTCTGCAACGCGGCCGCCAGCGGTATGCCGTATTGCGCAGCGGCCCGCTGCGCGGCCAGGTGATGCGCGGGCGTCAGCAGACCATGCTGCACGGCGGGCAGGCCCAGCACCTTCAGTTTGCTCATGCCGTCGAGCAGCTTCATGATCTTGACGTGGCGATGGCGCTCGGCGGCACCGATCTGCTTTTCGTAGGCACGGCCGTGGTCGCGGTTCGCCTCCGACCGCACCAGGAACATGCGCACCAAGCCGTAGCCGTAGTGGCGGGCCCGCGCGCGATTGTAGACATGGTCCACATCGTAGCCGGAATGAGTTAGGCTAGCCGTGACACCCCAGGCTTGCCGCAGGAACCGGCCGAAGGTGTCGCGATAGCCGCTCGCCACCGGGTCCATCCACAACACATCGCCCGCGGGGCCGCTCTGCACCACGGCATGGGCGCCAAAGGCGCGGAAGGTCGCGCCTGGGGCGGTGCGGTAGCGCCAGAAGGTTTCCAGCACCGCCTGGTCGATCGCGGCCACGATGATGGGCACCCGGCCCATGCTTGCGCTTTCGGCGACAAGCCCGGCCTGCATACGAAGCAATACGTCGGCGAAGGGATCCTGGGGCATGCGCCGGACACCACCGATCCACCGCCCCCCGGTCAAATGGCAAAGTCGTGAGCCGCATTGACGGGGGCCATCCCATGGGCTTCCTGCGCCGCAGACAGATTGCGGAGAGACAGACCCCATGCGCCCATCCGGCCGCGTTCCCGACCAGTTGCGCGAGGTCAGCCTGACCCCCGGCGTCTCGCGCTATGCCGAGGGCTCCTGCCTCATCAAGATGGGCGTGACCGAGGTGCTCTGCACCGCCAGCGTCGAGCCCCGCGTGCCGCCCTTTTTGCGCGGCAAGGGCCAGGGCTGGGTCACCGCCGAATACGGCATGCTGCCGCGCGCCACCCATACCCGCGGCGACCGCGAGGCCGCGCGCGGAAAGCAGTCGGGCCGTACGCAGGAAATCCAGCGGCTGATCGGCCGCGCGCTACGCGCCGTGACCGACCGCGAGGCGATGGGCGAGATGTCGATCACGCTGGACTGTGACGTGATCACCGCCGATGCGGGCACACGCTGTGCGGCCATCACCGGCGCCTGGGTCGCGCTGCATCTGGCGTTCCAGCATTGTGTGAAAATGAATGTGCTGGCGCGCGTGCCGCTGACCGGCCAGGTCGCCGCCGTCTCCTGCGGGCTGTACAAGGGCATGGCCGTGCTGGACCTGGATTATGCCGAGGACAGCGACGCCCAGGCGGATGCGAACTTCGTGCTGACCGAGGCCGGCGGCATCGTCGAAATCCAGGGCACGGCGGAGCAGGACCCCTTCTCGGAGGCGCAGTTCCTGGAACTCATGGGCCTGGCGCGCCAGGGCACCACTGCCCTGTTCGCGGCCCAAAAGGCCGCCCTCGGGCTTTGATGGCGCGGCGCCTGGTCGAAACCCGGCTGGTCATGGCCAGCCACAATGCCGGCAAGGTCGCCGAGAACGCGGCCCTGCTGGCCGGGCGCGGCATCGCCATCGTCAGTGCCCGCGACCTCGGCCTGCCCGAACCGGCCGAGACCGAGACGAGTTTCATCGGCAATGCCAGCATCAAGGCCCTGGCCGCGGCGCGGGCCGCGGGCATGGTCGCGCTCGCCGATGACAGCGGGTTTTCCGTGGCCGCGCTGGATGGCGCGCCGGGCGTCTATACCGCCGACTGGGCCGAGACGCCGAGCGGTCGCGACTACGCCATGGCCATGGCCAAGGTGGAAAAACTCGCGCGCCACAGCCAGGATCGACGCGCCTGGTTCTCCTGCGCCTTGGTCCTCGCCTGGCCCGATGGCCATACTGAGGGTTTTTTGGGCGAGGCGCATGGCACCTGGACTTGGCCGGCGCGCGGCGCGCGGGGATTTGGCTATGATCCCATGTTCTTGCCGGACGGGCACAGGGAGACCTTTGGCGAAATGGACCCCGAACAAAAGCATCGCATCAGCCATCGCGCCGCGGCTTTTGCGCTGCTCGAAGCGGCCTGCCTGCCATGACGGTCGTGCTCTCGCCCCGCTGGGTCTGGGACGCCGAGGCGGGCCTGCGCACCGGCCAGCATGTGATCGTGCAGGGCAGACAGATCGCCGATGTGGTCAGCGAAGCACCGAGCCTGGATGCCGAGCGCATCGCCTTGCCCGACAGCCTGCTGATCCCGGGCTTCGTGAACCTGCACAACCACGCCTTCAGCGCACCGCTGTTCCGGGGTCTCGCGGATGACATCGGGGACGCCGACCTGCCAGGCGATGTGGTCTATGCGCTGCTGATGCCGCTCGGCGATATCGCCGCCGAGATTCTGGACGAAGACGAGATCGGCGCGGTTGCCGAGATGGCGCTGCTCGAGAACCTCAAGGGCGGTTCGACCACCATCATGGATGTGTGGCGCCTGCAGCAGGCGCCTTTCATCGCGGCGGCGCAGCGGCTGGGCCTGCGCAGCTACTCCTGCCCCTACCTGTTCTCGACGCCGAAGATGGACATGACGCCGGATGGCCGGCCCATCACGGCGCCCGAGGCTGCGGACACCGGCTTCGATACGGTGATGCGGCTCTTCGCCGAACACGACGAAGGCCCCCTGGGCCGCACGCGCATCGGCTTCGGCCCACATGGGCTGGACACCTGCACCCCCGACCTGCTGCGCCGCATCGGCGAGGCGGTGGCCGAAACCGGCTGCCCGCTGACCATCCATGCCGCGCAATCGGCGGTGGAACTGGCGATCGTGCGCGAACGCTATGGCAAGTCGCCGATCGAGCACTTGCGCGACCTGGGGCTGCTGCGCCCGGGCACGGTGCTGGCGCATTGCGTCTTCGCCACCGACGCGGAACTGGCGATCATCCGCGCGCATGGCGCGGCCATCGCCTCCTGCCCCTATGCCTTCGCGCGCAGCGGCATCGCCGTGCCCTTCGCGCGCTTTCTCGATTCCGGCGTGCGGCTCGGCGTCGGCACCGATGGCGTCGGGCTGGACATGGTGGCCGAACTGCGGGCCGCGCAGATGTTGGCCAAGGTGCAGGCGGGGCGGGCCGGCATCGCCTCGGCCGAGGCCATGCTGCGGGCGGCGACGCTGTCGGGGGCCGAGGCGATCCTGCGGCCCGACCTTGGCCGCATCGCGCCAGGTGCGACCGCGGATCTGCTGCTGTTCGACCTGGCCGGCGCGCGCTACCAGCCGGTGTGGAACCCCTTGCAGGCCCTGCTGACCAATGGCGTCGCGGCCGATTTGCATACGGTGATGGTCGATGGCCGGCTGCTGCTGCGCGCCCGCCAGGTGGTGGGCATGGACGAGGCGTCGCTGGTTCGCCGCGGCGGGGCCGCGATCCGCCGCGTCTGGGACCAGGCGCGGGCGGCGGGGCGGCTGCCGGCGGGGATTGCGGCGCGGATGGCAGGTTAGGCGCGCGCGGCCTTCACACGATCTTGCGATCTGCCGGCAGGAAACGTTCCGTGTAGGTGAAGTCCATCGGCGGGCGCACCGGAATGTCGAAGGCCTCGGCCACCTGCGCCGCCGAGCGTTCGAACCGCGCGCGGTCCACGCTGCTGACGCCGTTCTGCCGCACATGCGGGGTCAGCAGTGCCACCTGGTTGATCAGCGCGTTGCGCTGGATTTCCACCGCCTCGTCGATCAACGGTTCACGTCGTTTCAACGACGCCATGGCCGCGGTCGGATCGGCCAGCATCGCCCGGATGCCCTGGATGGTCGCAGCGATGAAGCCGGCGACGGCCTCGGGGTTGCGCTCGGCATAATCCTTCCGCACCACCAGGCCCGAGGAATACAATTCTACGCCGAAGCGGTTGTATTGCAGCCAGCCGATATCGGCCAAGGGCACGCCGCTGCCGACCATGTTCAGCGCGGTCGTCGTCAGGAAGCCGAGCGTCGCATCGGCGCGGCGCTGCACCACCATCGCATCCCGCAACTGCGCGTTGACCGACATGAATTCGATCTTGCTGACATCCAGTTGGTTGGCGCGGGCGAAGATCGGGAACAGCAGCCGCGTGCCCTCGCCGTCGGTGACCGAGACCTTTCGACCCTCCAGGTCCTTCGGCCGGGTGATGCCGCTGGATTTGAGGAAGATCGCGGCATTGGGTGACGCGTCATACAGCACGAAGACCGAAACCAACTGGTTGGCCGGGTTCTCGTGGTTGAACTTCAGCAGCAGGTTGGTGTCGGCGAAGCCGATGTCGTAGCTGCCGGCGGCAACCTTGGTCATGGTGTCGCCGGAACCGAAGCCGCGGTCGATCGTCACATCCACGCCCGCGCCGGTGAAGAAGCCGCGGTCGGCGGCCAGCGTCCAGGCCGAATGGGCGGACTGCCAGGTCCAGTCTAGCACGAAACGGACGCGGCGCGGCGCCTGGGCCAGGCCAGGGGGGGCCAACACGGCGGGGGCAGCGAGCACGGCGGCGCCGGTGGCGAGCAGGCGGCGACGGGTGGCGTTGGTCATGGATGCGTCTCCCGGCAAGATTGGCGCAGCGTTTGCGCGAACATGGCTGAGCGTCATGCAATGCCTGCGCCAGGGCAAGGGCCCTGCCCGTGGCCCCTGACCCCTCACCCCTGGCCCCTGGCCCGTGGCCGGCGCGTGCAGGCCGCGCCGCAGGCGGCATGGCCGCGCGTCCAGCGACGGGGCCGCAGCCGCCGGCGCATCCCATCGGCGCTGATGACCGCGGCGGCGGCGCTGGCTAGCCTGCTTGCAGGCGGCCCGGCCGGGTCGGCGCCCCCGGGAGTTGCCTGCCCATGCCAAGCCTCTGCCAGGTTTTGCCCAGCCACGGCCCACGCGCTGGCCCCGGCCCGGCGCACGCGGCCGGCACCCTGCGCCGGGCACCGTGCTGACAGCGCAAGCCACATCGCCGGGCGGCCTGCCACCGGAGACCAGGCAGCCGGGGACGAGGCAGACGGGGACGAGGCAGACGGGGACCGGGCCGCCGGGGAGCGGGCCGCCGCTGATCCGGCCCGCCTGGCTGCCCGAGGCGCTGAAGCCCGCAGCATTCAGCCTGGAGGAAGGCCTGCGCGCCGCCCTGGCGGTGGGCGCCGTGATCGCCCTGGATGTCTGGCTGGAGCGGAACCTGCTGCACATCGCAGCGGTCGGCGCGCTGCTGGTCTGCCTGGGCGACAGCGGCGGGCCGATCCGCCCGCGCGCCCGCGCGGCGCTGGCCTTCGCGCTGCTCGGCGCCGCCGCCTTCGCCGGCTTCGCGCTGCTGCGCGACGGCAACCCCTGGACGGCGACGGCGCTGGCGACCCTGGCGCTGTTCGCCGCCGGCTTCGCCCGCGTCTGGGGGCCGGCCGCGACGGGGGTCGGCAACATGCTGACAATGGCCGTGGTGATCGCCGTGGGCCATCCGATAGGGGCAGAGCAGGCGGCCTGGTCGGGCCTGGCCTTCCTGGCCGGCTGCGGCTGGGCCGCGGCGGTGACGCTGCTGATCTGGCGCCTGGACCCCGGCCGCGCCGCCGACGCCGCGGTGGCCGCGGCGCGCCAGGCCCTGGCCCGGATGCTCGCCGGGCTGGACCCGCTGTTGCGCCAGGGCACCGAGGCCGATCGGCAGCGCCGCCTCCTGGCCGAAAACGGCGCCTTGCGCGACGCGATCGAGGCCGCCCGCGCCAGCGCCCTGGATGGGCTGCGCGGCCGGGCCAATGCGCTGCCGCGGGTGCGGGCGAGCCTGGCCGAGATCGACCTGATCGAGGATCTGTTCGGCCTGCTCATCGCCCTGGCCGCGCTGCTGGACAGGCCCACGACGCGTGAGGAAGGGGAGCAGCTCCTCGCCACGCTGCAGGCGCGGCCGCCGTATGATGCCGCCGGCGCCACGGCCCTGGGCGCCGTGCCCTTGACCGATGGCGCGCTGATCGCCTGGCGGGCCGCGGTGCGCGCGCGCCTGGTTGCTGACCCGCCCGGCCGCGCGGCCGAGCCGGTGCGGGGGATCGGCGTGCTGGTGGCGCTGCGGAGCAACTTGTCGGTCCATTCGGCGATCCTGCGCCATGCCGCGCGCTGCGCGGTGGTGGGCGGGGCGGCGCTGCTCTGGACGCTTCTCTGGCCACATCCGTTCCAGCAATGGCTGACCATCGCGCTGGTGCTGACCATGCAGCCCTTCACGACCGTCACCTGGCAGCGCGCGCTGGAACGAAGCCTGGGCACGTTGGTGGGAGCGGGCGTGGCGGGCGGGCTGTCGCTGCTGGTCGGGCATGGCGCGGTGTGGCTGCTGGCCCTGGCCTATCCGTTGCTGTGTGGCCTGGCCTTTGCGCTGCGCCGGGTCAGCTTCGGCCTGTTCATCGCCTTCCTGACACCCTGCATGCTGATCTTCGCCGAAGCCGCGGTGCCGGTCGAAGCGATGGGCGAAGTGGCGGCCCTGCGGGCGGGCTACACCATACTGGGCGGGCTGCTGGCGGTGCTGGCCGCGGCACTGCTCTGGCCAAGCTGGGAGACGGCGCGGATCGGCCCGAACCTGGCCCAGGCGCTATCCGCCCACGCGGCCTACGCCGCCGCGGCCCTGGCGCCCCGGCCAGATGCGGCGGCGCTGCGCCTGGCGCGGCGCGCGGCGGGGCTTGCGACCAACAACCTGGAAGCCTCGATCGCGCGGCGATTGCAGGAACCGGCCTGGCACGGCGCGGATGGGGCCGCGGGCGCCATCGCCGCCGATGCGGCGCTGCGACGGATCGCGGCCCTGTTGCTCGGGCTGGCCTATGCCGGCACGCCCGGGCGTGAGGCTCTGCCGAACGGGCTGCGCGCCTGGTTGCCGGCGGCGCTGACCGCGCTGGCCGAGGCGGAGCCTCTGCCCGCCCGCCCCCCGCTGGCGCAGCCCGACAGCGCGCAACCCCAAGGGACGGTCGCCGCACTGCTGGCGCAGGTCGAGGCGCTGGCCCGCGCGATGGCCCCGGGGCGCTGGATGGACCGGGCAGCGGTCCTGCCGCCGGCCCCGGCCTGACCGCCAGGCCGGCGTACTTGGAATGTGCGGTGGTACTCCTGGGGAGGGCTTTGCCCTCCCCAGACCCCACCC
>JBBQHE010000152.1:0-11096 GCA_038323655.1 Acetobacterales bacterium | reverse complement strand
GGTCGCGGCCGCCGTTGCCTTCCTGCTCGGCGCCAACTGGGTGGCCTTCGGCCGCATCACCCTGTCGGCGCATGGCTCGGTCTTCCTGCTGGCGCGGTTGCAGGATGACGGGCCCGCGACCTGGACCCTGCGCGCCCGCTGCCCGGATGCCGGCTGGCACCTTTGCGGCTTCCTCGACCGGCTGCCGATGGACAGCGACCTGTTCCTCTGGACGCCGGAAAGCCCGGTCAATCGCGACGCCGCCGGAAACCACCGCGAAACGGGCAGCGAGTTGCTGGCGCCCGAGGCACGCGAGATCATCGCCGCGACCTTGCGCGACTGGCCGCTGGCGGTGTTCACCGGGGCGCTGCGCAACGGCCTGGCGCAGCAGTTCAAGGTCGAGGTCGGCGACACCTTCGACGGCACGGATCTCGGCGCCTTCCCCACCCGCTTCATCGGCCCGGCGTTTCCGGAGGCCGAGGTCACGGCTTTCCAGGCGGGCGCGCAATGGCGCGGGCTGCTGGCGGCGCGGGCCGCGCCCTTTCTCTGGCCGCACCTGCCGGTGCTGGTGGCCGCGGCCGCGCTCTGCCTGGCCGGCTGGTGGCGGCTGGCGAAATCGGGCGACACCCAGCGCCTCAGCCTGCTGCTTTGCTTGCTGGTCGGGGTCAGCGGCAATGCGCTGGCCGCCGGCGCCCTGTCGCGGCCGCATCACCGGTATGAGGCGCGGATCATCTGGCTGCTGCCGCTGGGCGCGGCCATCGCCTTCTGGCCCCGCCGCGTCCCAGCCGGGCGCGCCGCGGCCGGTCAGGTGATGGGGGCGCAACTCACAAAACGGGGCTGAACACCGCCGCCGTGTTGTGCCACAGCCGCCGCGGCAGGGACCAGGCGGCGACCTCGGCCGCCGTCACCGCGCGGCTGTGCCCGATATAGGCGCCCTGCCGCGCCCGCATCGCCGCCGTCGTGGCGGCATCGCACAGCAGGATGTTGTTCTCGTAGTTCAGGTCGAAGCTGCGCCGGTCCATGTTGGCCGAACCGATCAGCGTGACCTCGCCATCCAGGGTCAGCGACTTCGTGTGCAGCAGCCCACCCTGAAACTCAAAGATCCGCACCCCCGCCGCCAGCAGCCCGGCGTAATAGGAGCGCGACGTCGCCGCGATCAGCCGGTTGTCGTTCCGCGCGGGGAAGATGATCGTCGTCGCGACGCCGCGATTGCCCGCGGCGCAGAGTGCCGCCTGCATCGGGTCATCCGGCACGTAGTAGGGCGTGGTGATCACCAACTCCCGCCGGGCCGCGAAGATCAGCGACTGGAACATCTCGGGCATGGCCGAATGGCGCACGGTGGGGCCGCTGGCGATGACCTGGGCGGCGAAGCCAGCAGCCGCCGGGGGCAGCGGTTCGCGCAGCAGGTCGCCGATGTCCTCGCCCGACCAGCACATCCAGTCCGAGGCGAAGAGATGCTGAGCCTGGCGCACCACCGGGCCCTCAAAGCGCATCACCGCATCGACCCAGGGGGCGAATTTCGCCTTCACCAGAAAGGCCGGATCGGCGCAATTCTGGCTGCCGCAATAGGTGACGGCATTGTCGATCACCACGATCTTGCGATGATCGCGCAGGTCGATCCGGCCATGGAAGGGCCGGGCCAGCGGGAAGCCCACCGGCAGCGCGCGGGCCAGTTGCACGCCCGCCGCCTGCATCGCCCCCCACAGCCGCCCGCCGATCAGCGACCGGCTGCCCAGGTCATCGACCAGCACGCGGCAGGCGACGCCGCGCCGCGCCGCCCGGCACAGCGCGCCCGCCACCGCGCTGCCGTTGTTGTCGGGCAGCCAGATGTAGAACAGCACATGCACATGCCGGGTCGCGGCATCGATGTCGGCGATCATGGCCGCGACCGTCGCCGCGGAATCGGCCATCAGCCGGGCCTGGTTGCCGCCGACCGGCGCATAGCCGCTGATCGACTGGCCGACGCGGAACAGCGCCTGGTGCCGTTCGGGCACCGCCACCTCCGCAGGCGGCAGGGGCTCGGGCAGGGCGGCCAGCGCCGCCTTCATGCGCGCCACGCGGCCGCGCCCGATGCTGGTCTCGCCCAGCAGCAGGTAGCCGATCATGCCGATCACCGGCAGCGACAGCACCACCACGATCCACGAGATACGCGACGCCGGGTCACGGTACGGGCGCAGCAGGACCCGCAGGATGACGGCGGCCTGCGCCAGCACATGCAAAACCGCGAGGATCATGCGGCCAGGCCCGCCGCCACGTGCGGCACCCGGCCCGGCACGGCGCCACGGCGCGAGATCGACACAGTCATGCGTCTGGGCCCATGGCTTCGGGATCTTCGGGGTTGGATGGCCGCGGTGACCAGCCATCACCGTGCGATGTGGTCTATCGCCCCGGCGCGGCCTTGTCTCGCCTGGCGTGCGGCGTCACGCCCCAAGCCACCTCGGCCTGCCCGCGCGCAGCCTGGGTTAGCACTCAGCCCCGGCGCGATGCCACCGGCGGCGTGCGCGTGCTGCGGAACAGCGCATCGGCCGCCTGCTGCTGGGCCGGGTTCATGCCGGCGTAAAGGCTGCGGAAGGCGTTGGACAGGCGCAGCAGTTCGGCCGCGTGCAGTTCGGAAATGGCGGCGTAGTCGGCCATGCTGTCGGCAGCAGTCATGCCGGCCAGGGTCGCGGCGCGCTGTTCGAAGCGCCGGCGCAGTTCGATCGCGTTGTCGCGTGACACCTGGGCGAACTGGTCCCAGGCCGGGGTCTGTGCGGCGGTGATGCCAAGCTGGCCGCGCAGCAGGGCCAGGTGGCGCTCCATCGCCTCGGTCATTTGTTCGGGCGTCGCCTCGCGCAGCCGCGGGCGCGCCTGTGTGCCCGGGGCCGCGGGGGGCGCCCGGTGCGCGGGACGACCGGCCGTGGGGCCAGGGGCCGCCATGGCAGCACCGGGGTCAGGCTGCACGGAGCCGGGCGCCATGGTCGGCGCGCCCTGCGCCATGACGGCCATGGGCAGGCCCAGGAAAAGCAAGGCGAGGCGGGGGGCGGTGCGAAGCATGGGGGCTCTCCTGGAAGACATCAGTAGCCGTAGGGGACAGGCTGCGGCGCGTAATAGGTGGGCGGCGGGTAATACACCGGCGGCGGCGGCGCGTAGGCGGGCTGCTGCTGGTTCGCCAGCGCCCCGCCCAGCAGCGCGCCCAGGCCCAGGCCGAGCAGCGCACCGCCGATCGCGGGACCGGCGTCGTTGTTCTGGCGGTAGCCGCCACGCTGCTCGCCGCGGTCGTAGCGATAGGGTGTGCGATCGTCCCGCCCGCGCCAGGCCGGCAGTGGCGGCGGCGCCTGGCGCCGGCCCTCATGCCCGCGGCCGTGGTTGTCGCGCCCGCCACGCTGGCGATTGTTGTCATCCCTGGCCTGCGCCGAGGCACTGGCAAGGCAACTGGCAAGGCAGGCGATCAGCCCGGCCTGCAGAAACAGGCGTGGCCATCGGGCGATGTGGGACATGGGGGTTCTGCCTTGGTGGGGTGGCCATGACAGAACGCGCCGGCGGGGCTTTCGGTTGCGAAACGGCGCAAATGAAAAAGGGGCCGCGGCGTACCGCGACCCCTGTTCTGCAAGACCAGGAAAGATCAGCGCTTGCTGAACTGGAAGGACCGGCGGGCCTTCATCTTGCCGTATTTCTTGCGCTCGACCGTGCGCGGGTCGCGCGTCATGAAACCGGCCTTCTTCAGGATGCCGCGCAGCTCAGGCTCGAAGGAGACCAGCGCCCGGCTGATGCCGTGGCGCACCGCACCCGCCTGGCCGGACAAACCGCCGCCCTTGACGGTGCAGACCACGTCCAGCTGCTGGTAGCGGTCGGCCACCAGAAAGGGCTGGGTGATCAGCATGCGCAGCACGGGGCGCGCGAAATACACCGATGCCGGGCGGTCGTTGATGGTGATCGTGCCCTTGCCGCGCTTCAGCCAGACGCGGGCGACCGCATCCTTGCGTCGGCCGGTGGCGTAGGAGCGGCCCTGGGCATCGACCTTGCGGACATAGATGGGGCCGGTGGAGATCTGGGCCACATCGGCCGGCGTGCCGGCGACCAGGTCCTTCAGGTCGGCGAGGCTGCGGGTGCCCTGCGTTTCGCTCATGATCAGGCAGCCTTATTCTGGGACGCCGCGGCCGCGACGTTCTTGCGGTTCAGCCCGGCGAAATCAACCGTGAGGGGCGACTGGCCGGCGTGCGGATGCTCGGCCCCGGCATAGACATGCAGGTTGCGCATCTGGGCGCGGCCGAGCGGCCCGCGGGGGACCATGCGCTCCACGGCCTTTTCGACCACGCGCTCGGGGAAGCGGCCTTCCAGCCGTTCGCGCACCGTGCGCTCCTTGATCCCGCCGGCGTAGCCGGTATGCCAATAGAAGACCGACTGTTCGGCCTTGTTGCCGGTGACCTTCACCTTCTTGGCGTTGATGATGACGACATGGTCGCCGCAATCGACGTGCGGGGTGAATGTCGGCTTGTGCTTGCCGCGCAGGCGGTTGGCGACGAAGGCGGCAAGGCGGCCGAGCACGATGCCGTCGGCATCGATCAGCATCCAGCCCTTCGTGACCTCCGAAGGCTTCAGCGAACGTGTGATTGTCGTGAGCATGGTGTTCCGGTCGGAAGAGGTTTGCGACCCGCCTTCTGGCCGGAAAGCGGCGTTTGGTCAAGGAAAGATCATGACGGTATCCTGATACCGTCGGCTCACCCCCAGACTTCCAGACGCGTCAAACCCGGCCTAGCCTGCATCCATGAGCGACACGCCCCCTGCCCCGCCCGCCCCCCATGGCCTCGGCCGCAACGCCGCCAATTACGGCGACCGCGACTTCGCGCTCTACCTGCGCCGGTCCTTCGCCAAATCCATGGGCTATTCCGAGGCGATGCTGAACCGACCCGTCGTCGGCATCGCCGACACCGGGTCGGACCTCAACAACTGCCACCGCTCGGTCCCTGAGTTGATCGTGGCCGCCATGCGCGGCGCGCTTGGCGCCGGCGCCCTGCCGCTGGCCTTCCCCACCATCTCGCTCTGCGAACCCTTCCTCTACCCCTGCTCCATGCACTACCGGAACCTGATGGCGCTCGACACGGAGGCGATGGTCTCCGCCCAGCCGATGGATGCAGTGCTGCTGGTCGGCGGCTGCGACAAGACGGTACCGGCCCAGTTGATGGCAGCGATCTCGGCCAATGTGCCCGCCGTCATGCTGGTCACCGGCCCGATGCTGGCGCAGCGCTTCGAAGGCGAGCGCCTGGCCGCCTGCACCGATTGCCGGCGGTGGTGGGCGCGGTATCGCGCGGGCGACGTGACCGAGGAACAGATTGGCCGGGTCGAGGGCAAGCTCGCCACCACCTCCGGCACCTGCGGCGTGATGGGCACGGCCAGCACCATGGCGTGTCTGGCCGCCGTGCTGGGCTTCATGCCGCTGCTCGATGCCTCGATCCCCGCGGTGCATTCGGACCGGCTGCGCGCGGCCGAGGAAGCGGGGGCGCTCGCAGCCGGCAAGCCGCGCCGCCCGAAGGAGGTGGTGACCGAGAAGGCGGTGGAGAACGCGCTGCGCACCCTGCTGGCGCTTGGCGGGTCCACCAACGCCCTGGTGCATCTGGCGGCCATCGCCGGGCGCGCCGGCATCGCGGTCGATCTGCACCGGCTGAACGCCATTTCCGACACGACACCCGTGCTGGTCGATCTCAAGCCCACCGGCGACGGCTACATGGAAGACTTCCACGCCGCCGGCGGGCTGCCGGCTTTGCTGTGGGAAATGCGCGACCTGCTGCACCTGGATGAGCGCGACGTCGCCGGCATCACGCTTGGCGAAAAGATCGGCGATGGCGGCTACGTGGACCGCACCTACATTCGGGCGCGGGACAAGCCCGTCTCGCCGGTCGGGGGCTGCGTCGCCTTGTTCGGCTCGCTCGCCCCCGATGGCGCGATCCTGAAGCGCTCGGCCGCAACCGAGGCGCTGTTCGAAACCGAAGCCCGCTGCATCGTCTTCGACGGGGTCGAGGACCTGGCCGCCCGCATCGACAGCGACGATCTGGACGTCACCGCGCAGGACATCCTGATCCTGAAGAACGCGGGCCCGCTCTCCCCGGCCGGCATGCCGGAAGCCGGCTACCTGCCCATACCCCGCAAGCTCGCCCGCGCGGGTGTAAAAGACATGGTGCGGATGAGCGACTGCCGCATGTCCGGCACCGCCTTCGGCACCGTGGTGCTGCATATCGCGCCCGAGGCCGCGGCCGGCGGGCCGCTGGCACTGGTCCAGACCGGCGACCGGGTGCGGCTTTCGGTCAAGGACCGCAGCCTGGACCTGCTGGTGGACGAGGCGACGCTCGCCACGCGCCGCGCCGCCTGGACCGCGCCCCGTGCCCCCGGCCGCGGTTGGGACCGCCTGGTCTTCGACCAGGTGATGCAGGCGCCCGACGGCGCCGACCTGCGCTTTCTCCGCCCCGCGGCGGAATAGGAAACACCGACATGCCGATCATCAACCGTATCGCCGACTACGAAGCCGAAATGACCGCCTGGCGGCGCGACTTCCACACCCATCCCGAACTGTCGCTGCAGGAACATCGCACCAGCGCCATCGTGGCGCAGAAGCTGCGTGACTTCGGCGTGGATGAGGTGGTGACCGGCATCGCCCGCACCGGCGTCGTCGGCGTGATCCGCGGCCAGGGCAGCAGCAGCCGCAGCATCGGCCTGCGCGCCGACATGGACGCGCTGCCGATCACCGAACAGACCGGCGCCCCTTGGGCCAGCACCACGCCGGGCGCGATGCATGCCTGCGGCCATGACGGGCACACGACCATGCTGCTGGGTGCGGCCAAGTACCTGGCCGAGACACGCAACTTCGACGGCACCGTCGTGCTGATCTTCCAGCCGGCCGAGGAAAACCTCGGCGGTGGCGAGATCATGGTCAAGGAAGGCCTGTTTGACCGCTTCCCGGTCGAACAGGTTTTTGGGATGCACAACTGGCCCTCGATGCCCGCCGGCATCTTCGCCTGGAAGGTGGGGCCGGTGATGGCGGCTGTCGCGAATATCGAGATCACCATCACCGGCCGCGGCGCCCATGGCGCCATGCCGCATCAGGGGATCGATCCCGTGGTGATCGCGGCCCAGATCGTCACAGCCCTGCAATCCATCGTGGCCCGCAGCGTCGAACCCGTGGAAGCCGGGGTCATCACCATCGGCCATATCCTGGGCGGCGATACCTGGAACGTTATCCCCGAGACGGTGCTGCTGCGCGGCACCGCCCGCTGGTTCAAGCCCGAGGTCGGCGATGTGCTGGAAGCGGGCGTCATGCGCCTGGCGACGGGCATCGCCCAGGCCTTCGGTGCCTCGGCCGAGGTCGCCTTCCGCCGCTCCTATCCCGCCACGGTGAATGAGGCCGAGGCGACGGCCCGTGCGGCACGGGCCGCGATCACGGTCGCGGGCGAGGCCCGCGTGGTGGAAATGCCGAAACCCACGATGGGCGGCGAGGATTTCGCCTTCATGCTGAACGAAAAGCCGGGGTCCTACATCATGCTCGGCGGTGGCCGCGGGCCCGATGAAGCCCAGGTCCATCATCCGCGTTATGACTTCAATGACGCGATCCTGCCGATCGGCGCCTCCTACTGGGCAACGCTCGCGGAACAGCTTTTGGCACGGGAAACCTGACCATGATCCGGACGCTGACCGCGCTTTTGGGCCTGACCCTGGCCGGCTGCGTCCAGATCGTCTCGCCGGCGCCCTTGGGGCCCGGTGCAAGCCCCGGTGCAAGCCTGGGCGCGCTGCTGGATGCGGCGATCGCGGCCAACCCGCCTTATCAGCCGCAGCCGGGCGAATACGTGCCGCCGAAGCCGCCTTACTGACGCAGGCCTGGGGGCGGGCTACCGTTTCTCCCCCACATCCCCCGCATAGCCGCGCCCGAAACGGGCTTCCAACCGGCGCTGCACCACGTCCCAGACCGTCGTCATGACCAGGTAGTAGATAGCGGCGACGGTGAACAACTCCAGCACCATGAAGCGTTCCTGCACCAGGATCTGCGTCCGGCGCAGCAACTCATCCATCGAGATCACGCTGGCGATCGAGGTGGTCTTCAGCAGACCGTTCACGCTGTTGCCGAGCGGCGGGATGATCACCCGCAGCGCCTGCGGCCAGACCACCAGGCGGAAGCGCTGCGCGGGGCGCAGGCCAAGCGCGGTCGCGGCCTCGCCCTGTCCGCGCGGCACGGCCAGGATGCCGGCGCGCACGGTTTCGGAAAGATAGGCTGCCTCGTTCAACGACAGGCCGAGCAGCGTCGCCTCGATCACTGACAGCCGTATGCCGAACAGCGGCAGTGCCGTGTAGATCATCAGCAACTGCACCAGCAGCGGCGTGCCGCGAAAGAACCAGCAGTAGGTAACGGCAAAGCCGTAGCCGACGCGGCCGCCCGACAGCCGCAGCAACGCGATGCCGATGCCGCCCATCAAGCCGAGCGACAGGGCCGCGACCGTCAGCCCGAGGGAGACGAGCGCCCCCTCGAACAGATAGGCGTTGGTCAGGTAGTCAAAGAAGCCACCCCAGTCCCAGACGCGCATGAAGGATCAGGTCGGGCCGACGACGGTGTAGCCTTCGTCCCAGCCGGCGATGCCGTAGCGCGCCATCAGGGTCGGCAGCCAGTTGTCGGCGCGCATCTCGGTAAAGGCCGCAGCAACGGCAGTCGCCAGCACGCGCGACCGCATGCCGACGGTGACCGGCGTGCCGTAGAGACCCTTGATGGCATGGGTAAAGTCGCCGCGGTCCTCGTATTCCTTGGCGGTGCTGTCGATGGAAATCGCGGCATCCAGCTGGCCGACGCGCAGTGCCTGGAAGGAGACGGCGAAATTGTCGAAGGCGCGGACGGTGATCGGGCGCAGGTTCAGCTTGCGCAGATCCTCGATCAGGTCCTGGCTGCGGCGGAATTCGAAGCCGCCTTGCTCGACGCCGACATTCAGCCCGGCCAGGTCCTCGATCTTGGTGATGTTCTTCGGATTGCCGCGGGGGACGCTGATGCCGATCGTCTGCTGTTCGTAGCGCACGAGCTGCATCAGCCGGGCGCGTTCCTCGGTGTAGAACATGCCGGTGTTGATCAGGTCCCAGCGCCGCGCGGCCAGGCCCGTGATCATCGCGCTGAACTCGACGCGGACGTATTCGGGGGTCAGGCCCAGGCGCCGGGCGAGCTCGGTGCCCATTTCGATCCGCATGCCGCGCAGCGCGCCCGTGCTGTCGACGAATTGCACGGGCGGCAGGGTCGGGTTGGTGCTCATGGTCAGCGTGCCGGGCTTGACCAGCTCGCTGTTCGGCACGCGCTGCTGGGCCAGGGCCGGGGTGACGGCGATCAGGGCGGGGGCGGCGAGCAGGCCGCGGCGGGTGAAGGTCATCGGTGTTCTCCTTGTTTATTCAGCGGCAGCGCGTTGGCCGGGCATCAGCCCGATGCCTTGCAAGACTGCGGCCAGGGCGGCCAGGTCGGCGGCAGGAAGCGGCAGGCGCGGCGGGCGGGGGTCGCCCATTTCCATGCCCATCAGCCGGAAGGCGGCCTTGGTGCCGCTGACATAGCGCGGGCCACCGACCCAGGGCAGCAGGGGGGCAAGCCTGCGATACAGCGGCAGGGCGGCGTCACGGTCGCCGGCCATGGCGGTATGGAACATGTCGGCCGACAATTTCGGCGCCACATTGCTGCATACCGCGACCCAGCCCTTCGCCCCGAGCCAAGCCGACTCGTACCCCAGCACGCCGGCAAAAACCGTCATGTCGCAGCGCGCGATGATGTCGCGCACCCGCGTCACCTCCAGCGTGCTTTCCTTGACGTAGCGGCAGTTCGGAATCCGTGACAATCGCGCCAAGGTATCGGCGCCCATGTCCACGTTGGATGTCGCGGGGTTGTTGTAGACCATGATCGGAATGCCGATCGCATCCGCGATGGTGCTGTAGTGGTGGAACAGCTCGTCGTCCGTCGGCACGGAATAATAGGGCGGAATGATCATCACCCCATCCGCACCCATCGCCTCGGCTTCGCGCGACAGGGTCACGACCAGGCGGGTGTCTTCCTCACCGGTGCCGATCAGCACGGGCACGCGACCGGCGGCGGTCTTGACCACCGTCTCGACGATCGCCGCCCTTTCGTCGCGGGAGACGGAGAGGAATTCGCCGGTCGAGCCCAGCGGAATCAGCCCGCGCACGCCGTTGGCGATCTGGTATTCGACCAGGCGCCGCAACGCCACCAGATCAACGCCCCTGCCATCGAAGGGTGTCACCAGGACCGTGTAGCACCCCGAAAACGGCTCGCCCGCCATCTTGCCCATCCGCTTCCTGACACGATGATGACAACCGACCCCAAAGCCGGCGCCGCGGCAAGGGGGCAGACCGGGAATCCCCATGCGCCTGACCAGCACCGCCATCCGCCCGATTGCCGAACGGCTGGGCATACGCTTCGACGGCGAGCAGATCGCGGCCATCCCCGGGGAGACCATCGCCGCCGCCCTGTCGGCCGCGGGCCACCTGCGTTTCCGCGACACCGCGACCGGCGCGCCGCGCGGGCTGTGGTGCGGCATGGGCGCCTGCTTCGACTGCCTGGTGACGGTCGATGGGCGGGCCAACCAGCGCGCCTGCCTGGTCAAGGCGACCCAGGGCATGCGGGTGGAATCGGCCGTGCCCGCGCTGCCCGCCCCGCTGGCCGAAGCCCCCGTGGCGATCCCTGGCGAGTCGCCGGAACTGCTGGTGATCGGCGCCGGCCCCGCGGGGCTGTCGGCCGCTGTCGCCGCCGCCGAGGCGGGGGTGCGCGTGCTGGTGCTGGATGAACGCGACGCACCCGGCGGGCAGTACATGAAGCCGCTGGCACCCAGCCACACCCACACGGCCCCCGACACCCAGTTCCGCCGGGGTGCGGCCCTGTTTGCCCGCGCGGCCAAGGCGGGGGTCGAGATCCGCCACGGCGCCACCGTCTGGGGCGCCTTCCCGCCCCCGCCCGCCGACTGGGCGGGCAATGACGCCGCCCCCGCCGCGGGCCCCGAGATCGCCGCCGTCATCCGCGGCCAGGCCGCGACATTTTCGCCCCGCGCGCTGGTCATCGCGGCCGGCGCCCATGAACGCCCGGTGCCGGTGCCGGGCTGGACCCTGCCCGGCGTCATGACCAC